>WGCQ01000068.1 GCA_015493765.1 Deltaproteobacteria bacterium
CGTAACGAACCCCACGGCCTCGGCCACGGTCAACGGCCAACGGACCACGGAAAGGCGGGCGGGACGCCCGCGAAACAAGCAGGCGAGGCCGCCTGCGCTCCACGGCTTCCGTCACCGCCATGGAAAGGCCGGCTGGAAGCCGGCGATCCCGGGAGGCCGCCTGCGCTCCACGGCTTTCATTTTCACCGGGATCACACTGCCACGGACTCGGCCAACGGTCACGGCCACGGCCTCGGCCTCGGCCTCGGTCAACGGTCACGGCCACGAATTCAGTGACAGTGATGACGGGGATGGGATTTTTAAGCACTTTTGGCCTTTGGTGTCGGCCACCACCCAGGCCAATCCCGGAAGAGCCAAATATTGTTACTGATGGCCAGACAATCCCATTGCTTCCCTGTACAGCCGACAGTGCTTTTCCACCTCGGAATGCAGGCTCCACTGGGCAAGCGCACGTTTCCTGGCATTACGGGACAAGGACGCGGCCAGTTCCTGGTCGTTCAGCACACGCCGGATCGCCTGTGCGATATTTTCCGGATTAATATCGATCAACAAGGCCTCTACCTCGTTTTTGGCCATGTCGCTCATTGCCGGCATGTCCGTTGCAATGCACGGCACACCACAAGCCATGGCCTCCAGGAGGTTCTTGGGGTTACCGTCCGAGGCAGAGGGTTGCACAAATACAGAGGCCTTTGCATAGTATTCCGGCAATTTGTCGTGATCAACGAAACCCGTGAATTCCACGTCCAGTGACAGGTCCCTTGCCAATGCCTCGAGTTCCCTGCGGTGAGGGCCATCGCCAACCACGTGCAGGTGAGCGCCAGGGACCAGGGAAACGGCACGCATCAGTTGGTCTATGCGTTTTTCGGGATGAACCCTGCCTACAAAAAGGACATACCCCGGTTCACGTGGCCCATTTGGGGCAAACTTATCGGTATCCACGTAGTTTGGCATCACGGGAATATCAGGACGTATCACGTGAAGCACCATGCGCACGTGATCCCGTTCGTGGGGGCTGGTTGCAGCCACGTACGTATTCAACGAATAGGCGGTCCAGTCATGGATTCGATACAGTACCTGGCGCCATAACGGATGGTCACGCCTGTTTGGCGCCTCACTGGGCAAAAAACCGCCCCTCAGCAACGTAGGCACGCCATGTGCCAATCGCACCATGGGCAGCAAGGCACCACCCAGGACACGCTGGGAACGCATCACGGATACCCGGCGCAATTTGCGGGCCTGCAACAGGGGCAAAAACAACCCGTACCACCATCCGCCGACCCACTTTGGCCTGGGGATCACACGGATTTTCAGGGGCCTCAGTATATCGTCCAAATCACGGGGAACCTCCGTATCCCAGGTGAAAAACCATATCTCGTCAAAAATCGGACAACTACGGTTTAGTTCCTTGTAGTAATCCAGTTCACGCGACAATAAGCCTTTTTTCTTCCAGATATCGATGGTCATGCCCGGCGTAAACAACAGGCCTAATATGCGAGGCGAATCCATATCTACAATATATCCTGGTCGCAAGTTTTTGACAAGAACCCAAATCACCTGTCAAATTATCTGTCAAATTTGAGGACAATGGTCGCTGAAAGTGGTTCAAATGCAATGAGTTGAGCCCATTTGAGCGGAGGCGTGCCAAGGGTGTTGATTTGATGGATTTAGTGACGAATTCGGAAATTCGTATGTTTTGTAATAGTTTGAAATACAAAGATAATCCAAGATACCGGCTGGAAGCCGGCGCTCCCAGGAAGGACATTTTCAACAACATTGTACTGACACAGGCGAAAACCACGAAGCAGACGGACCGCTTGCTGCAACCGACTGCCGAATTCAGGCAGGTAATTTGGTAGAATTTGACAAATACGACAATGCGTTGTAAAAATTAAAAATAAGGATTGTTTTCCTATTTGAGATTATAAACAGGTGCCTGTTAACAAGGTGGTTGTGGGACGATGACGGTTTTACGGAAACAATGGCTGGTTTCCATTTTGTTTGCGGGTATCTTTATCTGGATTTTACCTCATCCGGCCCAGGCAAAAACAGCACAACAGGGTGGCCAGCCATCCCCAAAACCTACTGATTATCAACAACTGGACCTGAAAAAACTGCTGTCCATGGTGATTACAGCAACCCGGCATAAACAGTGTATTGAAAACGCCCCGGCCATTATAACGGTGATCACGGCACGCCAGATCCGCGAACGCGGCTACAAAAGCGTGGCCGACGCCTTGCGCTCCGTACCTGGCATATCGATAATCAACGACCACACTTATCAGCATATTGGCGTGCGTGGTGTATTCGGTGACTTCGAGACGCCCAATGACACGATCAAAGTGATGCTGAACGGCCAGCCAGTGGACTTTCGGCCACTGGGCGCAAATTTCCTGGGACGGTCGCTTGTACCGATCGAAGCGGTCAAGCGTATCGAGGTGGTCCGCGGCCCTGGTTCGGCCCTCTACGGGGCGAATGCATTTTTAGGGGTGGTCAATATCATCACCTTCGACGGTTCGGAGTCGCCCAGGCGTAACGCGGTGGCGGGGGAATTCACTTACACATCAAACGAATTCCACCAGGACCCGGGGGGCAGCGTATCGGCATACAGCGGGGGCACCTTCGGCAATTTCAGGTATTTTGCAGCCGGTTCCTTTCACCGGGCGGATCGCTCAGGGCTTGCCCTGCCTGGCGTGGCTGACATGGCAGCACAAAAATTCCACAAGGAGGACCCTTCCAGTTACCCGGTCCAGAAGGGCTGGCCATCGCCAGGATGGGACCCGGCGACACGTGAACGCCTGCTACTGAACTCCCCCAGTGCTAACGATATGGGCCAGGAGGCCAGCGGGTACCTGATAACATCGTACTCGTTCGGTAAAAAGGGGACCATTTCCCTGGACGGCAACATTCAGTACATGGACCACTATGGCGAATTCCAGGAATATTCAGCGCTTACGCATGCAAACAGGGTCACCTACCTCAACGGCTTTGCCAGGCTCAGGTACACCTTGACCCCCAAAACCTCAGGCCCGGGGGTTTCGGCCTCGGTCACAGTTTCGGGTGGCAGGCCTACCTCGGACCACCTGATGGACCCGCTTACACCGGACTCATACAAACGCAGGCGCTTTGGATACCTGGCCGTGGACAGCGCGGTGGAGGGATCGTACATGTTCGCCAAGGGTGATTTCATATCGGCCGGACTGGACCTGAGCGTGGACCGGGAAAACCTGCTCACCATGGAGGTGGTAAACACAAAAACCGGCAATACATACAACGAGCCGGGCTTCGGAAACAAAAATTTTACGAATTTCGGGGCCTATGTACAGGGCGCATACACGCCGTTGAAAGGATTATTTTTTACACTGGGCACGCGCATGGACTACAACAGCGTGATCGGTTGCAATTCGGATGACTGGGCCTGTGCATGGTCAAAAAACGGACGTGGCAAAGTACGCTTTTCGAACCGTGCAGGCATCACATGGCAACCTGGCGTGGGTGGCATTTACATCAAGGCCATCTACGGGTCCTCATTCAGACCGCCTTCGCCTTACCAGTTGTACCACAACCAGACCACGATCGTCGGGTCCAAAGGGAATCCCAAATTGCTGCCCCAAACCGCGGAAACCATTGATTTCCTGTTTGGCACGAAACCTGTGTCCGGACTTCACGTGTATGCGGATTTTTACTACACCTGGATCCATGACATGGTGTTTTCATACCTGCAGGGCAGTTCCGTGCACAGCCGTAATGCCAACGGCCGGGTTTACGGCCTGGAAGGCCAGGTGTCATGGGCGTGGAAACAGCGGTTGTCACTGTTCGCAAACGCAAGTTACGTGTTAGGTGGTTACATACACCCCAGGCGCTTACCCAATGAAACGGATGCACTGTGGGCCGTATCGATCTTCAACGACAGGATTGGGCTCGGCCAGTACCCACGCCTGATGGTAAACGGCGGTATAAACCTAAGGGTGCCCGAGGGTCACGTCAACGTAAACCTCCAGGTCAATTACGTGGGTGCCAGGCCCGCATCCCTGGTAAACAACCTGCTGTACAACAGCACGAGCCTGGGCAAAACGTACACCCTTGGGGGTTATTTCATGGGCAGCATCACCGTATCCTCACTGGGACTGCGGTGGTCTGGCAAGGAAACCGTGCTTGCCGCGGGCATCAGGTATGCCCCTAATACACGCGTGGACCCTGGCGTGGGCGGGATCGATATCCCTGGTATCGGTCCGGAATTTTTCCTGCGTTGCGAGCAACGTTTTTGACACGGAGCGCAGGGGAGGAGGCTTGTTTCACAATGAAAGGAACTGGACATTTCGCAAAGGTCATCGCCGGGATTACGATTTTTCTGATAGTTGCAGGATGCGGAAGCAGTACAGGAGGACATCAGGCATCCGGCTCCCGTGCCGTACCAGGACTGCACATGTGTTCCGTTCTGACGCCCGGATACTATTATATCGGCGTCGCCTTTCCTTACACCGGTGCGCTGGCAGCCTTTGCCAAAAGCCTCGAACAATCAGCGGCGCTGGCGGTTGATGAAATCAATCGGTCAGGCGGGGTTCATGGCCACCCGGTGGGACTGGTTCGTTGCGATACCCGTGACGAGGTGGTGACATCCGGGGACGTAATACGCGAACTGGCTCATATTCCAGTGGTTGACGGCATAGTCGGACCGTGTGCCAGTGCCGATACCCTGTCCGCCGCACCGGAGGTAATCGCTGCAAAGAAGGTCATGGTTTCACCTTCTGCCACCTCACCAAAACTGACGTTGTTACAAGACAAGGGATTCGTGTTCCGTACGGCCATGTCCGATGACTTCCAGGGCGCTGTTATGGCCATCGTGGCCTACGAAAAGGGCATTCGTGACGTGATGATTGTATTTCGCAATGACGACTACGGGCAGGGACTGAGTGCCACATTCAGCAAAAAATTCAAGGAACTCGGCGGACACAGCGATTCCATGGCCTACAACGACGTCACGTTTAATGCAGGAACAGTGGCCAATGCAATCCAGAAACGCTCACCAGGCGCAGTCCTGTTGATTTCGTTTGTAAACGACGGCGCATCGATCATAAAGGCCGCAACAAACCTGGGACTACACGTCAGGTGGCTGCTGACCGATGGCATAAAAGACCCGAGTCTCGTGGACAAGGTCGGGGGACCTGCGCCCTTCAAGGATTCCTTTGGTACCGCCCCCTTCCTGCCGTACGGCAAGGAACACGACCTGTTCGTCCACGCCTATAAAACCCAGTGGGGCGAGGAACCGGGCAGTTTCGGGGCAAATACGTACGATGCAACCTACCTGGTGGCGCTCGCCATGGAACTGGCCAAGGACCCGGACGATGGCACGGAAGTCAGGAACCGAATGGCTTCGAACACCATGTCAGGGCCAAGGGTGGGCCCCGGAGGCTGGTCACAAGTGTTAAAGTATGTATCCGATGGCAAGACGGCCATCAATTACGACGGTGCATCAGGGCCTGTTGACTTTGATAAACACGGGGATGTGATGTCCGATATAGAACTGTGGGGGGTGGATGCCCAGGGACACATAGTCGCCACAGGGTGTCGCAAACCGGACGGTACGGTTTGCACAAACGGGGAGACACCGAATTTATGATGCATTCGGGGCACATACATGGAATCCCGGTGAGCGCGGTTGGCGCAAGGGGTTTCCATGCATTGTGTGTAATATCCGCCATGCTTATAATATTGGTATCCGGTACCCCTTTACAGGCCAAGGTCCCGCAGGAGGAAAAAACCGGCTACCTGGGATTGCAATTGAAGATCCTGATGAGGGCACTGACTTATGAAAAGGGGCTTCAGAAACAAAAAAAGGACCTGCCAATGGTGGTTGGTGTTTTGTTCGACCCGGCGAATTCCAAGTCCGTGCTTACGTCTTCGGCCGTAGTCCAGACACTGGAGGACCAGGCCCGGCAGATGAAATTCATGGGCAGGCCCATCAAAATTAGTGCGATCCCATTGATGGATGACCCCCGGATGGACGTATTGATAGGCAAGCACCTGGCTGCGCTGTACGTGGCCCCGGGTATCGCTGACAAGGATGTACGGCGTGCCCTGAAACACACACGCCAGCGCAGTATAATCAGCATGTCAGGCACCGAGCACTATATTGACCTGGGTGTAACACTGACGGTGCTTGTACAGGACCCAAGACCCAGAATTATCATAAACGAGGAGGCAGCACGCGCAGAAGACGCCATGTTTTCTTCCAGGCTGTTGCAATTAGTGGAAATCCGTCACAAGGGGCATAGTCATGAGTGACATACGCAGGGTGACGGATCGCATAATTCTGCACGGCTACAGGCGTTTTTTGTTCTCCATCCGGGCCAAACTGGTCCTGGCCATGACCGTGCTGGCAGGCTTTACCACGCTGGTTCTGGTGCTGGAATCGTCAGCCAGGATGAACCGGGAGTCCTGGAATGCGATCGAGCACGGCGAGGCCGCAACACTCAGGCTACTGGCATACCAGATGGCACCGGCCATCGAATTCAACCGCAAAGACAACGCCGCTGACCTTATAAACAGCCTGATGGCAAATCCGGACGTAAAATACGCGGCCGTGTATGACGCCAAGGGGCACCTGTTTATTCAAAAGGCGAGGGGGATCAACCTGAAAAAGACAGAATTAGCACGACAATTCCAACATGTAAAAACCCGGGACGTAAAGGGTGACATATTTTTCTCGGTGTATCCAATATATAATCCTGCCGGTGAGGTGGTGGGTCGCGAGGTTGTGGGCTTTTCCATGAAAAATCGTAATGAAATCAGGTGGGAAAACTGGGCGATGGGCCTGGGTATAGGGTTCCTGGTGATGTTGGGTGCCCTGGTCATGGCCTTGTTCCTGGGTGGACTTTTGACGCGGCCTATCATACGCCTGCGCAAAATTGCGGCCCATATTGAGACACAACGGGACCTGAAGCAACGTGTGCCCGTAAAGGGTTACGATGAAATCGCGGAATTGACACGCACCTTCAACCGGATGCTGGAGAGACTCGACGATGCGGTTGTATCCAGGGAGGCGGCCGAAGCGGCCAACCAGGCCAAAAGCGAGTTCCTGGCCAACATCAGCCACGAATTTCGGACCCCAATGAACGCGATCATCGGCATGACTGACCTGGCCCTGGATGCCGAACCCAGCAACAGGGTACGGGAATACTTGATGGATGTGAAGGCCTCGGCGAATTCACTGCTATGCCTGCTGAATGACATACTGGATTTTGCCAAGGTTGAGGCCGGGAAATTAGTACTGGATGAACGTCCTTTCAACCTGCTCGAGGAAATAGAGCAAAGTATTCGCGGACTTGCATTTCAGGCCCAGGAAAAGGGTATCGAGGTGATCTGCAACATTTCCCCCGAACTGATGCAGCCTGTGGTTGGGGATAAACTGCGCATCCGACAAGTACTGGTAAACCTGGTGGGCAATGCCACCAAGTTCACAGAAAAGGGATGGATTCTGGTAAAGGCGGATGTGGAATCGGTCCTGGAAACCAGGATACGAATCGGATTTGAGGTGACGGACACCGGCATAGGTATCCCGTACGACAAGCAACGCATCATATTCGACCGGTTCACCCAGGCTGACGGGTCGATTACACGAAGCAGGGGTGGAACAGGGCTGGGGCTGTCCATATCATCCAGGCTGGTGTCCATGATGGACGGCAGGTTGAGAGTCAACAGCACACCTAACCGGGGCTCCACATTCCGATTTTCAGTAGCACTGAAAAAATACGATGACGGGCAGAATGATGAAATGTTTCCACTGGATGGCAAGGGCAGGCATGTGGTGGTGGTTGAACCGCTGGGACCAGCAGCACGGGCCTTGGAACGCATGCTTTCGTATTGGGGATTCAGTCTAAATGTGGTAAGCACTGGCAAGGATGCCCTGGATGCATTGGAGGACCCTCAGGATGATACAGGGGTTCCCATAATTATTTTCAACCACACCCTGCCTGATATGACGGGTGAGGAGCTGGCGCACAAGGTCAAAGAACTGTATGGTGAACATCCCATGTGCATGATGATTCCGGCATTTCAACGTGAGGATATGGGCGACGAACCTGATTTTATCCACGGCATCCTGATGAAACCTGTCCGATGGTCGGATTTATGGAAAACCCTAAAAGGGATAGTGGATGACGGTAAAGAGGTCCAGCAACATACAAACACATTGCTCTTACCAAAGCCAAAACGCAATACCACGGACCATAAAGTAAAAGTATTGTTAGTAGAGGACAATCCGCTTATCCTGAAACTGGCCTGGTTACTGTTGGAACAGGAGGGGTATCAGGTGGAATCCGCAAATAACGGTTTGGAAGGCCTGCAGGCATTTACAAAGGGACAATTTGATTTGGTCTTGATGGACGTGCAAATGCCTGTAATGGATGGTTACGAGTGTACCAGGGGAATTCGTACATTTGAGGAAACAAATCACATACCCAGGACACCGGTGGTCGCCCTGACCGCCGCAGCCATGGCCGAAGACAGGCAACGCTGCATTGATGCCGGAATGGACGACTATATTCCCAAACCGTTCGACAACCAACAATTTATTAAAACAATCAAAAGATTACTGGCAAAATATCAGCAAACCTGACACAACGTGCCGGGACGTATTGAGCCTGAACGGCCAGGCGAGGCCGAGGGTGTTGAAATTATCCGCCCTGGAATCGCTGGCTTCCAGAGGATGTTGATTTGATGGTAATTTCAGGGCGGGTTTAGAACTCGCCCCTATACGAATCATGCACGGTCTTCTTCCCCACCACCCCACACAAACGGGTCCGACTTTGGCCCTGACGACTGGCACAAGAGGTCGATGAATTCGGCAGTCGGGCACCGCAAGCGGCCCATCTACTTTGTCGTTTGCACCTGTGTATGCTCAACGTAGCGCTGTGGGTCATTGCGTCAAAGGCGCAATGAATTAAAGCATCCACGGATGCGCAGAACCACGCCTGCGCTCAAACAGGCTTAACTCCTGGTATCTGAACCACTTGCCGCACCCTTTGTCCTCAAATTTGTCCGGTAATTTGGGAATTCGGGATTTGCTTGACAGGCCAAAAGGATTTGCACCATAATAACAAAGAGGAATGATGAATGAATCGGTGTCACAGGAAGGTATTTGTCCCCATTGTGGGGGAAGGGGGGACTCATTTTTCACGCCATGCCCTGAAAAGGCCTGTCAGGTACATGGGTACAACCTGATACCTGTTGAGTATTTTCCGAAAAAAGGTCTGCCGCAGGGTCTGGACCCCAGGATCGGACTGGTTCTGGACAGGTATCTGCTGGTAAAAAAGCTGGGGGCCGGTGGCATGGGTGCGGTTTACCTGGCCCTGCAAAAACCCCTGATGCGCGAGGTGGCGCTCAAGTTGCTAACCCAGGTCAACGTGAACAAGGAGGTGGAGGAACGCTTTTTCCGCGAGGCAAAGGCCATGTCCCTGTTGGGGCATCCCAATGTCATTCGACTACACGATTTCGCGCTCATCGATATACAGGGACAGCCCACGCCCATCATGGTAATGGAGTACCTCAAAGGTGGAATCACTTTGCGTGAGTGGTTCCAGGATAAACGTAACCAGGGACAGAAGATCACCATAGAGGATGTGGACATATTATTTTCCCAGGTCCTGACCGGGTTGTATGCCGCTCACAAGCAGGGTTTGATCCACCGTGACATCAAGCCTGAAAACATCATGGTGGTACCCATCGAGGGCAACCCCCTGCATGTGAAGATCCTGGACTTCGGCCTGGCCAAGGCGCTGGAAAACATCGAAGGGTTCAACACGGACCTGTCCCACACGGGTAGTTTCCTGGGAACACCCTACTACATGGCCCCGGAACAGACGATGTTCGCATCAAAGGATGCCCGGGTCAGCCCTGCCTCGGACCTGTATGCGGTCGGGGTCATGCTGTTCGAAACCTTTGCCGGGGTCAGGCCCTTTACAGGGGCGAATTACAGGGAAATTATCTGGAACAAGGTCAACCCGGACTTTGACCCCTTTGCCATACCAGAGGCGGAAAAGTGGCCGCCGGTTCTGAAAAAATTTCTAAAAAAGGCAATGGCGATCAACCAGGATGAGCGGTTTAATGATGCCCTGGACATGTTGGATGCCCTGGAAGATGTGCTGACCGAGTTGGACACGTCAACCGCACCGGTTGGATTGAGTGTGGGCAAGGGTCTGGGGTCATCCAGGATCAAAACACGGGTCAGGCAGGGAACCACGCCCACCGTAAGACGAGAGAAGCACGAGGATTCTTCGATCGAGGAGACCGATACACCAAGACGCACATCAAAAGGGCCGTTCATAGTGATTGGCATTCTACTGGCTGCCCTGGCAGGGGGCGTGTTGTTCTGGCTTTCAGGTACAGGCAGAAAGGAACGCAAAACACCCGCTACCGCATCGAGTACAGCCATGGCATCGTCCAATGTCGTCATACCCCGACTTCGGGCAATGGCCACGGATTTATGGCAAAGCAAGCGTAGGCCCATGGTCGTAGTGTTCGAAACCAGAGCCGGCCGGCCACGAAAGGTGGTGATACGACGCAAAAAGGCTGTAACCGAAAAGGTCACTTCGCATGAATCCGGCACTTTACAACCTCGATCCCGGGGACAGGTAACGAAACATCGGGCCACGCCAAACCTGTGGAAGGCACTCGATGAGCCTGCACAGAAAAAACCTGCGAGAAAAGGCAACATTCCATGGTTGTGATGGTTGAATTGTGATACGATTAGTGAATGTTTATCCGGAGGTGGCATGAAAAAAGGCGTTGTGTTGTTTTCAATAATTGTGATTACCGTCTTTGGGGTAAGGCTCCAGGCCCAGACCACGGCTAACGGGTTTGCAATCAGGGCAGTGCAGGCATGGAAGGCTGCCCGTTATGCGGATGCCCTGAAATGGTTCGAACAGGCACACACACTGGAACCTGAGAAGGCCGTGTATGTGTGGGGTATGGCACGGTGCCAGGAAAAATTGGGACATATCAACGAGGCCTTGTCCCTGTTCAAGGAGATGCTGAATATGGACATTCCCCCTTCCAAGCGCACCGAGGTCCAGGCCAAGGTTCGGGAAATGAAGAGGTTGATTCAGGCAGAAAATGCGGCGAAAAAGACAGGAAGGGTTCAGGTGGGGCGTAAGACAGAAACCGGGATGACTATAAGAAAACCGGTGCAGCCCGTGCGATCCAGGCATGTGTTGAAACAAGCCTTATTGTGGACTGGTGTGGGGATCGGTGCCCTTGCCATAGGCATGAACGTCTGGGGATTCGTCCAGGGCAAGGATACCAGCGGTACGTACCCGGAGGCCAAATCCAGGCAGGATGCGGCAAAGGTCAAGTACTACGTGGCCGGAGGGCTGTATGGGGTGTCGGCAGGATTGATCCTGGCAGGTTTGCTGATACCGGAGCACCCAAAGGGCATGGTTAGTGTTGCCCCGGTACGTGGTGGAATGGTGTTTGGCTATACCACGGAATTTTGAGGAGGGAAGGAACCCATGGCAGGGCTGAAATGGAATGTTCTTTTTCTGGTTGGTATTGTAATGACAGGGTGCCTGGCTGACCTTTCAAACAAACAGTTCAAATGTGCCAAGGATTCGGACTGCCCCCCCGGCCAGGTATGTAACCAGGCCCAGGGATTATGTGTATTGAAAACCGCATTAAAGGACGTGTTCGAATCAAAGATGGATGTGCAGGATACCATCCAGAGAGAGGACCTGCTGTATATGGAAGTGGATGGTGTTCGTGACATCGGCCCCGGGGATGTACACCAGCATGAAATCATCGGTGACCAGGCCCCTGGTGATGTGTTATCGGATGAGGTTATTGCCGACACGGGCGATGCGGAGGTACCTGAAGACCTGGATACTTCAGAAGACGAAGGGAATCATGTGGCGGATGTATGCATACCCCAGACCTGTGCTGAATTGGGCAAGGAATGCGGTGACTGGGACGACGGGTGCGGTGGAAAGGTGCAATGCGGAAAATGCGACGATTCATTGACGTGCACCCAGGATTCCTGCGACAATGCTGGGAAATGCCAGCATGCATTGGGGGCATCGAACTGCTTGATAGATGGCACGTGTTATAGCAGCGGGGATGTCGACCCATCGAATCCGTGCAATACCTGTTCACCGACGGATAACCAGAAGGCCTGGACCTACCTGGGTGATGGACATGACCTGGGCAACGGGAAGGTCTGTTATGGTGGCAAGGCTTGTAAACCCCAGACTTGCACTGATCTGGGCAAGGAATGCGGTATCTGGGACGACGGATGCGGTGGAAAAACATTGTCTTGTGGGCAATGTGGCTCCGGTCTTTTGTGTTCAAATTACGGCCACTGCGTAAACCACTACACGGCCGTGAAAATCAAAACCAACGGGTCCATAAAAGGAGGGGCCGCAGCTGCCGGATTTGATGTTTATTTTGTCGGCGGCGATAAATACCTCTATGCAGTCAAGGGGGATGATGGTACGCTTCAGTGGAAATATAATCTTGGGTGTCTGGCGGAAAACACACCTGCTTATTATTTTGGTGGTTATGTTATTGTAGCCTGTCACAGTGGTAAGCTTATTGCAGTCCAATCGCCCAATAATCACCCTGAATTGAAATGGAGTTACAGCAAAGTCTCTGGTCAGATATCAGCGTCCCCTGCCGTGGATTATGGTAATGTCTATATTGGCAGCCTTGATAATAATCTGTATGCACTTAAGGCCCAAGATGGTACGCTGAGATGGAAGTTTCCCACTTCCGGCAGCATAGAGAGCTCCCCGGCCGTAGACCTTAATGGTAGGGTTTACGTAGGCAGCGATGACAGCAAATTGTATGCAATCAACAAGGATGGCACCCGGATATGGGCCTTTTCGACGGGCGGTCCCGTGCGCAGTTCGCCAGCCCTGATAGGTGACCCCAATGACCCTACTTCTTATGTAATCTACGTGGGCAGCGATGACAAAAACCTGTATGCAATCAACGCGGGTGGCACCCAGAAATGGGCCACGCAACTGGATTCCAAGGTATCCGCCGGACCGGCAGTAACCGCTTCAAATGACGGCCAGAAGACCCCTCTTCGGGTCTATGTGGGCACTGAAAACGGTACGCTGTACGCCCTTGATGCCACCGATGGTCATATTGTGTGGCACAAGGCTTCGGGTCAGGCCATAGAGGGTACACCTCTGATTATCGAGAACGGTAACATTTTCGTTGGCAGTGATGACGGCACTTTGTACGCGTACAAAGACGATGGCAGTCTTCTTTGGTCACAAGCATTAGGGGGGAAGATATCCGGTTCAGTAAATGCCATTGATGCGTTAAATGGACATGGTTACCTGTGCGTGCCCTCCCAGGACGGTTTCCTGTACTCCATAGCAATTCCAGAGAAAGCTGAATTAAAATCCGGCTGGCCCAAGTTTCATTGTGACCGTGCGTGCACAGGTGTGATGCAGTGGTGACGTATTATCACTGACCGGGATAGACAGGAAAAAGTTATCTGTTACCTATTGCGGCATTGATGAAACTCAGGGGGTAAAAGCATATCCCCCTGGATTTGGTACGCAAGATCAGGACATGGCGTTCCTGCTCCGGGTTACTGACAAACTTGTACAGCCTGGGATAATCGCAGCGGACTATCGTGCGTTCGCCCTCCCGGATTGTGTCCAGATCCGGGTCGATTGTATTAAGTGGCCTGCCGTCCTGCAACACCTCGAATTCCTGTGGGCCTTCGCTGCCAGGTGCCACCACCACGACCACGGCCTTCGCCTGGTAGGATATGATGATTTCACCAGGGTTTTTAGGTTCTTCCGGAATTAGCCTGGGTAGACGGATCATTTACAAAGAAGATTGGGCGGTCTAAAGCATGTTTGGAGGATATGGAGTTGCGATGACACTAAAACCTTTTTACAGAAAATTTGGGATTTGAAAAAAAAAGCGATTTTTGTATTCTGTAACAGGAGGGGTGGTTATGAAAAAGATCTGGATTTTTTTGTTTTTTATGGTATGGGTTCCCACGTCTTGTAGTAACAGCAATAGTGGTTCAAAGATTGACGCAATCGAACCCATCCAGGGCGACCAGGGGGACATAAATCAGGGACCGGACGGACTTTCCCAGGAAGAAGGCGTGGACATTGCTGCCAGTGGTGAAGTGGCTGACAGTAAAACCATCGAAGACAGCGAGCTTACGAGCGATAAATCGGTTATGCCCGATGCTCTGGATGCCACGGACGCTGCGGATAGTGCCATGCTGTGCCTGAAAGTCCCACAACAAGTGGATTTTGGGACCTTGAAAAGGGATGAAAACTGGGTGGCGCCACCGGTGGATCAAAAATTTCTCATATACGCCTGCGGGACCCAGGCCGTGACTATCACAGGGCTCACCCTGAAACAGGACCAGGCCAATGCATTCGCCATTGACATGATGCCCTGGGATCACAAGCCCACGAAGGCCTCACCGGTACAAATCCCAGCGAACAGCGATGTAACGTTGAGCGTGTCCTATACACCGCGCCTCCACCCGCCTGCAGGGACACCGACCAATAATACGGGTTACATCCAGATAACCAGCAATGCCGGTGAATTCAAAATCATGCTGAAGGGTCGGACCGTGGACCTGCCTATGGCGGATTTCACAATGGAGGCCAGGATTTGCGACCCGCCCACCTGCAACCCGGATGCCCAGGAACTGAAGAACTGCACCACGAAAGCGGTTGAAAGCGGCGACATCCTGCCGGCCCGGACCATGGTCCAGTTGCACGATCACAGCAGGGTGGCATCAAGCGGCGAGGAACTGGCCGCCTGGAGTTGGAGTGGCGGGGATACCTACGAGCCAGGACCTGATGCACGGGAACCCTCGGTGTGCCTGGACAAACCAGGGCGCCATGATTTTACGCTGAAGGTCACGGACAAGGCAGGAAACGAAAGCAGGCCGGTAAAGAAATACCTGGCCGTGCTGTCGCAGCAGGGATTACGCATAGAATTGACCTGGGATACACCTGCGGACCAGGACCAGACGGACAGGTGTCCTGTTACCAAGGACTGTGGTTCCGACATGGACCTGCACCTTTTGCACCCGAATGCAGGGGACAATGACCAGTGCGGCAGACTGGGTTACTTCACCAATATATGGGATTGCTATTGGAACAACCCTGACCCCTTATGGAGCGAACAGGACCGGGATGCCAATCCCTCGCTGGTCCGGGATGACGTGGACGGAGCCGGGCCTGAAATAATCCAGGTGCTGGAGCCCGAGGTATTCAGCAACGGGAAATGTTACAGGGTGGGTGTCCATTATTTTGATGACCATGGTTTCGGTGAAAGCCTGGCTTACCTGAAGGTCTATGTGGACGGCACCCTGGTATGGAAAAATTCCCAGGGTGTGGCAATGAAAAAACTGGACCTGTGGAACGCGCTGGATATCTGCTGGGCCACTGACCACAGCCAGGTCCAGGTAAAGGAAATCGTACCTGATTCCGGGTCAGGCCCGGTTATCGTACATAACGTAAACCGGAGATGCTTCTTTTTTGTAGATCAAACTCGTCCATTCTGACCCAAATTACCTGTCAAATTTGAGGACAAGGTGCAGAAAGTGGTTCAGATACGTGGAGTTAAGCCTGTTTTCTGCGTACCTACACGGCTGATAGAGTGAGCGCAGGCGTACTAACGGGTACGTCGAGCATACACAGAAGCGACCAAGGGGAGCGTGACCGTAGCATTGCGAAGCACACGCACGACAAAGCAGATGGACCGCTTGCTGTGCCTTGTCCAAGGCCGCAGGCTCGTGACAACGAGCCGTCAGGCGAAGTTTCACCGCTGAGTTTAGTCAGGTAATTTGGGATTTACGCCAGGAGGTGACCTGATACATCGAAATCCCCATCCCCGCCCACACACTGACACTGAATCACAAGCCTGATCCGTTATCCGAAAGTCACCTGGCCAGCCTTTCCTCCATCAGGCGTACAGCCCTTTCGAGTTCCGGTTCCGTTTTGATCTTGCCGGTAATGGATCGTAACCCCGATATCACGGTAGCATGATTTCGGTTTCCATAAAAACGCCCAATATCAACCAATGGCGCATCCATTGTATCCCTGGACACCAAATAGGCAACATGCCTGGCCAGTACGACCTTTCGCTGCCTGGACCGGCCCCTCAATTCAGCAACCGGTATGTCGAACTGCTGGGCCACGGCATTTGCAACCGTATCGAGTGTCAATTGTTTTCCGTGCCCACCAAGATTACGTCGCAGCAATTGCCTGGCCGTGGTCAGATCAACCTTGACATGCCTGACCAGGGTGTATGCGGTTAATTTATTCACAGCCCCTTCGATTTCCCTGACAGACCCGGTAAACCTGTCCACGATCAACCCAATCACATCGGGATCCAGGTCTATGCCCTCGCGCCTGATTTTTTCCTGTACGATGCGCAAACGTGTATCCCGGTCCGGCGGCTCAATTTCCACCACCAGGCCCCACTCGAAACGCGAACGCAAACGTTCTTCCAATTGGGGTAATTCGCCAGGTGGCATATCGGAACTCAACACGATGCGCCTGCCGGATCCATGTAACTCGTTGAATGTATGAAAGAATTCACTTTGCACAAAATTGGCCTTTGGATACCGTGCAATGAACTGGATGTCGTCCACGATCAGTATGTCGGTTTCGCCTCTGTATTTGCGTCTCACAGCGTTCAAGTCGTGATTCTTTACCCCGTTCATCACCTCGTTCACCAGGGTTTCCGCAGATACGTAAAGCGCCCTGAACCTGCCCTGTGCCAGCACCTGGTGGGCAATGGCCTGCAGCAGGTGGGTCTTGCCCATGCCCACGCCTGCATGGATAAACAGCGGGTTAAACGCACTCGCATCCAGGTCAGCAGCCTGCTTTGCCACGGTCAACGCCAGTTCATTGGACGGACCAGCAACAAAACGGTCAAACGTGTAACGACCGGTCAGTCCCCATGTACGTGATGTATTATCATGCTGTTGGGCATGTTGAGGGGTATGCCTGTTGACAGATACCTCTATACCAAGGTGTTTCCCGTACAATTCCCACAAAATATCCTTCAGCAGTTCCAGGTAATTACTGCGGATCCATTTCATGCTGAAATCGTCATCCACTGCCAACTCCAGCCTGGTATCCGAAAACTCCAAGGGCCTGGCATTGGCAAACCACTGCTCGAATTCGTGCTTGCTGAGTCGGGCCTTCAGAATATCGCGTACAGTATCCCATTCCTGCTTCATTATACTTCATCTCCACTTTTTTAGGGAGCCATTCGACTCGTCCAACAATCTATTTTTAGGCCCCTGCCAAAAAAAATTCAACGAATTTTTTAGATTATTTTATGGCCTTTTGCCGTCAATGGGTTACGGTACACGTGTGAAAAACAAAAAACCGCCAGTTTGTCCTAACTGGTTAAGATACAAGGGGGACATCAAAAAGCCCTTTAACATCAAAGTATTACAAAACAAGTTCCAAGTACTTGATTTTCTTGATCTTTATCAATCCTCTTCCTGGGGCCTGCGGAACAATTTTCCAGCGGCCCTGGCCTCCGCCTCCGCGGCATTGATTATATCCTGCATGGACACGGGTCTGCGGTGCCTGGCAGCCATGTAAGCGGCCTTTAACACGGCATTTTTGATGTGACCGCCCGAGAGTTCGAAGTTCTGACCTATGGTTTCCCAGTCTATATCATCGGCCAGCGGACATTCCCTGGGAAACAGGGTTTGCCATATCAGGGCGCGATATTTGGGCTCCGGGAACGGGAACCGGATCTTGAAGTTAATCCGTCGTTCAAATGCCTTGTCGATGTTTTTTTCCAGGTTGCTGGTAAGGATGACTATGCCGTTGAACCGTTCGATCTCCTGCAACAGCAGGTTGACCTCCATGTTGGAAAACCGATCTATCGATGTCTGGACCTTGACACGCTTGGTAAACAGGGCGTCCGCCTCGTCGAACAGCAGGATCGAATTCGTGGCCCTGGCCTGCTGGAACACCTGTTCGATATTTTTTTCCGTTTCGCCGATGTACTTGCTCATGATCCTGGGGATGCTGATCTGGTACAGCCCCTGGCCCAGTTCCGATGCCAGGATCTCGGCACAAAATGTCTTACCGGTGCCGGGTTCCCCGATGAACATCACCACCAGGCCCTTGCCAGTGACGAGCCTGCGGTCAAACCCCCACTGTGTCATAATGAAGGTCCTGTTTTTTGCCGCATCCATCACCTGCCTGACCGACTCCTTCTCGGTTTCCGGCAGGATCAGGTCATCCAGCGACAGGTCAACCCGCCGTTTCAATGCGTACTCATCCAGTTCGGCCCGAATCTGGGCATATGCGCCTTCCTCCAGTTCCGCCTTACCCGTTGTTTCAAGCCCCCTGGATGCCGTAATATTTATGGCCATGCGGACCGCGTTCTCGATTTGTGCACCTGTGATTTCAAAGGTGTTTGCCAGTTTGGCGAGTTCCAGTTTGGACAGTTCGATTCCCTGCTGGTCCAGGGTGTTGGTCCAGATTTTCAACCTGTCCGCCTGGGAAGGCATGCCCAGTTTCACCCTGTATGATACCACCCTTTCGAGCCCCGGGTCCAACTGGGAGTGGTCCCTGGTTATCAACACCACCATGCCAGGATATCGACTGATCCCGTCGTACAGCAACGGCAGCCTGGGGTTTTTTTGCCCGAACAGGAATTCGGCATGCTCGAACACCAGCACTGCGTTCCGCATCCAGGCCTCGTGAAACAAGGTGCGGGACACCTCGGAAAAATCCTCATCCGTTTCGGCCATCTTTGCGGTATCGACCCTGATTAAAGGACGCAGGATCACCGAGGCCAGTACCCGGCTTAACAGGGTTTTACCAGAGCCTGCCCTGCCTTCGACCTCCAGCACCAGTGGTTCTGTTGGCTGCACGTCTGCGGCCCAACCCTTTGCCAGGTCTATGACGCGCTGCTTTTCCACCTGGTCCATGTAAAGCCTGTCCTCGGATACATCCTCGTTTCTGATCGTGGCGAAACCGGTCAACAGCCTGTCCAGGACCTCAAGCCCGGTTATGTATGACGCCACGTGTTCCGGCATGATGATTGCGTGGTGCTGAAAACCGGCATTATTGAAGGTGTTTCGATACATACGCAGGTACAGCAGCTCATTTTTGAACAGGGTTGCATCCGGTGTAAAATATTTCAAGGCTGCCAGACGTTCAATCCGGTCATCCAGGAACAATTTTAATGCAAAGTCGATGGTAATCAGGTCCAGGCTGCCCCCGTAAAAATTACCGACCCTGGCGTTGAATTCAGGTTCCACCGTGGGCGCCAAGGCCAGCAGCAGTACATTGGCCTCGAGCGGGCTCAGGTCGAACCGGGCAACCAGGTGGTCAAACGAAAAGACCCTGCCCATGGCCCTGGCCTGCAACCGCAACTGCTCGGCGCGATTCGTGGATTCGCGCATCATGTCGTCGAATCCATCATTATGCAGCCACTTTTCCTCGCCGTTGCGCTTCGCGGTCTTGAGGTCGATCAGCAATTCCAGGGAATGCACGACCTGGTCCAGGAACGCATGTTGTAGTCGCTCGAATTCGCCCATGCCTACAGCGCCCAGTTCTTTTTCGACAGGTCAAAAAAATGCGCCTTTTGCTGTTCATCCATCTCGCGTACCGCCACCTCGATGTCCACGTCCGGGTCCAGGGCCGCGATCGCCTCCGCCACCATGTTGATCAGCATGTCCCGGATAGGAACCCCTATCATGGGCACCAGCAGTGTAAAGTGGACTTTGCCCTCCTCGTCAATGGCAAGGTCATCGATCATCCCCAGTTCCACCAGCGTGTTATTGATTTCCGGGTGCCTTACACCCTCGACAGCCTTTTTCAACGCATCCATTTCAATAGCCATGTCTCCTCCTATTTTGGTAACTCGATTCCAAAAAGCGCCAGCAGCAATGCCGCAGCGAACAATAAAAACAAGATAACCACCAGTAATTTTACGGTAAAATGGTGGTCATTACCAGACTTTTTTTGGGTGGAATCCCTGCCTGTTTCCGGTATGACATTTTTGTCATGGTCCCGGTGTTTTTTTGTCGTCCCGGACACGGCAGTGGCGGACTTTGCGGCCTTGCTGCGACGTTTGACCGCCGACTTACCCAGGCTGTGTCCGGCGGCGAGCGCATCGAATCCCAGGGCATTGATCGCACCCAGCATGGCCGCTGCACTCGCAAAACGCTGTCCCGGCTCCTGGGCCGTTGCCTGCATCACGATATCCTTCATTTCGTCATCGCACTCCAAGGCCTCTACCGCCTCACGGTGCAACGGCCTGGACCCCACTCTCTCGCCCTTCAACATCTCGAACATGACCACGCCCAGGGAATATATATCCGCGGCAGGCGTTGCACTGGCCCCTTTCATTATTTCCGGTGCAATATACGCGATCTTGCCTTTTACAATGCCCGTTTTTGTCTTGTCGGACCTGAAACTGCCCTTTGCGATCCCGAAATCACACAATTTAACCGTGCCCGCTTCGTCGATCAGGATATTTTCCGGCGTCACGTCCCTGTGCACCACCACCTGCTTACGCCTGTCCGGTCCCCTGAAATTGTGCGCATAATCCAACGCCTTCAACACCTGCTGCATCACGTACAGTATCTCGGCCTTTTCGAACACCGCCTGCCGCCGCTTGAAGCGCCGCTTCATGACCTTGGCCAGGCTCATGCCGGACACGTATTCCATGGCAATGAAATAACCCTGGCCGGCCTCCTCGCCAAAATCCAGCACGGGCACGATGTTGGGATGAACCATCCTGGCACCCAGTCGGGCCTCGTCCATGAACATGTTGACCATCTGGGGGTCCCTGGCCGCAGATGCGTTCAACACCTTGATTGCAAATAGTTTTTCGAATCCGGCAGGCCCCTGCAAACCGGCCTTGTACACCCGGGACATCCCGCCTTCACCCAGTTTTTCCAGGATCGTGTATTTGCCTATCTTTTTTAAGCCATCAGTCATTTCACGGTTTGAGCCGGTCCAGCATCCTTGGGAACGGGATCGTTTCCCGTACGTGCGGCAGTCCGCAAATCCACGCCAGTGTCCGTTCCACGCCCAGGCCGAATCCCGCATGAGGCACCGAGCCGTACCTGCGCAGGTCCAGGTACCAGTCGAATGCGTCCTCGGGCAGGCCTGCGTCCTCGATAGCCTTTTTCAGGGTCTCGTAATCCGCTTCCCTCTGGCCGCCTCCCACGATCTCGCCGTAGCCCTCCGGCGCCAGGATATCCACGCTGAGGGTCAGCCGTTCGTCCTCCGGTGCCCTGGCCATGTAAAAGGCCTTGCACGAGGCCGGGTAACGATGCACCACCACTGGCTTGTCGTACTGTTTTGTCAGCATGGTTTCATCGTCCCCGCCAAAGTCGTCGCCCCATTCGATGTCACTGCCCAGTTTGTGCAGTTGCTCGACCGCATCCGAGTAATGCAGGTGCACGAATGGCGCCTTGACCCGTTTCAGGGGTTCGATGTCGCGCCCCAGGATCTTTAGTTCGTACGCCCGTTCATCGAGTATCCGGGTGACGATGTATTCGATCATGCCCTCGGCCACCTCTATGTCCTCGTCCAGGTCGGCGAATGCCATCTCGGGCTCCACCATCCAAAACTCCATCAAGTGCCGCCTGGTCTTGGATTTCTCCGCCCTGAACGTTGGGCCAAAACAGTACACCCTCCTGAAGGCCATGGCCGTGACCTCGTTGTACAACTGTCCGCTTTGTGACAAAAACGCACTCTTGTCGAAGTACCTGGTTTCGAACAGCGTGGTGGTCCCCTCGCACGCGGCCGGTGTCAGTATGGGCGCATCTATCTCCAAAAACCCGTTGTTATCCAGAAAATCCCGAATCGCACGCATCAACGTGGCCCGTACCCGCATGATCGCCCACTGCCGCTTCGAACGCAGCCACAAGTGACGATGGTCCATCAAGAATGCAGTGCCGTGTTCCTTGGGCGTGATTGGATAGTCGTTGCTGGGCGAAATCACCTCCAGTCCGCTTACGCCTATTTCATAGCCAATGGGCGAACGCGCATCCTTGCGAACCGTGCCAGTGACCTTTAACGCGGTTTCCTGGCCCAGGTGGTCGGCCAGGTGAAACATCTCCTCTGGCACCAGGCGTTTTTCCATGACGCACTGGATGATTCCCGTGCCATCCCGCAGTTGCAAAAAGTGGATTTTCCCGCTGGACCTGCGCTGGTACAGCCAGCCCTGCAAGATGACTTCCTGGCCTTCGTGTTTTGCAATCCTGTCAATGGTTGTCTGTGTCATCCAAGTCCCCCAAAATCCTTACAATAAGTACCGTGATATTATCCATACCGCCTGCAGCCAACGCCATATCTACCAGCGTGCTGCACTGTTCGTTGATGTCATTTATATTGTTGAGTGCATCCTGGATGTCCCTGTCGTGGACCATGTCCGTCAGGCCATCCGTGCAAAACAGGTACAGGTCACCGGGTTGCACCCTGACCCGCCTGACCTCGGCCTGGCAATTCGGCGTCAAACCGAGTGCCTGGAGGATCACGTTTTTGTATGGGAAGTACTCCGCCTCTTTTGCTGAGATCTTCTTTTCCTTCAAGTACTTATTTAACAGGGAGTGGTCCTCTGTAATCTGTTTCAGCCTGCCCTGGCGCAGCCTGTACACCCTGGAGTCCCCGCTGTACAGGATAAACATGGTGCTGCCGTGCAAATAGCCCGCTGCAATCGTGGTCCCGACCCCGTGCACCGGGTCCAGCAGCAACCCTTCCTCGTACACCGCCATGTTGGCCTGTTCGATTGCCTCGAACAGGTGGGCCTCGCCCTTGGTACGCAGACCCAGGGCCTCTTTGACAGACTCGGCGCCCGTGGACTTGTCCTCTTCTAAACTGTCCAGGGTCTCGTAGTATTTACGGATCGTGTCCACGGTTGTAAACGAGGCCACTTCACCGCCCACGTGTCCTCCCATGCCGTCTGCAACCACGAAAATCCGTGCTTCCGGAAGCACTACGAGGTTGTCCTCGTTCTTTTCACGCACCAGACCCCGGTCAGTAGTGGCACAGTACTCAAATTTCATTTGTCCGTCCCCGGTGGAGGCAGCAACAGCGGCCTTTGTTTGGGCTGAGGGCTGCGTTGTAATTCCACCTCGCGCATCAGGATTGCCGGTGCAATCGCGGACACGGGTACACTGCCCGATTCGGCACCGCAAAAGCCGTTGAATACACCGTAAGTCGAGGAAGCTGCAACGATTTTGTCGATGCTGGCCAATGGTGTACCCACCACATCCACGCCCCGAACAAGGGTCTTTTTGCCGGTTTTGGCATCCACCTTGTAGATGATCACGGGCCTGCCCTTGAATGCCTGGTACCCGTAGGTTGAAGTGTTGGTGGAACCGCCGAATACCTTGGCTATGATCACACCGAAGGGCTTGTGCTGGCGCCTGGCCTCCTGCAGCAGCATCTTTTCCAGTTTTGCCTGGCTCACGGTCTTGCTGGCCTTGACCAGCAGGTTACCCATGCGCCCCACCGGTCGCATCAACCCGTTGGACCGTCCGTGTCCGTTGGACCTGGTAAACCCTTTTATGGGCGTGCGGGACATCAGGAAATTCTTCAATACCCCGTTTTTCACCAGGGTCACCCTACGGGCGGGCACACCCTCGTCATCCACCCGGTAATAGCCGTTCAGTTGGACCCCCTGGAAGGTCTCCATGGTCGGGTCGTCATACACGTCTATGAAATCCGGCAGGATCTTTTTGCCCACGTAACTGCGAAACGTCTGGCCCTCGTTTTTGCCCTGCTGACGTTGCCCTTCCAGGCGGTGGCCGATTGTTTCGTGGAAAAACACACCGGCCGGCCCGGGCATAAAGATCGCTGGCACTGTCATGGGCTGCAAAACCGGGGCCCGGGTGAGTTTTTTCAGTACCTTGGCCTCCTTGTCCACGGCCTTAATCACCCTTTTGGTGCCAGGCAGGCGGTCAGGCGTCCGGGTGTACCAGGTCAGCATGTCCGTCAGCAGGGTCCCGTCCTGTGCCCTCGAGTACATGGTAATCACAATGCCGTAATACTTGTCCACGGTACGAACAGCCGTGCCCTCCGTGTTCACCATGTAGCGAACCCACCTGCTGGCCGAAACAGCCATGTTTTCGTCAAATATTACGGGGAATTTCAACAGTTCGGTAGTGACCTTTCGCACCATTGCCTCGTATCCCCGCCTGTTGACCTTCAACGGCGTGATCGGTTCCATCAGGTGAAACGGCTTTTCATGGCTGAACGCCGGTGGTTCATCCTTGTCCACGTCCGTGACAGCAGCGGCCCGTACCCTGAAAAAACGTTGAAGCGCCTGCTTGTACTTGTAGTCGTTGAGCAACCACAGCGCGCGACGTAAGGCCGTGGTATTGCCGTCTATGGGCGCCATGGTCCCGGGCAAATAACGCGAAGGTCCCTCGTCCAGTTCATAGCCCTTGTACTGCGAGGAATCGGTCTGGTAACTGCCCACGCGGCAGTCCACGTACAAAAAGGCATTCCTGACCCTGGTGTCCTTGAATATGGAACCGGCCTCGCCCAACAGGAAAAACTGGTCCGAATCCCTCAGTGCATAGGATATGAAATACGGCTTTTGAAAGCCCTTGATCTGGAGTTTTGACTGGTTACGATGCAGTTCCTGAAGCATGGCGGTCAGTTGTGGATCGGTGCGCGCACGAGTTGGCAATGCAACAAACAGGCCCAAGCCCAGGAACAACAGGATTCTCTTCATTTTGCACTTCCAACGAGCTGTTTTATTGCATCCTCGTCCGCGGGCGGGAACTTGTATTTCGTCAGATCCGCAGGGTTTACCCATACAAAATCCCTGCAACCCAGGCACTGGGGTTCGCCGTCTATCAGTTTCGCCTTGAACAAGTAGAAATCCACGATCAATTCCGTGTATTCGTAGATCTTACGGCCCATGGCCTCGTTGACCTCGACCGTAACGCCCAATTCCTCCTTGATTTCACGCACCAGGGCCTCCTGGTTGGACTCCCCGTATTCGACCTTGCCACCCGGGAACTCCCACAGCAATGGGAATACCGCATCCTCCTTGCGCTGCGATATCAGGATCCTGCCCTGGTCATCGCTGATCACCGCGGCCACCACCCTGTGAAATTCCTTGGTATCCATGTCGTCTCTTTGCATATTTACCTCGGTCTGAATGTTGTACCCAGTTCCTTTTCCTTGACCGCAAACACGGCCATGCTGCCACCTGCGGCATCTTTGATACGCCCGGGGATCCTGGATTCCAGGTCATCGAGTACATAAAAGGCCCTGCCAAACGGAATATTCAGCCCCAAACGCCCCATGAACAAGGTGAGGGGCAGGGCCAGCGTTTCCTTGGTCATCGTTTCCTGAATAGTAAATTCCCTGGACATCTCTTCAATAACTTTAGCATTTGTCGGCAATCTAAGCAAATTTTCCAAGATCGGCCTTACCCTGTCCGATACTAACCTGACTGCCTTTGTTACAGGCCCGGGCAGTTCGATTCGTTCGGGCAGCCGGAAGTCCGGCCTGGTCCTGAAACGCGCAAAGACCTGTGCACCAGCCTTGAGTTCCCGCTTGACCTTGCGCACCACCACGAAGGGCTCGGAATAGCGAGCCAGGATCGAAAACAGGCAGGCCAGGTCAAAACTGGCACGTGCAAACTCGCGGCGGATGTACTCGTCACAGATCGCATTCAGTTTCAGCCCCACTCCCCTGTGCGCGGCCAGGTCGTTCAGTGCATCAATCCGCTGCTGCACCGGGTCAACCACGGTCACGAACATGCCCTTTTCCAGCAAACGCATGGCCAGGTTGCCGTGGTCCTCCAGCCCGACCACCAGTGCCCGCTTGGAAGGCCTTGCCCCCCATTCGACCACCTTGTCCACCAGGCCGCCCGTGAACGCCTGCATCCACTCGTGGCGCAATACCACCGGGTCGGCCATGGGCTGGTCCAGCAGGCGTACCCGTTGTTCCTCTTCTATGCTGCGTTTCGTCCTGACCATATCATCACCAGTCCACTATCCTGCGTTCCTCGATTTCCTGCTTCAGCATCAACACGAATTCATCCAGTTTAAACGGCCCGATCTGCTGGTTACCGCGTGTCCTGGGTGCCACGCTGTTCGTCTCCGCCTCGCGCGGTCCCACCACCACCTGGTAGTTAACGCGTTCCATCTGGGCGTCCCGGACCTTCTTGCGCAGCGTCTCGGACCGGTCGTCCAGCACGGCGCGGATCCCGTTTTTCCGCAATGTGTCCGTGACCTTTTTCGCATATTCCAATGCCTTGTCGCTGACCGGCAGGACCTTTACCTGCACCGGGGACAGCCACAGCGGGAACTTGCCGGCATAGTGTTCGATCAGGATCCCGATAAAGCGTTCCAGGGAGCCCAAAACGGCCCGATGGACCATGACCGGGACCTTGCGGCTGCCGTCCTTGTCCTCGTAAAACGCGTGAAACCGCTCGGGCATGGAAAAATCCACCTGCACGGTACCGCATTGCCACGACCGGTTCATGCAGTCACGCACGTGGAAATCGATCTTGGGCCCGTAAAACGCGCCGTCACCGGCATTTATCTTGTATTCACCGCCCACGGCATTCAGTGCGTTGCGCAGCGCGGATTCCGCGTTTTCCCACATCTCGTCCGTACCGATCGAGTCATCGGGCCTGGTGGACAGTTCCACCGCCACTTCATCGAAACCAAAGGTCGCATACACCTCACGGATCAACCGGATCACGCCGATCACCTCGTCCTCCAACTGGTCGGGCGTACAGAAGATGTGGGCATCGTCCTGGGTGAACGCCCGAACCCTGAACAGGCCGTGCAGTACGCCGCTCATCTCGTGGCGGTGTACCAGGCCCATTTCGGACACCCGCAGGGGCAATTCCCGGTACGAGTGGCGCCTGGACTTGTAAATCAGCAGGCCGCCCGGACAGTTCATGGGCTTGACCGCGTGCACCACGTCGTCGATCGTGGTGAAGTACATGTTGTCGCGGTAGTGGTCATAGTGCCCGGAGCGCTTCCACAGGTCCTGGTTCAGGATCATGGGCGTCAGGACCTCGCTGTAGCCGTAGCGGTCCAGCACCTCGTGCATGTAGGCCTCGATCGAACGCCTCAGCACCATGCCGTTTGCGTGCCAGAACGGGAAACCACGGCCCTCGTCGTGGAATGAAAACAGGTCCATCTGGGTCCCGATCCTGCGGTGGTCACGTTCCCTGGCCTCCTCCAGTAATTTCAGGTATGCCTTCAATGCATCCTTGGTCGGGAAACTGATCCCGTAAATCCGCTGCAACTGGACGTTGCTGGAGTCACCCCGCCAGTATGCACCCGCCACCTTCAACAGTTTGAACGCACGGATGAAACGCGTGTTCGGCACGTGCGGCCCCCGGCAAAGGTCCGTGAAATCGCCCTGCTTGTAAACCGTGATCGTCCCTTCCAGTTCCTGGATCATCTCGACCTTGAATTGGTTGTCCGCAAACATCTTCAAGGCCTCGTCCTTTGTCACCTCGATCCGCTCGATGGGCAGGGCCTGGTTGCGGTAATATTCCATGCGTTTTTCGATGCGTTTCAAATCCTGTTCCGAAAAGGGCTGCTCCACGTAAAAATCGTAGTAAAACCCCTCCTCCACCACCGGGCCAATCGTGGGTTTGGCGTCCGGAAACAGCGACAGCACGGCCTGGGCCATCAGGTGCGCGCTGGAATGGCGAAACACCTCCATGCCCGCCTCGTCCTCGAAGGTCAAAAACCGCAGCACCGCATCTTCCGGCACCCGGGTGGACAGGTCCATGACCTTGCCGTTGACCATCACGGCCAGCACGGCTTTTACCATGTCCGGCGCCACCTGTTGCAGCACGTCCGCAGCGCTCGCGCCGGGATTCACATCAAAATCGCCTTTATCCTCAATCCTTATTCGCATCCTGCTCACCTTCAATATCCGCCTGCGCCTCTTTTTCCGCTGCGATCCGTTCCTTTACCTGGTCCACAAGGCGTTTTGCCAGCCCCTTAAACAGGCTGTAATCGCCGGGATTCAGCGCATCCACGTCCGCCATGGCCCTGGCCAGGTCTAACAGTGCCGCGGCATTCGCCTGGTTGCCCGCCTTGGATTCGCAATACGCGGCAACACGGAAGTACAGGTCCATCATACCTGCGTATGCCTTTAAAAAGGTCTTCACGTGCCCCATAACACCTTGAATGGCCAGCGATTCCCTCTGTGCGTCGTCCACGGCCGTCACCGCATTCAATGCATCCTCCACGGCCTTTTGCATGTCAACGCGCACCGCAGGGTCAGGTATGCTGACCTCCCAATTTGCCAGGGTTTCCTCGCCATCCGGCTTGATTTCCGCCAGTTGTCCGTCGAACCACTCGGCCAGCAGGGGCTGGTCCTTGAAGGGCTTAAAGACCGCTGTCAGGTGCGCCGCGTGTTCAATGGAAAACTGATCACTTGCACCAGCCGGCGACCGGCCGATCGAATCCAGCACGAAACGCGCCGCAACCTCGTACGGAAGGTCTGCAATGGGCGATGCGCTGTCCTCTTTAAGATAGTCGTTGATCCTGCGTGCATTCTGCGCAGATGCCTCGAACAGGGACACGGCCACTACACGGTCACCCTTGAATTCGATCATGGGTATCTCGGGACCTGCGCCGCCTTTTTCCGGCACGTTGAACAGGACCCTGAAACGCCCCAGTTTGTCCGACGGCTTCAGCGCAGCCGTATTCGGACGGTTCAGCAGGTCCTGCACCTGTTTCGCAGCGGCCTTCCTGGGACCGCCCGGTACTATGCCGAATGCGCGCAGCCCTTCCAGTGCCTTGCGTGCCGACTTGCGCACCGCCTTGAAGTGTGTTTCCTGCCGCAGTTGCTCCAGCAGGTCCGCGGCCTTTGCAGCATGCAGCGCGTCCACCATGGCCTTCTGTACGTCCACGCCGAGCGTATCAATACCACCCTCGGCCAGCGTTTTCACCGCCTGCCTGACATCCTCGTTCGGGATATTAGCCAATACTTCATTTACATCCATGGTTCAACCTCTAATCAAAAGAGTTCTTCCTGTTCACCGGCATCTGTCACCGGTTTCTTCATGTGCCTGTAACCGAGGTTTGTAACGACCCTGCCCCTGGGTGTGCGCTTTATCAGGCCCTGTTGCAGCAGGTAGGGTTCGTACACCTCCTCGAGCGTGTCCTTTTGTTCGCTTAACGCGGCCGCGATCGTATCGATGCCCACCGGACCGCCGTCAAACTTCTCGATAATACACAAAAGATAGCGTCTGTCCATGGGATCGAGACCCATTTCATCGACCTCCAGGACCTCCATTGAGCGTTTTACCAGATTTAGCGTGATTATTCCAGTCCCTTTTACCTGTGCAAAGTCCCGGATCCTGCGCAGCATGCGGTTGGCAATCCTGGGTGTGCCCCTGGAGCGCCGCCCGATTTCCCTGGCCGCGTCCGGTTCAATTTCTATGTTCAATATGCCGGCGCTGCGCGTCACCACCTGGCGCAGTTCGTCGGGGGTGTAGTAGTTCAGTCGTTCCACTATGCCAAAGCGCGACAGCATGGGTGCCGACAGCAACCCGGTCCTGGTGGTGGCCCCGATCAGGGTAAACGGCTTCAAGGGCAGTTTCACGGACCGCGAATGCGGTCCCTGGCCAATCATGATGTCGAATTCGAAGTCCTCCATGGCAGGATACAGGTTCTCCTCGACCGCCGGGTTCAGGCGGTGGATCTCGTCCACGAACAGTACGTCCCGTTCCTCCAGGTTCGTGAGTATGCCCGCGAGGTCGCCCTTGCGTTCCACGGCCGGTCCGCTGGTCGAGTGGCACTGCACGCCCAGTTCGTTTGCAATAATGTGGGCCATGGTGGTCTTGCCCAGGCCCGGTGGCCCGAACAGCAACATGTGGTCCAGGTGCTCGCCCCTTTCCCGGGCCGCCTGAACATAGACCGCGAGTTTTTCCTTCAGTTTTGACTGGCCTATGAAGTCCTTCAGGCGTTGCGGCCGCAGCGTAACCTCAAGGGTATCGTCCGCACCTTTCTTTACGTCGAGTGTATCCATCAGCCCTTTGATAACTCCCGTATGGCCTGTTGCAGCAGCCTGGTCAGGTCCGATTTTTCCGTTGGTTCCTGTTGCAATTGCTGGACCACTGCCGCGATCTCGCGGTCCTTGTAACCCAGGGAACGCAGTGCGGCCTTCAATTCCGCAAACACGGGCGGGCCCTTGGTAGTGGCCACGGGTCGTTGCAAGGCCAGTCCCTGGAATTTCTCCTTCAGTTCCAGCACGATCCTTTGGGCCGTCTTGCGGCCTACACCGGAAACCTGCGTCAATGGCTGCCACGCGTTGTCCGCCACCGCGCCAAGCAGGTCGTCCAGTTCCAGTGCGGACAGCAACCCCAGGGCGGTTTTGGGTCCGATCCCGGAAACGCTGCGAATCATGTCGAACACGCGGCGGTGTTCAAGGCTCTGGAACCCGTACAGCGTGATTGAATCCTCCTTGACCACGGTGCTGACAAAAAATTCCACCTCGTCGCCTTCCTGGCAATTCAACAGGCTTGCAGGCGCCATCACGTGCCAGCCCACGCCGCCCGCGTTCACCACCACGGACTCATCATCCACGTACACCACCCGGCCTTGGACGTATGCGATCATCCGAGTCCCCCCTGCATTGCGTGCGTCAGGGCCACGGCCAACGCATCCGAGGTATCCAGTCCCATGACCTTGTCCACTCCCAACAGCATCATCACCATCTCGCGCACCTGCTCCTTGTCGGCGCGCCCGTAACCCGTAACCGACATCTTTACCACGGCCGGGCTGTACTCAAAGACCTCCATGCCCGCATCAGCCAAAGCGGCCAGCACCGCGCCCCTGGCCTCGCCCAACTTCAATGCCGACCTCCAATTTTTTGACATGAAGACGCCTTCCACCGCAGCCTGTTGCGCACCGCAGCCCGCAGCAATCCTGCGTACCTCCTGGTACAGCATGGACAGGCGTTGTGCCAGGCCGTGCTGTTTGCCACCCAGCCTGATTGCGCCGTAATCCACTGGCCTGAAGGTCCTGCCTGCGTCGATTACCCCGTATCCTGTTACGTTACTGCCCGGGTCTATACCCAGGACCCTGACATTTTTGTCATGCCCCAAGGATCCTTTCCATTTCCTCTTCGTCGATGTCGAAATTCGCCCACACGTTCTGGACGTCGTCGTTATCCTCGAGGTTATCCAGCAGTTTCAAAAGGGACTCGGCCTGCTTGCCCGAGACCTTGACCTGGGTCTTGGGTATCTTGGCCTGTTTTGAACTCAGCACCTCGTAACCGGCCTTTTGCAGGGCCTCGGTCACGTCCGTCAGTGCCGAGGGTTCCGTATAAACGTTGTACACCTCACCCGCGGATTCCAGGTCGTCGGCACCCGCGTCCAGTGCCGTTTCCATGAGTTCGTCCTCCCTGGAGCCGTCACATTTGACCTCGATCAGGCCCCTGGAGTCGAACATCCAGCCCACGGAATTGGGCTCGCCAAGCGACCCGCCGGCCTTGGAGAACATCTTTTTTACCTCTGACACGATCCGGTTCTTGTTGTCTGTCTGGACCTCAACCAGGATCGCCACGCCACCCGGGCCGTAACCTTCGTAGGTGACCTCTTCGTAGCTCACGCCCTCCAGTTCCCCCGTACCACGCTTGATTGCGCGGTCGATGTTTTCCGACGGCATATTGGCGGCCTTGGCAGCAATGATTGCCTGTCGCAGCCTGGGGTTGCCCTCCGGGTCACCACCACCGCTGCGTGCAGCGATCGTGAGTTCGCGGATCAGTTTGGTAAAGACCTTGCCGCGTTTTGCGTCTTCCTTGGCCTTTTTATGCTTGATGCTTGACCATTTGTTGTGTCCTGACATAACTTCTTCCAGAAAAAGGTTAACTTTTAAAACGATCCAACCATGATGTAATCTAACAGATAAAAGGATTTGTTGCAAGGGGTTTTGCATGGCCCGAATTACCTGTCAAATTTGAGAACAAAGTATGCCGAAAGTGGTTCATGTACGCGGAGTTAAGCCCATTTGAGCGCATACGGCCACGGCCACGGAGACTGTCTCATGGTTCGTCAAATAAACATATATGGATATCTAATGCCAGTGAAAGTGGCTCGTAAG
>WGCQ01000069.1 GCA_015493765.1 Deltaproteobacteria bacterium
CCTCTGGTCTCGGGTCTCGGGTCGCAGCCTGCGGATGCGCGGGACGACCCTGCGAGCCTTGCGGGAAGGCTCCCGTTGCAACCGGAAACCTCGGTCTCGGTCAACGGCCTCGGTCACGGCCACGGTCAACGGCCTGCGCTCCACGACTTTCGTTTTCACCGGGATCACACGGCCAACGGTCACGATTACGGATTCGGGCCTCTGGTCTCGGGTCGCAGCCTGCGGATGCGCGGGACGACCCTGCGGGCCTTGCGGGAAGGCTCCCGTTGCAACCGGAAACCTCGGTCTCGGCCAACGGTCACGGCCTCGGACACGGTCAACGGTCTCGGCCTCGGTCAACGGTCAACGGTCTCGGACACGATCACGGGATTCGAGACACAGCCTGACATCAAACGCAAATCCTGATTTAATACAAACAATTACAACTAACCGGACTAAGCCCGGAAGAACCGGAAAAATAGCATCGAGTAATCGAGGTTCAATAGATGCGCAGCAGTTCGGACCCGGGATAGTAATGCAACAGGATTCCCTTGAAGGAAATTTTATGCCTGGCCATGCCCATTGCACCCACCTGGCACATACCAGCGCCATGTCCGAATCCACCGCCTATAAAGGTTACGCTGTCCAGTAATCCGCCGGGCCCCCTTTTTTTTCTCATCAGGAACAAGGCGCTCTTCAGACCGCCGAGTGCCTGGCGAATCGTCAATTCACCGTCCAATATCACCTGCCCTGCCCTGCCCTTAACCAGCATCTTCAGGACACGTCCCGAACGCCCCCTTTTCAACACCCGGAGGTCCTGGATGGCCCCCGGGTCCTTGCCTGTCCTGTTCATAATGGAAACCCTCAGTTTCTGCCTGGTACGCTCCACCCTCCATCGAAACGTTCGCTTGTGGGCCGCGCAATATATACCGGCAGGCGGCGACTCCAGAAACGCCTCGAGTTTGTGTGTATCGGTAAAATCGACCTGTCTGCGGTCCCGGGTGTCCAGCAAACCTGCGGGTAGCCCCGAGCCATGCATCCCCCATATCGCGTCAGGGGATGAACTGACTCCACCGCAATTCGAACTGTAAACCGTGTCAACCAGTTTTCCGCCTTTGAATAACAGCAGCCCCCTGGTGCTGTTTACGGCCCTTGTGGTCCTGGGGTTCTCCCGGCCCAGACCGCGATACACCTGGCAATGCACATCGGAACACAACATGTAAGGGTCCGCACCATGACGGGTGCCCAGTTTTGCAAACAATTCGTTGCGTGCGGCCACTGCCTGGGCCTGTAATGCAGCCATGGGTGCACTGTGGGGCATCTCGCTGGGCACAAGTCCCGCCAGCATGGTTTCCGCATCCACCGCATCAACCACAGCCAGTTTTCCATGACGGTCCACGGCGAAATACATCAGTCCCGTATAACGGCGGTCCTCCCGGGAATGCCAGGAAAAACCTTTGCCGAATTCAACACGCTTCACCGTGACAGGGCTATGGTCGAATGACTTGAAATAGATGTAGGCATTCGATACCATGACAGCCTTGTAGCCCTTGCACCTCACGATAATCCTGCCCTTTGGAGGTTTTACCAACACCGCGTGGACCCTCAGGTCAGGCCTGGTCTGTTTTTGAACCTTTTGTGCAGCACCCAGGGACTTGAACGGCCGGTCCCGCACGATCAACACCTTGCGGTTGTCCAGTACGTGGCCGTAAAAACCAAACACGCTGCCCACCTGAAACTGCCGTAATTTCAACCCCTTGGCCTGCAATTTCCTGAACCTGCGCGTAACCATTCCCAGGTCCTGGGCCGGCACCCGGTCCAATACCACGTAGTATTCGACCTTGGCAGGCACACCATGTTTGACGGTCGCTGTGCACGTGACCAGGCCGCCCCGGCCCATGTCCACCGATGGGCCACCATCGCCATCAGGCAAAAAACGCAATCCGTCATGCGACAATACGGTTATGGACTGCTGGCCGTCCATTATGCCCACGGTAATCACCGGTACACGTTGCCTGTTGAAGGTCAACCTGGTCGCATACATCAATGCGGAACGGTCGGAACGGGAAAGGTCCTCCATACCCTGGGACCAGGCAGGAACTACCCAAAACAATAGCAACAGCAGGGCAACCAACCAGTGCTTCAATGCCCAAATTACCTGACTAAATTCGGGTGTCGGGCACCGTAAGCGGCCCACCTGCTTCGTCATTTCCACCCATTTGATGCTTAAGTTTTGCCCGAAAGGGCATGAATTCAAGCATCCGCAGGATGCGCAGAACCACGTGCCGATAGTACGCCTGCGCTCAAATGGCCTCAATTCCTTGCATCTGAACCCATTTCTGCACCCTTTGTCCCCAATTTTGACAGGTGATTCATGCAATGTTGATTCCCTTGTCCGGCAGTAAAACAGGTATGCCATCCTCAACCGGGTATAAGTGCCTGCCGTGGGTATCCACCAGGGCCTCCATCACCGGGTGAACAAGCACTTCGCCGCCACGATTCCTGGCCTTTCCCTTGGTAATCAATGTATTTATACGCTCCAGGGTATCCTTGTCGGCTGGAACCAGTGGCGTTGCAGGGTCCAAGGGATCGGCCAGTATTTTCAGGATTTCCTTGTCCATAATAACCTCCTCGAGAGGCATTTTAACACAGTTGATTGTAAACCCAAATCCGGATCAACCCGGAGTCTAAAAATCACCGGACAGGCGTGTTAAAATGTCCATGGAGGTGACTCTATGTTTACACAAATCAAGGAAACCTTGAAGTTGAGGCTGTTCACGTACCTGAAAATACGGCTGATTTATTACCTTAGGCCTGTGGTGCTAAGGCTGGACCAGGATGTATGCCAGATCAAGATACCACTCACAAAACGCTCCATGAACCACCTGTCCTCCATGTATTTTGGTGCCCTGGCCACCGGGGCAGACCTGGCCGGGGGGTTGATGGTAATGTGGGGAATCCAGCGCACGGGCAAGAAAATAAGTTTTGTATTCAAGGACTTTCAGGCGGAGTTTTTGAAACGGGCCACGGATGACGTGGTCTTTACCTGCACTCAGGGCGCACTAATCAAATCGCTGGTTGACCGTGCGGCTTCATCCTATGACCGGGTGGAAGAAACGCTGGATGTTATTGCAGTGGTGCCGTCCGTATCCATGGATGAACCTATCGCCAGGTTCAAACTGACCATTTCGCTGCGACAAAGGCAGGACAAGTAGAAAACCTTATCGAAATCGTAATACAGGGGTCACAAATCCCCGCCGAATGTCTGCCAGACCAGGTCGTGCAGCAATGGCCTGAAGGACCGAATCCCGGTATTGTCCTTTGGGTCCTGGTTGACCCGGTTCGTTAGCAGGATTACCCCCAGGCCGCTTTGGGGATGCAACCAGAAACTGGTGCCGGTAAAGCCCAGGTGTCCCACCAGGCCGCTCGGGTAATTCCGCCCTGCCGAGGACCCACCGGGCGTCGGCGTATCGAACCCCAGGACAAAAGTACCGGCCCTGTGTGCACCGGACCAGAACTCCCGTACGGTCCGCCCGGGAAACGGTTTGGTATCGCGTAAAAAGGCATCCAGCCATGCAGCCAGCAAGCGATGCACCTGGCGTGCACTGCCAAAAAGCCCGGCATGGCCGGCAACACCACCCAGCACGAACGCGTTGTCATCGTCCACCACACCGTGGATCATGCCACGTAACGAGGTTTCACGGGCAGCGGCCACAGGCATGGGCAGCGGCTTGTCCGGCTGTCCGGCCGTCACCCTCACAAAGGACAAATCCGCATGTAATGGAACGGCAATTTCCCTGTAAAACGCCCGGTCCAGGGACGTGTTGGTCACCCGTTCAATCGCCAACCCCAACAGCATGTATCCCAAGTCACTGTAAACCGGCGGGGTGTCCAGCGTCTGGCTGTACAGGCGTTTAATGATGTACGAACGGGCATACCCGGTCCCCGCAATGTCAACGGAGTGCCTGCCCAGCAACTCCTGACCCCACGGCCGCCAGGCAGGCAAACCGGAGGAATGGTTCAACAAGGCCCGTATCCTGGCCTCGCCCACGGGGGATTGCCTGGTTTCCGGCATTATATCGCCCAGCGTCTGCTCCAGGCCCCAAACCCCCTGGTCCACCAGTATCATGGCCAATGCAGCCGTAGCCATGGGCTTGGTCAGGCTGGCCAGGTCAAAGGCCGTATCCGGTGTAATGCGCGGCATGTTGGCCGCCCTGCCCTGCCGTCCCCAACAGCCCTCGTACAAGACCCGGTGGGACAAGAATACCAGCAACTGGGCTCCGGGAAATACCCGGCCCACGGCCTGGTTCATCATTGCGTTAATTTCCGATACGGACAAGGCTCAGTCCTGTAACACTGCATCTGACAACACAAGTTCCTCCCGGCCCAGATCCAATGTATAACCGGCATTCAGCGCAAGGGTCAGGTTTCGGGAACCATGCCCCACGAGAGCACCTGTAACCACCGGTACCCCTGTGTCTCGGGCAAAAGACTTCAATACAAAGGACAAACCATGCGGATTTCCGGGAATGAGGTCGCCAAAGACCACGGCTGCCGGCGGGGCACTTCGCAGTGCCAGGCGCACTTGCAACAGCATCCTGTCGATGCGATAGAGTGGCTCGCCCGTGTCCTCGAAAAACAGGATGGCGTTAGTCGTGTCCGGCAAGAGGCCGGTGCCCAGCATGGAACACCACACACTGAGGTTGCCACCCAGCAATCGGCCATGCACCCTGCCCTTCCCGCTCAATCGGATCAAACCGTACAGTGATAAATCCGCCTCCCTGATCCTGTCCTCCACCACCCTGACGACACGGTCCCTGGTAATGAGGTCAACGGATGCAAGCCCTGCCAGGTTGGGTCCGTGGATTGTAACCATACCCCTTTGATTCAGCAGGGCGTGCAGGGCAGTGACATCGGAAAAGCCCATCACCAAGGGAATCCTGGTAAGTTGCAGCCCGGAGAGCGCCAGGATAGCGGCACGCAATGTACCGTAACCACCGCGTACAGCCATCGCGACCCGCCACGGACCGGTCAGGGCGTTGCGGATGGCGGCCGCACGTTGTTCATCAGTACCTGCCAGATACGGCCACTTGGGGTGCCTGCTCAGGCAATGCCGGTCCTGCAAGGTCTCCAGCCCATATCGGTGCAGGACTGCCATACCTTGCGCAAAGGCCTTGTCATCCACTGCGGCGCCGGGCGAAAACAGGTACACATCGTGTGCCGGCAAGTCCTTTTGAGCCGGAGTCATCATATTCCATAGCGTCACATATTGCACAGGATTTGTAAAGATGGGCTGGAAATATTACAATATAGTGAGGAGGCAGGCATGGGAGTAACCATCATCCAGAAAAGCAATCTTTCACGCACCAGGCGTTCGCCCAAACTGGCCCTGGTGTTGTCAGGCGGGGCAATCAGCGGAGGCGCATTCAAGATCGGCGGGCTCATGGCCCTGAACCATTACCTTGGTAATAAAAGCGTAACGGAATTCGACATGTACGTGGGCATGTCGGCAGGTGGCTTTTTGGGCTCCTTCCTGGCTGGTGGTATTGACCCGCATGAACTGCTGTTGGCAATAGACGGAAAATCCGACAAAATCAGCCCGTTCCAACCCTGGGATTTTTATTGGCCTGCCTACAAAGAATACTTGCGCAGGGTCGCACGCCTGGGCAAGGATATCATCCACGTATGGCCATCCATCATAAAGGCCGCCATACAGTTTTTACCCATGCATGAGGGTGAAATTCGCCGCAATCTGCGCAGGTTCATCGATAACCCAACGTACCAGCATTTCGAACAGATCCTGCTGCCACTAATCGAAGAGGTGGTGGAGGCCACGCCCATTCCACATCCGGGCAGGTATATTCCGTCCGGTATATTCGACAATTCCAGGATCGAAAAATACCTGCGAAAGAATTTCAAGCAAAACAATATTCCAAATAATTTCAAGGAATTGAAACGCCAGCGGGGCGTGGACTTGTATATTACTGCCACAAATCTCAACACCGCTCAGATGTCCGTGTTTGGGCATGATTTTGACTCCACGCTGTCCATATCAGAGGCTGTACAGGCATCCACCGCGATACCCGGGTTCTATATACCGCCCAGGCTCAGGGGCGAGGAGTACCTGGATGGTGGTCTGCGCAAAACGGCAAATATCAGCCTGGCCATGCTGAAAGGGGCGGACCTGATCATCGTGTACAATCCATTTCGGCCGTTCATGAACCGCAGTCGCTACCAGTTGGGGCCGTTCGCCCCGAACATATCGGATTGGGGCATGGGCATGGTTCTGAATCAATCCTTCCGTGCCCTGTTGCAGTCCAGGCTGTACCAGGGACTGGAAAGGCTCAGGCTGGACCCGCATTTCAAGGGCGACCTGATCCTGATCGAACCCACGGAAACGGACGTACAGTTTTTCAACATGAACCCCATTGCATTCTGGACGCGTTCGGATGCGGCCAGGCACGGTTTCATATCCGTTAAACGCAGCCTGGAACAAAATCACCGGGATGTCCAGGAAATCCTGGGAGCCTACGGCATCGTGTGCCAAATCGAAAACCTGAGCCTCGATAACCTGTCCCCCTCCGCAAACGCACAGGGGGCAAAGGAATCGGAATCACACCCCATGCTGCGTGTCGTAAAGTAGTTCAAGTCCATCAAACTTGACAGGTAATTCGGACGAGCCAACTTCGATGCAAGCAAGTCATTGAATATAAAAATGATTTTTATGCACAAAAAATCAAGTTACCCCAAGAATCAACGGTAAGATGGGGTTTTCCGTCTCTAATCCTGCAAAAATTCCAAATTTTTACCCCATCCGGGTCGTTTAATATCCGTATTGCGTGGCCGTGACCGTTGGCCGAGGCCGTGTGGAGCGCAGGCCGTGACCGTTGGCCGTTGGCCGTGTACACAAGATTATGCGTGGTCACACATGAAAATCCTGCGTTTTCGTTTTTGTGATATTGAACCCGGGCGGGTTTAGAACCCGTCCCTACGAATCATGCACGGTCTTCTTCCCCACCACCCCACA
>WGCQ01000070.1 GCA_015493765.1 Deltaproteobacteria bacterium
AATGCATGCAAATATGATGCTATGGCCACCAAATGCTTACCCTAATCCCCTTGTACACGTATTTTGTCAGAATTGATGATTTTGACCTTTGGTTTTGTAACGGTTTGATGAATAACGTGTTCTAAAAATAACCTCACATCGAAGATCCCTCAGTAGATGTTTGATCTGCAAAAAGAAAAATTATATACTGAACTGGTAAGTCATTTTATGGAGGTAACCATGAAGAGGTTGGTGATTGCAGCTACAGTGCTGGTACTTGGGTATGGTTGCGGTGGGAACAAGGGTCTGCCGGCTAACCAGGACCCGGGTATGGACCCGGGAGGTGATGTCCAGGCATCGGAAACCCTTGCCACGGATAATTCCGGTACTGAAAAGGTGACGGACACGAATATCACACCGGATTCTGCAACGGATACCATGGTGCCCGATGTGGAGGATACAGTGGTATCGGACCAGGGCCAGGACGCGGTGCAGCCGATGGATGGCGTGACGGACCAGGTGCAGGGCCAGGATGCGGTGCAGCCGATGGATGGCGTATCGGACCAGGTACAGGGCCAGGACATCACGGAAACACAACAAAGTGACCCCTGCGGGCCTGTGCTCAACCCGTCCTGCAACCCTACGTCCTGCGTACTCGGCAACGGCGATTCGGGACGATGCAAAATGGACTCCAATGGATGCACCTGTGAGCCTGTTACGCCTGAAGACCCGTGTGGACCAGTGCTGAATCCCTCATGTGACAACAGGACCTGCTTTGGACCCAATAATACGTTTGGCTGGTGTAAGGAAGTAAACAATACTTGCACATGCGTATTGGTATCCCAGGACCCGTGTAGTGCTGCCATGAATCCCACGTGTAAAGCCCAGCCCTGTAAACTGGCATCCGGTGCTACCGGTAGTTGTGGCAATTCCAGCGGCAATCAGTGTACATGCCAACCCCTGGACCCATGCGGACCCAAACTCAATCCATCCTGTAGTGCAAACCAATGCGTTACAACGAATGGGGAACCGGGCAAATGCGCTTTGGACAATAACGTGTGCATATGCAAGGGGCAGGATGTATGCGGAAAGGATTTGAACCCGCAATGCCAGGCTGTGCCGTGCACAACATCGACACACTTGCAGGGGCGTTGCCTGTTGGACAACAAAGGAAATTGCTCATGCCAGGTCCTGGATCCGTGTTCGGGCATACTGAATCCCAAATGCTCACCAAATCAATGTGTTACTGCCTCGGGCCAGCAGGGTATATGCAAGGATTCCGGGAATGGTTGCGAGTGTGCATCCTGGATACCCCAGGACCCTTGCGGGAGCCAACTGAATCCTTCATGCAAGCCAACTGCATGCAAAACCCAACTGGGTACAGAGGGTAAATGCAGTGTGACGCCAACCGGTTGCAGTTGTGTATCCGATTCTTCACTGGACCCGTGCGGACCCGTGCTTAACCCAACGTGTAAGACAACGGCTTGTCTGACACAAAACCAGGAATCCGGGACGTGCAAAAGCACGAATAACGGCTGTGTATGCACCCCGCAGGCATCGAATGACCCCTGCTCATCAGCATTGAATCCGCAATGTAAGGCGAATGCGTGTACCCTGTCCAACGGTCAAAGTGGTAAATGCAAGGTTACTTCCATGGGCTGTCAGTGCGTGGCCAACCAGGTGTTTGACCCGTGTGGCCCGCTTTTGAATCCCAAATGCAGTCCCTACAGTTGTAAAATGGATACGAATGTCTCGGGTAAGTGCAAAATGGCGGCAGTTGGGTGTGTGTGCGCTCCTGTCACGCAACCAAATCCGTGTAACCTGTCAATAAATCCCAAGTGCTCACCGGATGACTGTGTTACCGCTGCGGGGAAAAAGGGCCGGTGCTCGAATACCATGATTGGGTGTCAGTGTGTTGCCTCTTCCCAGACGGATCCCTGCGGTCCGGTCCTGAATCCGCAATGCTCACCCAATGGATGCAAGACAAAACTGGGTACTCAGGGCAAATGCACGCAAACCGCTTATGGCTGCCAGTGTGTGCCATCCACAGCGCAGGACCCGTGTTCCAAGTCCTTGAATCCCACGTGTAAAGCTGATACATGCAAGACAAATGACGGTAAAATAGGGCACTGCGAAATAAACACCAATGGATGCGAATGTACAGCCAGCAATTTATTGGATCCATGCGGTTCAATCCTAAATCCCAGGTGTGCACCGGATGACTGTAAGACCAGCGACGGCAAACAAGGGAAATGCAAGGCTTTCGGTATCTACAGTGGAACAGGATTTGGAACCCTGTGCAGGTGCGCCCCGGTAGGCCAGTTGGACCCGTGTGGCTCAGAACTGAACCCATTGTGCAAGCCTGATGATTGTAAGACCTCCCAGGGCGATGCCGGTAAATGCAGGCAGGGGCTGAACGGATGTTTGTGTGTACCTGCCTCAACGCAGGACCCTTGCGGCAAGGAAATCAATCCAACTTGCAAGGCCAGTACGTGCGTGACGGACAGTGGCCTGGCCGGCAAGTGCGGGGCTGATGCCAACGGTTGCAAATGCCGTCTGCTGAATTTGAATCCGTGCAGCCAGGACCTTAATCCTGAATGTGAACCAACAGAATGCAAAACCGCGTTGGGTCAAAAGGGCCAGTGCAAGATGTCGGCTTTTGGCTGCTATTGTACGGCATCCAGCAGTTCTGATCCGTGTAATCCGAGCAACAATCCGACGTGTGAGCCCAAACCGTGCAAAACCAAGACCGGATTGACAGGTAAGTGTGCTGCCAATGCAATCAACCAGTGCGGGTGTGTGCCTTCGGGCCAGGTGAACCCATGTGGCCTGCTTGCAAATCCGCAATGTAGCCCCGAAAAGTGTACGGTCAATGGTATGGTTGGTGTATGTACGAAAACCAATAATGGCTGTACCTGTTCGATTGGTTTCTGAGTCACCAGCCAGGTTGCCGACTTCGAGTGCTAAAGGCACGAGATAATTCCCGCAACTACTGGCACCTGCCATCATCTCGACACACTTTGTCCTCAGATTTGACAGGTAATTTGGGCAGGTGATTTGAGATTGCAATAAATGATTATTTTTTGTATTCTGCAAAAGTGCACAATGCCAGGAGGAGTAATGCATAGATTTGATTTTGCAGTGGTAATGTCGATAGTTGCAGTGGCGTTCGCAGTGGGATGCGGGGGCGGCGGCGTTACTATGAGCGCCCGGGATAATGGCAATGATACGGGTGGCAGTGATAATGTTGAGGTGGCTGGTGAGGTGGATGTTGCCCCTGTGCAGGACAGCAATATTGATGTTCCTGGCGTGGATGTAATCGGTGACGTGAGCGATGTGACCGGGGACGCCACGAGCGATGTCGATGCCTTGGATGTGACAGGAATTTGCCCGGGAGGTTCCGGTTGCCAGTGCGAAAAGAACGAGGATTGCTTTTCCGCGTTCTGCGTGGATGGCCCCAAAAACAAGCAATGCGCCTATTCCTGTTCCGCCGATTCCGCCTGTCCCACGGATTATACGTGCTCTCAGGTTACCAACAGCGGGGGCGATACGGTTTTCATATGCGTTTACCCCTATGCAAACCTGTGCAGGCCATGCGAATCGGATGATGATTGCAAGGTGGCCTACCTGAACGTGACCGCCCGATGTGTACCGTTTGGTCCTGATGGCAGTTATTGTGTGGCTGCTTGCAGTGGGTCAGGTGGGTGTCCGCAAGGATACAAATGCGAGGATGTGTCGGGTGTAAAGCAATGTATGCCAGTGGGCGGGCAATGCAAGTGCACGGACAAATACAAGGAAAGGGCTTACAAGACAAAGTGTTACAATAAAAACGACTACGGTAAATGCTGGGGCGAAAGGACATGCGACAGTAAGTGCAATGCAAAGGAGCCGGCACCGGAGACCTGCAATGACGTGGACGACGACTGTGACGGCCGGACGGACGAGGATTTAAAAGACCTGCCTTGCAAGGTGACGAACCAGTACGGCACGTGCAAGGGAACCGGTGAGTGTGCGGCCGGCAAGGTGGTGAATTGCAATGCCAGGACGCCGGCGCCCGAGGAATGCAACGGGATCGACGACAACTGCGACGGCCGAACGGACGAGGGATTCCCGGACTCGGATGATGACGGGATAGCGGATTGCGTGGACAAGGACAGGGACGGCGATGGCGTGGATAACAGCGCGGATAATTGCCCGGATGTGAAGAATCCCGGGCAGGAGGACCTGGACAAGGACGGGATAGGTGATGCCTGCGACAAGGACATAGACGGGGATTTGGACCCGAATACGACCGACTGTGCGCCAAAGGACCCGAAAATAGGCCACAAGGCCACCGAGGTATGCAACGGCAAGGATGATAATTGTAACGGTAAAATTGACGAAGGTTTTGGTGACCTGGATAATGATGGCATAGCGGATTGTGTGGACGATGACAAGGACGGGGACGGTGTGAAAAACAAGCAGGATAATTGCCCGATTACGCCGAATCCAGGCCAGGCCGACCAGGACAAGGACGGGATAGGCGACGCATGCGAGGACGATACGGATGGTGATGGCGACCCGGATAAAACGGACTGTGCGCCTCTAAATCCCAAGATCAGTCACTTCGCCCAGGAAAAGTGCAATGGCAAGGACGATAACTGCAACGGAATCAGGGACGAGGGTTTCCCGGATACGGACGGTGACGGTGTGGCTGACTGCGTGGATACGGACGACGATAATGATGGTATTGCGGATGGCAAGGACAACTGTCCGCTGGACAAGAACCCGGACCAACTGGACACGGACGGGGATGGCAAGGGGAATGCCTGTGACGAGGATGACGACAACGACGGGGACCCGGATGAAACGGATTGTATGCCGCTGGACGCCAAGGTCCACCACGGTGCGAAAGAGGTGTGCAACGGCAAGGATGACAACTGCGACGGACAAATTGACGAGGCAGGCGCCGAGGATTGCAAAATCTATTATTTCAACGCGGACAACGATGGCTTTGGTAAGGCAAACATGAAGAGGTGCCTGTGTTCCCCGAAGGCCCCGTACACCGCCTTGAAACCAGGCGATTGTAACGATTCGGACGGACAGGTGTATCCCGGGGCAACAGAGGCGTGCAACGGCAAGGATGACGACTGTGACGGGGATGTGGACGAGGAGGGCGCCACTGGGTGCAGTCCTCAGTACAGGGACAAGGATGGTGATGGTTACGGTGCTGGCGACGCACACTGCCTGTGCGGGCTGGCAAGCGGTTACTCGGCGATGTCAGGCGATTGTGACGATTCCAATGCAGCGGTGAACCCGAGGAGCCAGGAGGTGTGTAACGGCAAGGATGACGATTGTGACGGCCAGACGGATGAGGAAGGTGCGATCGGGTGCGAAAAATTTTACCTGGACGCGGATGGCGACGGCTTTGGAAAGGACAACGATTTCAAGTGCTTGTGTAAGTCGAAGGATAAGTATTCAACGACAAATGCCGGGGATTGCAACGACTCTGACAAAAATGTCAATCCCCTGGCGCACGAGACGTGCAACGGCAAGGACGATAACTGCAACGGTCTCGTTGACGAGGCGGTAAAACTGACTTTTTACAAGGACAACGACGGGGATGGGTTTGGTAATCCCGCGGATAGCGAGCAGGCATGTACAAAGCCAACCGGCTACGTGGCGAACGGTGACGATTGCAATGATTTCAACAAGGACATAAACCCGGATGCAAAGGAACGGTGCAATGGAATCGACGACAACTGTGACGGCGCTGTGGACAATGGATTGAAACTTGCTGACATCTATCCGGACCTGGACGGGGACGGCCACGGCTCCAGCACGTCCCATGCCCAGCAACACTGTTTGATCGACACCAACGATGACGGCGTTGGGGATGCTCCGCCCCAGGGATTTTCCCTGTCCCACGACGACTGCGATGATACGGATTCCACGAAGTATCCCGGAAACACGGAGATTTGTGACGGCAAGGACAACGACTGCAACGGGCTGAAGGACGAGACCTGTGCAACGCTGTGTTCGGCCAATTATCCGTTGAAATTGCAAGGTTATGCATCGGGTTATGGTTCGATCCTGTTCGATGATGTTGACGGGGATGGATTCATGGAGGTCCTGGCAGGTGCCAACCTGGTGGACCATGAAGGGCACCTGTTGGCTTATGGTTTTGGTGGAAATCCGGGAACGGTTCAAAAGGTGGATGTGGACAACGACGGTAAACCGGAATTTATCTTTGCCGATGGTCTGTACACGTATAAAAATGGTAGTTTTGTACGAATTCTTCAATTCCCGGATACTGTGGTGCCCTTGCGCGTAGGCGTGGGTGACGTGGATGCGGACGGACAGGTTGACCTGGTTGCCAACCGGACCTCGACACTGCGGGTGTGGCTGCTGAAGGATGTCAATGGTGTAATATCGATCAAACAGGATATAACGATTCAAATACCGGGTACCTCCCATCGTTCCGCTACCCAGCCGCCACTGCTGGTGGATGTAAATGGCGACAAGAAACTGGAAATATTCGTAGGCTCCGGTGATTACTATAACCGGGACGGAAAACTGTACGTATTCAATGCGGACGGCACCAGGTTCGACTCCACAAAATTTGTGACCCAGGAGGCTGATTCCTACTGTGGCGGCGGCGACTGTATCCCGTTTTTGTACTGGTCCGAGGGTAAGGAGTACATTTCGTACTCCAATGTGAAGTCCTATTACATTTTCAGCCTGGACGGCAAACTGGTTTCCAAGGGCAGCGGTGAAAAAACCATGCCATTTGACCCGACCTATTCCGGAACCGTGGTGCCTCGGTCGTATGGCACCATGGTGGATGTAAACCAGGATAATGTACTGGAATACCTGGCATCCGTGTATGGAAAGGGCTGGGGTATCCAGGAATGGAACCCGGTTAAAAAGGTTTACAGGTGGCTGCCTTCATACCCCATGACGCAGGCCCATGGGCCATACCGGAGCCCTAACGCAGAGGATGTGGATAACGATAACCGTCTGGAGGTCTTTTACATCAGCGACAATCACTACCTGTATTGTTACAGACTGGGTGAGGGGTCTGCCAACCCGGATGCCATTGGCTGGCAAAGGTGGTTGGGCCTGAATGACGGCCTGGGACCGGTAAATTACCAGGATACCTTCGAAAGCCCAACAAATGCGCCTGTTGCCGTGCTGTCGGCCAGGTATTACAAGGGCTTGATTGCATACAAGGGTGATGTTGACTATTTCCGTTATTACTACCGGGGGAGTTTGATAGGTGATTTCGGTGGTATTCCGGCGGGCAAGACGTACATGTTAAAGATTTACAAGGATGATGACTATCTTGACCCGAATGCCACACCAATCTATGTAAGAAGCGGTGGCGGGAACTATTCCTATTCCACGTCAAGTTATGGAAGTCCAAGTCATTACTACACCTTTGTTATTCAAGGCAAAACCGATCAGGATTGGCACTCGTCAGACCCATACTACTTCATGGTGAGACCCTGGTAGTTTGGTACGCCTGTACTTCCTGGATTTTGTCACCACCCCGGCCAACGGCCTCGGACCTCTGGCGTCGGGTCTCGGGACGCAGCCTACGGCTGCTGCGGGACGGCCCTGCGGGCCTTCGGGAAGGCTCCCGTAGTAACCGGAAACCCCGGCCCCGGCCACGGCCAACGGTCACGGACACGGACTCGGCCAACGGACACGGACTCGGGCGTCGGGTCTCGGGACGCAGCCTGCGGCTGCTGCGGGACGGCCCTGCGGGCCTTGCGGGCAGGCTTCCGTGGTAATCGGAAACCCCGGCCACGGCCAACGGTCACGGCCCCGGCCACGGTCAACGGTCACGGACTCGGGCCTCTGGCATCGGGTCTCGGGACGCAGCCTGCGGCTGCTTTCGGGACGGCCCTGCGGGCCTTGCGGGCAGGCTCCCGTAGTAACCGGAAACCCCGGCCACGGTCAACGGCCACGGAAAAGGCCGGCAGGATGCCGGCCCCACTCGGTCTCGGACTCGGTCAACGGTCACCCAATAATGGGTATCGTTTCCCCACACGTGCACTTGTGGTCCGTGCCGATGTTGTATTTTGTAACCGTGTGCCAGGACCGTTCTATGAGCAGGCGACCGCACCCGGGGCAATAGGTGTTACCGCCCTCGGATAATACATTGCCCACATATACGTATTTCAAGCCCTCGTCCAGGGCTATACGCCTGGCATCCAGCAGGGTTTTTGCTCTCGTGCGCGGACGGTCCAGCATTTTGTACGTTGGATAGAACGCACTAAAATGCACAGGCGTTTCATCCCCCATATTTTGCAGTATCCACCTGGATTCCTTTCGAATCATGTCCGGGTCGGTGTTCAACCCGGGGATCAACAGTGTCGTGATTTCAACCCATACCCCCATTTCCTTTAATTTTACCAGGGTATTAAGAACCGGTTTTATCTGGGACAATGTATATTTTCTGTAAAAATGGTCATCGAATGCCTTGAGGTCGATATTTGCAGCATCGATATTTTCGAATACATGGGGTAATGCCTCGTCCGTTATATAACCATTTGAAACCATGACGTTTTTCAAGCCTGCCGAGCGCGCCAGAACAGCAATATCCATCAGGTATTCGGCAAAAACAATGGGCTCATTGTAGGTATATGCGATGGACGGACAACCCTCCCTTACGGCCAGGTCAACCGCTGCCTGTGGGGGCAATCTGATGGACCTCACCTGGTCGGCCCTGGCCTTGCTGATGTCCCAGTTCTGGCAGAACTTGCAGCCCATGTTGCATCCTGCGGTGCCAATGGACAAAATCGTGCTGCCTGGCAGGAAATGAAAGAGTGGTTTTTTTTCTATTGGGTCAACAGCCACTGCCGTGGGTTTACCGTATGCCACATTCACCATGCGTCCTTTGTGGTTCTGGTGTATGTAGCAAAACCCCATACCGCCTTCAGGTATGCGACAGTAATGCGGGCACAGTGTACACTGAACCCTGCCATCAGGGCGGGTCCGGAAAAAACGTTCGTCTATCGCAGGCATATTTATCCCTCCACTCTATGACAAAAATAAACCCTGTTTTCCAACATAACAAGCCCAAATTTGTCAGGTAATTTGGGATAAAATTGCTTTACAAACCGACGCAGGTCATTTATAGTTGCCCCGGAACAATCCATTAATCACAGGCAAGGCAATGAAAGAAATAAAAGAGGCCCTGACATTCGATGATGTGTTGCTGGTGCCAGGTTACAGTGAGGTGATGCCCTCCCAGGTGGACACATCCACCAAGGTGACGCCGAACATCAAACTGAATATTCCTCTAATCTCGGCGGCCATGGATACGGTCACCGAGGCAAGTACCGCGATTGCCATGGCCCGTGCCGGCGGCCTGGGAGTCATCCACCGCAACCTGTCGCCAGAGGAGCAGGCCGCGCAGTGCCGCAAGGTCAAGAAATCCGAGAGCAAGGTAATCTATGACCCGGTCACCATTTCACCCGATGCCCCGTTAAAAGTTGCTTACGAATTGATGGCATCGAACGGTATATCCGGGCTGCCGGTGGTGGATGGCGCATACAGGCTGCTGGGCATCATCACCAGGCGTGACCTCAGGGCAAACAGGCACCTCGATGGCAAAGTCGAGGATGTAATGACCCGGGAGGTGATTACTGCGGACGTAGAAACAGGGCTGGAGCAGGACCACGACCTGATGCGCAGGAAAAGGGTGGAAAAACTGCCATTGGTGGATAAAAACGGAAAACTGGTGGCCCTGGTTACTGCCAAGGACCTGGAAAAGGAGGACCTGTATCCCCTGGCAATCAAGGACGAGGCCGGGAGGCTGCTGGTTGCAGGTGCGGTGGGCGTTGGCGATGCGGGTTTTGAACGCGCCCAGTTCCTGGCGGAGGCGGGCGTGGATGCCCTGGTCGTGGATACGGCGCACGGGCACTCCCTGGCCGTGTTGCGCACGGTCGAACGCCTGGCCAAGGCCTTTAACGTGGATGTGTTTGCCGGAAACGTGGCAACAGGGGAGGGCGTGCGCGCCCTGGTTGAGGCCGGTGCGGCTGCTGTAAAGGTCGGTGTAGGGCCGGGATCGATTTGTACTACGCGCATTGTGAGCGGGGTTGGCGTACCGCAATTGACAGCGGTTATGGAGTGTGCACATGAGGCCGGGCGCCTGGGACGCTCGGTGATTGCTGACGGCGGCATCAAGTTTTCCGGTGACGTGGTCAAGGCGTTGGCAGCAGGGGCATCAGCAGTGATGGTCGGTGGTGTGCTGGCCGGTACGGACGAGGCCCCCGGTGAGGTTACGTACTTCCATGGCAGGGCGTTCAAGACGTACAGGGGCATGGGCAGCATCGGCGCCATGCGTGCAGGTTCATCCGACCGTTATTTCCAGCAAAACAGTGCGCCTGAAAAACTGGTGCCGGAAGGCGTGGAGGGCAGGGTGCCGTATAAAGGGGCCATGGCTGGTGTAATCTACCAGTTGATCGGCGGATTGCGTTCGGGCATGGGCTATGTGGGGGCACACAATATCGCCGAACTACAGGAAAAGGCAAGGTTCGTGCGCATATCCAACGCAAGCCTGCGTGAGTCGCACGTCCATGACGTGACCGTGACCGAGGAACCACCTAACTACCGGTTGAACTGATGGAACAGATACTCGTACTCGATTTCGGGTCCCAGTACACCCAGTTGATCGCACGTCGCCTGCGCGAAATGGGTATATTCAGCGTGATACTGCCGTTTGACTCCTGGCAGGCCGCCATGCAACCTGACGTGCGTGCCGTAATCCTGTCAGGCGGACCATCCAGTGTGCTCGATGCCGATGCCCCCATAATCCCCAGGGAATTTTTCGGGATTTCAAAGCCGGTTTTGGGCGTATGTTACGGTATGCAACTCATGGCAAAACTGATGCGCGGCCAGGTGCAACCTTCGGATTCCAGGGAATATGGCAGGACCAGGATCGAAATCACTGCGGATTCCGTATTGTTTGCCAACGGCGTTGAATCGCATTTCCAGGCCTGGATGAGCCACGGCGACATTGTAACAAAACCGCCTGAATCATTCATCGTCACAGCGCGCTCCCATAACGGCCTGATTGCTGCAATCCAACACAAAACACGGCCTCTTTTTGCCGTTCAGTTTCACCCGGAGGTCAGCCATACGCAGTACGGCATGCAGGTCCTGCGTAATTTTGCGTTCCATGTTGCACACATGCAGCCGAACTGGTCCGTGGACGCGTTTCTGAAACAGCAACAGGAATCGTTAAAAACCGTGGAAGGGGACGACCGGGTCCTGATTGCTGTCAGCGGAGGGGTGGACTCCTCTGTGACCGCCGCGTTGCTGGCCAGGATGTTGCCGGGCCGGGTCACCGGTGTATTCGTGGATAATGGGCTGCTGCGCAAGGACGAGGTTGCAGCAGTCCAGGCCGCATTTAAGGATTTCAAGGGCCTACACCTGCATGTGATCGATGCACAGGACCGTTTTTTGTCGGAATTAAAGGGAATCACGGACCCGGAACAAAAGCGTAAGGTGATCGGCCGGGTCTTTTTTGACGTGTTCAAGGCTTTTGCACGGGCCCACGGACCATTTCGTTTCCTGGCCCAGGGGACGCTGTATCCGGATGTAATCGAATCCAGGTCTGTTCGTGGGCCGTCACACACCATAAAGAGCCACCACAACGTGGGCGGTCTGCCCGAGGACCTGGGGTTTGAATTGCTGGAACCGTTGCGCGAGTTGTTCAAGGATGAGGTCAGAGAACTGGGTCGGCGGTTGGGTTTGCCGGCCGCCATGGTCAATCGCCAGCCGTTTCCCGGTCCCGGGCTCGCAGTACGCGTGCTGGGCGAGGTCACAGCGGAAAAACTGCGAATCGTGCGTGAAGCGGACGCCATTTTCAACGAGGAATTGGCCGTCCAGCCGTTTTACCCGCAAATCTGGCAGTCCTTTGCAGTGCTGCTACCTGTACGCAGTGTTGGTGTCATGGGCGATGCCAGGACCTACGACCAGGTGATTGCACTGCGCGCTGTACAAAGCGTGGATGCCATGACTGCCGAGGTGTTTGACATACCCACCAGCCTGTTGGCTGACATTGCCAGGCGTATCATCGGTCGTGTTAAGGGCGTAAACCGCGTAGTCTTCGATGTATCCTCCAAGCCGCCGGCCACCATTGAATGGGAGTAGGGCAGGGGAGTGGGGTGACGAGGCCGGTGTAGTCCCCTAACCTTTTGAAAACTCACAACATTATCGCCATATTGAGCGCCTGTACCCCACCGTCACGGCCTCAGCCACGGCCAACGGTCTCGGAAAAGGCGGGCGGGACGCCCGCGAAACAAGCAGGCGAGGCCGCCTGCGCTCCATGACTCCCGTCACCACCACGATCCACACGGACAACGGTCTCGGTCACGGCCAACGGCCAACGGTCTCGGCCACGGCCAACGGCCTCAGCCACGGCCACGGTCAAGGATTCCCCGCCTCATGTCCCCGGATGTGTGCCCTGTCCACGGTAAACACAAAACCAGCGGATACGCAGTCCGGCGTACCGTCCTTGTCACGGTCGATGTCAGGCGTCAGGTAACTGTCCACGTATGCTGAAACGACCTCCTTGGTGTATGGTTCCGTGAATTGATCCGCGGGTATGGCGTCTATGGCCTGTACCAGGTCATCCTTGATAATGCAGCCGCCCAGTACGCCCACCATGGACTGCGGATAGCCTGTATCATCCAGTTTTGTCGTGGCCTTCACCCTGGCCATGTACAACTGGACCGGAACCTGGAGTTTGCCGAACACCAGCCGCATTGGCACCACGCTGCCCGGTCCGCCTGCGGACAGGGCCACACCGGTCATACCTGGCTCCTCCAACGTGCCCCTGGGCATGCACGCATCATCGATGGATTCGTCAAAAAACAGCACGTTGCACTCCGAATCCTCCGGGTTGCAAGCGGCATCAGCCCGTCGCCCCGTGTACAGCGCAAGGCCGCCGGGGAAGGTGTCCCCACGATTTTCAAAGATCACGGTAAATGCCCCCTGGGACACCTGTTCGGTGTATCCCGGGTTCATCAACCAGGCAATTGAACTTAACTGGTTGTCAATCCCTTGCAGGCAACTGCCCTTGGGTGTGCAGGTCGAAGGGTCTCCGTCCACGTCCAGACCCTGGCCCGGGTTACCGGATACACCGGCGCTGAAGGTCGATGCGGCCAACACCGGGTCGTTGTACTTGGGCGTACCCCCGCAGTCCCCGTCAATGCACCGGTCATCGGTGGTGCACACGTCGTGGTCATTGCATTTTCCATCCCTGGGCGTATGGTAACAACCTTTAACCGGGTCGCACGGGTCGTTTGTGCACTGGTTGTGGTCATCGCAATCGATGTGGGTGCCCACGCATTTACCGTTTTCGCACTGGTCGTTAACCGTGCATACGGAATGGTCGTCGCAAGGTCCGGGACCCGTGGGCGTATATACGCAACCCCACTTGGTGTCGCAGTCATCTATGGTGCAGTCGTTGTGGTCGTTACAGTCCACGGGTTGCCCGCCTGTGCAATTGTCGTCCACGCATATTTCCCCCTGCGTGCAGGCGTTGCCGTCGTCGCAGGCGCCTACGTGCGGTTCGTGGAAACATGCACCGTCCGCACACATGTCATCCGTGCAGGGGTCGCCGTCATCGCAGTCCACCTGGTGCCCTACGCATTTGCCGTTTTCGCAGTGGTCACCGGTAGTGCAGGTATCACCATCGTCACACAGCCCCTCTACCGGGTCGTGTACGCACCCGAGCACGCTGTCGCACCAGTCATGGGTACACGGATTGTGGTCATCGCAGTCCACGGGCTGGCCAATACATTTACCAGTGCTGCAATTGTCGTTTTTCGTACACGCATCGCCGTCGTCGCACGGCCCGCTCGAATATTCATGTTCGCATCCGTGCACAGGGTCGCAAAAATCCCGGGTACACAGGTTGGAATCGGTACAGTCCTTGGGCGTGCCCGTGCATTTCCCCTCCACGCAACGGTCATTATCAGTACAGGGGTCGCCGTCATCACACGTCCCGTCCACGGGCGTATGTACACACCCCTTTTTGGGGTCGCAGCTATCCTTGGTACACGGGTTAAAGTCATTGCAATCGATTTGGTTTCCAACGCATTTATGTTCGGAATTGCACACGGATGCCGTGGTGCAGGCATCGTGGTCATCACATGCACCGTAATACCAGGTGTGCATGCATCCCCCCGCGGCTTCGTTGCAAAAGTCCTTGGTACATGGGTCATTGTCATCGCAGTGGTTTACCTCACCCTTGCATGTTCCGTTCACGCAGTGGTCGTTTACCGTGCATACGTAGCCGTCATCGCAGGGTACTCCGTCCAGTTTCTTGTGAAATACGCCTGTGACCGGGTCGCAGCCGTCCACAGTGCAGGGATTGCCATCGTCCGTTCGCACGGTGTGACCTACGCACTTCCCGTTTACACAGTGGTCACCCGTGGTGCACACGGAATGGTCGTTGCATGCAGCGGTAAAAGGCTTGTACACGCAGCCCAACGCGGGGTCACAGTGTTCCTTGGTGCAGATATTGTGGTCGTTGCAGTCCACCTTCGGTCCTGGTACGCAGTGGCCTGTTTTGTCACATGTGTCAGGCGATGTGCAGGCATTGTGGTCGTCGCAGGGCATGCCAGGCGACGGTGAAAACGCGGTCTGTGATGTTTCGGGCACGCAAAACAGGCATGGATTGTCCGGGTCCACCTGCATCCTGAAATAGCATTTACCATTGATTACACAATAATTTGGCATGATAGGGTGCGTGCATACACCATCCGAACCGGTTTCTTCAGTGGTACACTTGAGGCCGTCGTCCTCGCACACAGGGACACGAATATCCGATACATCCTCGCCTGTCAGCCGGTCCCCCGGGGTGTCGGTGGTTTCGAAGGCATCCGTAAGCGTATCGCCATCCGTCGTATCCGCATCCACATCACCGCGAACTTCCTCCGTGCCCGCATCCATCCCAACATCCACGGCGGTATCAGTGTCCATGCGCGTGGCATCGGACACGTCAAGGGCATCGGATACGGCAAGGTCCTCGCCTTGTGCACCCGGGTCCGTCGCCGATGGAATGCCGCTGTCCCCATCGGCATTGTCCGTGTTTACACCCGTATCCTGTGTCGTTGCCGCCCCGGTTTTACCACCGCCACATCCGGCAGCCACCGCCATCATACTCGCAACAACGAGTACCGTAATCCATGTCCTTTTTTTCATTTTTCCGCCTTTTCCTGGCAATAGTGTACGACAAATCAGGCATGATCTCAATATCAGGTGTTTAGCCCCAAATTTTTTCCAAAAGGTGCTTTTATCTTTTCACAACCTAAGTTATAATGCCGCTGTATCCTTGGTATGGATAGGAGAGGAAAATGAAAAAAACGGTATCTGCTGTAGTAATGATGTTGCTTGTCTTTCCAATGGGTGCATGCAACAGGGCCAAACACGTATTAAAGGCACAGATCGAGCAGCGCCAGGAAAAGGTCAGCAAACAATTCCATGACATGATGTCTGAATGGCTGGGCAAAATGGTACAAACCTTGCCCAAGGAACAAACCAAGGACAGCCTGTTAAAATGGCGTCTGGCGGCAAACAAGTTCAACTGGCAGGATGTCATGGATGACGTGGTGGCCGGCAGCCGTGGACTCGCGGTGAACAAAAAATACCTGGCGATACAGGATTATTTCCAGAATATGACGGATTACTGGGGCACCATGGACCCGGACAACCAGAACAAGAAAAACATGAAGATCAAGGACTTCATCAAGGCCATGAACAAACTGAAAAAGGCCGGTGTCAAGGACCAGTCGGTCCTGGCGTTGATGGATTTTGACAAGGCGTTTTTGCATGTACTGGCGTTCTACGGCTCCAGGAAATACCAGGGCGTCCAGCGCTCCACCTACCTGTTCAAATACTGGCAGTTGGCCTTCGAGTTTCCCAGGCGCTACGAATCGATCGACGGTTACATCCGGCGCCTGTGCAAGGAAAAACTCAGCAATTTCTGTTCGAAGCAACCATTTGAAACACTCAGCATCGCCCTGAACAAGCCGTACTACGAAAAGGTCAGGCAACTGGTGGCCGATTTTCTGAAAAAACACCCGAAATGCAAACTCGGTAAGGTATTCAATGGTTTTGACAAGGCCCTTGCGGACGCGGAAAAGGCGATCCCGAACTTCAAGGAGGTCCCTGTACTGGCTGATACGGTGTCCGAGGATGATTTTACGTCCAACCTGGAATTTATTGTCACAAAGGAACACGGGATTATCTTTAACGGCAAGGGCGAACTGCCCAACGTGATACTGATGCCTCCGAACAAGACGGATTGGGGTCTGTTCACCAAGAAATTGACCGGCCTCTTGAAGGCACTGGACAAGAAACTGGGGCCCGAAAACCTGGAGTGGGCGTTGCTGGTGATCTACAAGGATGCCCCCGCATCGGTGTTGCTGCGCTTCGTAAATATAATGGCAAAATCCGATCCCAGGTACCTGTCCATTGCCGGACGGCGTCACAAGGAGGGGATCGCCAAGGCGGCCAAGGTCGGGAAACTGGTATTCCGCGAGGTTCCGATCAAGCCCATGACCGTGGTTGTACGGGGGCATGGTACATTCAAGTGCGGTGTGCTGGGACAGAGCAGCACGGACCCCAGGATGGACCACCGTTTGCAGAAATTCCTGCTGGTGACAAAGGGCAGCCAGTACTGGGGTACGTGGAAGAAGGGCAGGGCGGTTGGCCTTCACGAGGTGAAGTTGGAGGATGCGGCCAAGTCGGTGCACGATGCCACTGCAAAGAACGCCGCCACCTTCATTGCAATTCGTAATAACGTATCCGTGGACAGGGTTGTGGCCCTGTTGACCGCGTTAGGCTACAAATGCGAGGACAAGGAATGCGCAAAGGTACAGAAAATCAAGTACGACGCACAGTTCGAGGTCTGTTCGTCACACTGAGCCTGGTAATGCTGGCGGCGGGCACGGTCGCCTGTCACGCCCATAAGAAAAAGGCAACGAAAAACAAGGCAAAGACCGCGAATACAGGCCAGGTAAAAAAGTCACGGGATGTTACTAATAAAAAGGTTGCAAAGCACACCAGCCACAAACCCAAAAAGGCAACGGGTCCAAAGGCGGATTTCAAGCCCTGGGTTGACCGCCTGACGCAGTGCGATAAAACCTATTTTTCGCACATTGACCCGAACAGCATAGACAACTGGCAGCCGCCAATTCCTCTGGGGTCCATGCAGTCCCAGTGCGACAGCCTGGCCGTTGATATCGAGTCCCTGGGGAAAAAATATGCGTTTTACGGTCCGGCGGTGGATGATCTGCTGTTTTCCGGATACCGGTTGATTGATGAATACCGCATGTTCCTGGCCCGGTCCAAAAGCATGTCAGTGCGCAAAAAACTCCCCTGGAAAAAGGAAGTGGCGGGGCTGAAAAAGCGGCTGCGTGAGATCAGCCTGGAGATCCGCAAAAAATACCAGGCCATGGATTGGGGCCAGGTCAAACCGGTGTCCCTGGATCACAAGTACATGTCATTTCTGTCCAAAAATTACCTAAAGCACGCATTAAAATGGGCGCTACGCAATGGTTTCGGCCAGGCAAAGAAGAAAAAGGTCGTTTATTTATACACGCTGAAATTCGAGTCCCTGCTGTTGGACGGCATGTCCAAGGAACTGGCAGGCACAAAGACGGCCAGGCCGATCCAGGCATTTGCAGGGGCGTACAGGGATGTGGTGCAATTTTTTTCTGGTAATTACTTCGACCACCTGAGGGATACCGGGCGAAAATTGAAGGGCTCACTTGTAAAGGCCGGTATCAGGTTCAGGCGCGTGCTCAGGTAACAAAAATGACACAACATAATCATATGTTTTGGGCAATCGTGGCGGGATGCCTATTTGCGATGCCCGGGGTCGCGTTTTCACAGCAACTTACCCTGGTTTCAGGTAAATCCCAGACCGGATTGGTCAAGGACCTTACAGCGGATGGCGTGGTATTCATGCGCATGATCAAGAAGCCGTTTGATGCCACGGACGATGTATTCAAGGCACGCAGCGTGCAGTTTTCCATTGAAAAATACCAGTACAACGAGGTAAAATCTGTCAACGGCGTACCCCTGAAGGCGTACAAGGTACTGTACCGAGACAATCCGTTGTATCGCCTGGTCGAGAAGATCAAATACCAATGGTCCGTTTCCATGGGCAAGGGTTCGTTTGTAAAACAGGCAAAGGCATTGTTTTTGTTCTTGCTGGTCCTGGGCGTACTGGTGCCTTTGTTCGTGTGGGGTGCTGGCAGGATCACAGGCTCTCCACAGGGATTCATGGGAGCCATTGGAATGTCGATCGTGATTTACGGTATAGGATACGGGCTGCTAAAGGGATTCGAGGCCTTGACGGTCAGCGGAGTGGGCTTTCTTCAGGGCAGCGGTGGACAGATGGGTGCATTGATCGGTGCAGTAATCCTGATTGGTGTACTGATCGGCGTATTCACAAAGGAAAGCATCATATCCGGACTTGCCATGATCGCAGGATGGTTCCTGGGCATATACGCTGCCATTTTTGCGATCAGCAAAATCAAATTCTGAGTTCTTGTATCCACAACATCCATTGTAAGCATTTTACGTATATCAACATACAGGCCACGATGTGAGACCACCCTTAGAATGCGATTTAATACGATAAAGCCCTTATACATACGATAACCCTATACAGGTTAGGCATTTAAAAAAGGATCCAACGCAAGAGCCGTTACATTAGCGGCCTGTGCATGGAGCGCAGGCGGACTCGAGGGTCTTGAAAAAGTCCATCCTGGGATCGCCGGCTTTCCAGCCGGCATCTTGAATTATCATTGCGTTTCTTGCCGTGTGTTCGCGGTCTGATGCACGCAGGGCGGGGTAACCCTTTGTTATTTTGATCATTTTCATTAGTTAACATAAGATTTCTTATCGGACGTTACGTGTGTGGCGGCCTTGAGGGGTCCGTTGGCCGTGGCCGTCATCCGTTGACCGTGACCGTTGACCGAGACCGTGTGGAGCGCAGGCGGACTCGCCTGCTTGTTTCGCGGGCGTCCCGCCCGCCTTTGGTTGATCGTGGCCGTTGACCGAGACCGTTGTCCGTTGTCCGTGGCCGAGTCCGTTGTCCGTGGCCGAGTCCGTGTGATCCCGGTGAAAACGAAAGCAGTGGAGCGCAGGCGGCCTCGAGGGTCTTGAAACAGTCCATCCTGGGATCGCCGGCTTCCAGCCGGCATTCTTAAATATGACGGACTCCTAAAG
>WGCQ01000071.1 GCA_015493765.1 Deltaproteobacteria bacterium
CCGCCTGCGCTCCACAGTTCCCGTCACCACCACGAGCCACTCGGTCTCGGCCACGGTCAACGGCCACGGTCACGGCCAACGGCCACGGAAATGCCGGCAGGATGCCGGCGATCCCAGGAGGCCGCCTGCGCTCCACAGTTCCCGTCACCACCACGAGCCACTCGGTCACGGCCACGGTCACGGTCACGGCCACGGCCAACGGTCACGGCAAGCCACCATCACCGCCCATTGCCAGCCTTGGTACGCACGGAATCCCAGTACAAAAACGCGCCCAGCAGGATGAATATCACCAGGCCCAGGTAATTGCCGAATAACGTGGTATTGTTGTGCAGGTTCGGGATGATATGGACATGGAACTGGGCCTCCATAAACTTCAACAGTGCGGCCACGACCCCGATGATCGCACCGCCCGCGATCAGGCCGGATGCGATCAGCGTGCCCTTGTCGTGCCTGGCCTTGCGCAGGGCCTCGTCCTTTGTGGACCGGTTGACCAGCCAGGCAACGAATGCGCCGGCCAGAATCGGGCTGTTCAGTTCGATCGGCAGGTACATGCCCAGGGCAAAGGCCAGTCCGGACACTCCCAGCATCTCGGCCATCACCGCAACCACTGCGCCCACGCCGTACATCAACCACGGTGTACCCTTGCCACCCATCATGCCCTGGACCACTGCTGCCATGGCATTGGCCTGTGGCGCAGCCATGGGATGGGGATGGGCCTTGGTCAGGCTGAATCCATAGACGCTGTCCAGCAGGAACATGACCGCGGTCACCACGACCGCTGCCACCACGGAGGCCAGGATATTGCTGATCTGGATCGTGGACGGCGTGGAGCCCAGCCAGTAACCAATCTTGAACTGGGTCACCAGGGACCCGGCCATGGACAGGGCCGTGCACACGACCCCCCCGATCAGCAGTACCGCGATCATGCCGGACGTGCCGGTCAGGCCCAGCGCGGTCAGCAGCACCGCGGACACGATCAGGGTGGTCAGGGTCATGCCGGAAACCGGGGTCACGCTGATCATGGCCACTGCCCAGGCGGACACCCCGGTGAACAGGAAGGCCACGAACAGGGTCACGATGATCGAAATCGAGGACAAAAACGTGGGATGTGCGGCCCTTGCCAGCACGGAATACCGGAAATATATCCACAGCAGGATCGTCAAGGCCACGAGCACGCCCATGATGATGCCCATGGACATGTCGCGTTCCGTCCTGACGCCCTTTTCGCCCGTGTCCTTGGGCCGGTGGAATATCTCGTCCACCACGTTTTTCATGGCATCCCGGATCACGCCGGACATCTTCAGGATCGAAATCAGGCCTGCCGCGAATATGCCGCCGATACCGATGTAACGCACGTAGTTATCGAATATCTGGTCAGCGGACATGGCTGCAAGCCCCTTGTGGCCACCGACCACCATGTTGGGTGGGATAAAGGCACCGAAATGTGCCACCACGGGCACCAGCACGAAGTACGACATCAGGGAGCCGGCCATGATGATCAGCGAGTAACGCACGCCGATCAGGTAGCCCAGACCCATGACCGCGGCCGTGGTGTCCAGGGAAAAGACCATCTTCACCTTGTCCGTCAGAAACGACAACCCCGGGATCAACCTGGTGGTGAACACCTCGCGCCAGGCGTTCATGGCCGGGCCCACAAAGTCCGTGACCATGGCGATGCCCATGGAGTACAGCAGCACCACCGCCTGCTTGCCGCCCCGCTCGCCGGTCATCAGCACCTCGGTGGTGGCCGTGGCCTCGGGGAAGGGCAACTGGCCGTGCATCTCGGCCACGAAATAACGCCGAAACGGGATCAAAAACAACACACCCAGGATTGCACCTAACAAGGGCACCAGGAATATCTGGAAAAACGACGACTGGCCCTGCAGGTTCAGTATGAAGATCGCGGGCATCACGAACACGGAACCGCCGACCACGATCCCGCTGGTCGCGCCGATGGACAGGATATTCACGTTCTCAATCAGCGTGGACTTGCGCCGCATCATGGCGGACCAGCCGATCGCCAGGATGCTGATCGGGATCGCGGTCTCGATGCCCTGCCCCAGTTTCAACGCGATGTAACTGGCGGCGCCGGAAAATATCACGGTCATGATCAGACCGAAGGTGATCGAACGGGCCGTGACCTCGGGCACGTGCTCGTTGGGGCCGATGACCGGCGTATAGACCTCGCCGGGCTTGAGTTCGCGATGTGCGTTTTCCGGTAGTGTTCGTTCAGCCATGGGACCTCCTGAATCGGGTCTTCACCCGTCAATAAAAAGTCTGTTCAATGGCACCGTCATCGATCGATACCTGCTGGACCTCGTCCGCACCCTGGTTGACCAGGTAAAAGACCCGCCCGCCCGGTGGGGCCACGGCCCTTACCGAATAACCGCCCGCAGCGGTGCTGATCGGGACCAGGTAATTGTTCGCAGTGAACCGGATCCGGGTGCCTGGTTTCGGACTGACAGCCGTTATGTTATACGCCTGGTCGATCGTACAACCAGGGAATACGTAAAAGGAAAACTCCATGTTCTGGAACTGTTTCCAATCGATTTCCGGGTCGCCCGGGTAAACAGGGCACGTGGTCAGTTTGGCCCCCTGTTTGGGCATGGACTGGACTACGCGGCCCTGCATGCCCTCGGCCTGGGGCCCCTGACGCCTGACGCACTTGCCGTCCCTGGAGTACCAGGGGTGCAAAAAACCGGTGATTGAGCCGACCAGCACCCACTGGTCATGTGCGTGGATGTAGTACGACAGGCCCTTGCCCAGGCAGGCCGTTTCAGGTTTCAGGTTCAGGGACACGCTATGCTCCAGCACAGCGGTGATCGTTGCAGTTTTTCCCTTCAGGCTGCAATCACCTGGCACCGCGGTAAACACAACGCGGTCGCCTTTTTCCACGCCGAGCGCGCAAAAGTCCTTTGCCAGGTCCGTCATGGTGCCGTCCGAATCCAGCACGCCGGACACGGATGCGGTATGCGGGATTCGGCCCTCGTAGGTAAGGTCCCACTGCTCGGTGGGGATCTCCAGGTTCGGCTGGTTGAATCGCACCCCGTAAAACGAGTACTCGTTGTCCGTATCAGGGATCAACGTGATCTCCTGAGGCCCCAGCGACGGATAGTCCACGTTCTCGCTGAAACCGCCCTCCACGGGCTTGTCCCCATCCAGCAATTGCGGGGTGCTGATGGCATCGCGTTCGCCCAGGCCGGAGTCCGTCAACACGTTTTTCACGCCCTTGTCGTCAGACACCTGGAATTTGACGACCCTGCCGTCCACCAGTGCGATCCACAGGTATGTCCCCTTGTCGTCCTTCACGATCACGCCTGTCCGGGGGTCCGAATCCAGCAACGCCCCCCGGATGCCCAGCGTATCCACCACGCTGGTGTTGGGTGCCTGGTTGATGTTCACCACCGCGCCCGTGTCCGCATCCAGCACCATCACCATGGCCGGGTCCGTGCGCAAGACGTACAGGTATTTGCAATCAGGGCCGGCTACCAGTGCATTGACGCGGTGGATCGGGTCGTGTGCCTCGCTGATGCCCAGGGGGTTGTAGCACGCGGGGTCATCCATGTCCGTGAGCCCGTCACCGTCGTCGTCCACGTGGTTGGAACAGGCCGCAGGCTGCACGGTTGCTATTGTGACATTTTTGTCAGACTGCGCGTCGTCCGATTCGTCGTTGTCGCCAGGTCCCGTGCAGCCGGGGTCCTGGTTGTCGGTCAGCCCGTCGTGGTCGTTGTCAATGCCGTCGCTGCATTGCCTGAACACGCCCACATCCCGGGCGTTGTTGCCGTTTGTGTCCATAAAGGTCAGGTTATATGTGCCCGTGTGCGTCAAAAACAAGCGATCCTTGCACCCGGCGATCCTGTACGGTCGTGTAACGGGTATCGTGGTTATTGCGCCCGGTTTGCCAAACGCATCCACGGGCATCTTCAGGATGCGGTCCGCACCCGGGCAGGTGATAAACAACGACTTCTCCAGCAGCACCATGTCCAGACCCCGGCAGGGCAGGGCCTGGGTTTTTACCTTGAAATCCGTTGTGCTGACCCTGAACAAGTCGGCCTCGGTGTAGTCCAGCACAAACACGTACCTGGAATCCGGCGTGGACACGATGCGCTTCAACGAACCGGCAGGCACCTTCAAATACATGGGGTTGAAGGCCGGCGTTGACGGGTCAAAGTCCGTATCGTCCCCGTTCAGCAGGTTTACAACGCCCAGTTCCGGCTGGTTGCCGCCCAGGATAAACCCGTACAGCGTGTGTTTTGAGCAATCCTTGTACGGCACTGGCTTGTCCCCGTCCATGCACACCAGGGCCATGTCCACAGGGTCCTTTACGTAGGGTATCCTGCGGTTGGTCTTGTCGGAGCATCCCGCCAGGCCTGCAAGCATCAAAACAACAATCATGAGGCAGCGGGACTTTGATATTGCGTAACTCATTTCAAAAAGCCCTCCACCTGCATGGAGGTCACAGGGTTCGCCTTCCACTTCAAGACCCCGATGCTGCTGCCCCTGAAACACGCAACCACCACCTTCTTGCTGGCGGGCAGGACGCGCAACCCGTAAGGGTCCCGGCACAGGCGGATCCGTTTCATCACCTCGAACGTGTCCATGGACACGATTGCAATGGACCCGTCATCGCTGCATGCCACCACCGCGTACCTGCCGTACACCGGGTCATCGATAAAGCCGAACCGGCCGGCCCCTGCGGGCAGGCCCAGGGACGTGACGAACAGCATCCGGGAGGGCATGGCGTCAAAGACCAGCATGGAGTCAGGCGAGCGGTACGTGGCGTACAGCAAATCCCCCTGCGGCGACAGTTGGAGCTGGCGGAAATAATCCCGCCTGCTGGATGTCATGGGCGCTGAAAAACCGAACGGACGGTTCAACTCCAGTTTTTTGTCCGACACGGTCACGTCCACCACGTCCACCAGGTTCGCAGTGCTGTGGCCCGCGTAAATACGCTGGTTTACACTGTCGCATGCCAGTGTGCCCACCCCCGGGTCCAGCAGTATGTGCCCCAGGTATGCGGGTTTGCCCTTTGATATGTCGTAGCCGGCCAGAAACGAATCGCTCACGGATGCGGCGAATAACACGGGGCCGATGCCCTTCACATCCATGATGCACCCGCTGAAACCGTCCGTGCCCAGCCTGGGCAGCGTGTCCTTTTGCACCGGGTCGTACTCGCTTTTGTCGTACAGGATGTGGTCGTCGCCGCATGTGCGATCCTCACCCTTCTGGCCGCAATGCAGGCCCTTGTTATCCACGTCGAACGTGATGATCGAGGAATCCCAGCGCTGCATCAGGTATGCGTGCCTGCCACCCGGTCCCATCAGCAACGCCCCGCCATACGGTTTCACCCTGATTGCCTGTTCCGGCAGGATTTGCATCTTTTGCACGTCCAGGCCCGCAATCCATCCGCTGCTGTAGTCCATGTCGAAGTCCGTGTCCACCACGTACACCCGGCTTTCGTCAGCAGCAGGCATTATGGCCAGCGGGAAGGTCAGGGTGGTGTAGTCGGGTGGGTCCCCGATCTCGTGCCTGGCGCAGCCTGCAATGCCGATAAGCAGGCTCAGAAATACGAGTCCCTGCCTCATTTGTCTCCCATCAGACCGGCACGCCCCGCGGCCAGCCTGGCCACCGGGATTCGAAACGGCGACGCACTTACGTAATCCAGGCCGATCCTGTGGAATTTATAAATCGATTCCGGGTCACCGCCGTGCTCGCCGCACACGCCCAGGTGCAAATCGGGCCTGGCCTTGCGTCCCCGTTCCTTGCCCAGGCGCACCAGTTCCGCGATCCCGTCCTCCAGTGTCATAAACGGGTCGTACCCCAATATCCCCTTCTGGATGTAATCGCCGATGAACGTGCCGTAGTCGTCCCTGGACATGCCCAGGCCCATCTGGGTCAGGTCATTGGTCCCGAAACTGAAGAACTGGGCGTGCTGAGCGATCTGGTCGGCCATGACAGCGGCCCTCGGGATCTCGATCATGGTCCCCACCAGGAAGTCCACCTCCATGCCCTTTTCCTTGAACACCCGGGCCGCGGTGTCGCGCACGATTTGCGCCTGGTTTTTCAGTTCATTCGGGTGACCGACCAGCGGGATCATCACCTCCACGTGCACGTCGATACCCTTTTTCTTCACGTTGCACGCGGCCTCAAAAATGGCCCGTGCCTGCATCTCGGTGATCTCGGGGTACGTGATCCCCAGCCTGCAACCCCGGTGCCCCAGCATGGGGTTCGATTCGGACAGTTCCTTGATCCTGGCGTGTACCTCGTCCACGGATATGTCCATGGCCTTGGCCAGTTCCTGGATCGCGGCCTCGTTGTTCGGCAAAAACTCGTGCAGCGGCGGGTCCAGCGTGCGAATGGTTACGGGCCGCCCCTCCATGGCCGAAAACAGGTCCTCGAAGTCCGAGCGCTGAAACGGGATCAGCCCGGACAAGGCCTGCACCCTGTCCTCTTGCGTCTTGGCAAATATCATCTGGCGCATCTTCAGGATACGGTCCTCCTGGAAGAACATGTGTTCGGTCCTGGCCAGCCCGATCCCCTCGGCACCGAAGGCGATGGCGACCTTTGCCTCGCTGCCCCGGTCCGCGTTGGTCCTGAGCCCCAGTTTCCTGTACTTGTCAGCGGTTTTCATCAGGCGGTCGAACTGCTGGAACAACTTGGATTCCTCGGGCGCCATGGTCTTGTTGATCAGCACCGCGATGATTTCCGAATCCTTCATCCGGATCTCACCCTCGAACACCTGGCCCGTAAAGCCATTCAGGCTGATTACATCGCCTTCCCGTAACACCTTGTCACCGAACGTGACCGTGCGTTTTTCGTAATCCACGTTGGCCGTCTTGCAGCCCACCACGGCGGTCTTGCCCCGCTGCCTGGCCACCAGGGCCGCGTGACTGGTGCGTCCGCCGAACGCGGTCAGCACGCCCTCCGCAGCCATCATGCCAGCCACGTCCTCGGGCTTGGTGTCGTGGCGTACCAGGATCACCTTGGTGCGCGGGTCCTGCTCGGCCATGCGCCTGAGGTCCTTGTGCGTGGCGTTTGGATGGGCCTTGCGCAGTTCCTCCATCCGCTGCGCCAGCCACTGCGCGGCCTTGGGTTTCACCTCGTCCGCGAACATCACGATCCTGCCCACTGCGGCACCGGGACCCGCGGGCAGGCCCGTGCCCACCATGCGCCCCTGTTTCTCGGCCTCCTTCAGGGCCTTGAAATCGAACACGGGCCGCAGCAGGTGCGTGACCTGGTCCGGCTCCACCCTCAACAGGGCCTCTTTTTCGTCGATGATCCCCTCTTCCAGCATGTCCAGGGCCACCTTGACCGCTGCAAAACCGGTGCGCTTGCCGTTGCGCGTCTGCAGGATGTACAGCGTGGCCTTCTGGATCGTGAATTCCACGTCTTGCATGTCCCGGTAATGGCGCTCCAGTTTGTTGCGCACATCCAGCAATTCCTCGTACACCGCGGGCATGACCCGCCGCATCTCCTCGATGTCCATGGGCGTGCGCACGCCTGCCACCACGTCCTCGCCCTGGGCATTCAGCAGAAACTCGCCGAACATCTTGTTTTCACCGGTTGCAGGGCTGCGGCTGAACATCACGCCCGTGGCCGAGTCCTCGCCCATGTTGCCGAACACCATGGTCTGCACGTTCACCGCGGTGCCCCAGTCGTCCGAGATATGGTGCTCACGCCGGTATTCCTGGGCCCTTTCGTTCATCCAGGACATGAACACCGCGTCGATCGCCTTCATCATCTGGACCTTGGGGTCCTGCGGAAACTCCTGGCCGCCCCGCTCGCGCACAATCGCCTTGAAGCGGTTGACCACGTCCTTTAGTTCATCCACGTCCAGCTCGGAGTCGTACTGCTTGCCGGATTTCGCCTTCACCTCTTCCAGCGCTACCTCGAACGGGTCCTTTTCCGTCTTGGCCGGGTGGATACCCATGACCACGTCCGCGAACATGGCGATCAGGCGCCTGTAGGAGTCCCATGCAAAACGCGGGTTATTCGTTGCCGCTGCAATCCCCTCCACGGTCTGGTCGTTGAGCCCCAGGTTCAGCACCGTGTCCATCATGCCCGGCATGCTGATCCTGGCGCCGCTACGCACGGACACGAGCAACGGGTTTTCAGGGTCGCCGAACCCCTTGTGGTTGATGTCCTCCAGCCACTTCAGCGCGTCCTCCACCTGGGCGCGCAACCCTTCGACCCATTTCTGGCCGTTTTTGAAGAAATAAACGCATGCCTCCGTGGTGATGGTGAAACCCGGCGGCACCCTCAGACCCAGCCTGGACATCTCGTGCAGGTTTGCACCCTTGCCGCCCAGCAGGTCCCTCATGTCCTTGTTTCCTTCTGTCAGTTCCTTTGAGAACCGGTACACGTACTTACCCATATCTTACCTCCTTGAGATCATTGCAAAATCAGCGAACCAGTTGAATACATTCAACACCTGGCCCAGTAATGCCAGGCGATTGGCCGCAACGGCCTGCGTTGGGGCGTCCAGCACCCTGACCGTGTCAAAAAAACGCTCCAGCACGTCCTGGTAGCCGTACATCAGCTCCAGCACGGCCACGAACTCGCGTTTTTCACGCAAATCGGCCACCCGTGTCATGTCCTTGCGGGCCTTTTCAAAGACCTCCTTTTCGAGGTCGCTGTCCAGCATGCCCTCATCGACCCCGTCAGCCGATTCCACGAGGTCTTTCGGCGCCTTGGCCCGGATATTGGTCATGCGCTTGAACGCCAGCATGAGGTCACGGAAACCTGCGTGCGTTTCATAGACCTCCTTCAGCGCTGTCACCCGTTGCAGGGCCTCCTTAGGCGGCACGTTCGGGATCGCCAGCACCGCGTGCACGAAGTCCGCGGACACGGATACCGTCTCGCGCAGCAGTATGTCGAAGCGGTCCCGTATGAAATCCACCACCCGCGGCCGCACATCGTCGGCCACAGGGATGTTGTTCTGTTTCAGCACCGCGGCCGCATGGTCCACCAGCGCCTCAACGGTCACGTACCTGTCCGCGGCCATCAGCAGCCTCAGCAAGCCCACGGCCTGGCGCCGCATCGCGTAGGGGTCCTTGCCACCCCTTGGCTCATAACCCCTTGAAAAACCGGCAACAATGCTGTCGATCCGGTCTGCAATGGACAGGACTGCCCCTGCCTTACTTTCCGGCAGGCGGTCCTCCGCAAACCTGGGCAGGTAGTGCTCCTTGATGGCCTTTGCCGCGGTCTCGCTGTAACCGGCTTTTTGCGCGTAGTACCCACCCATAACGCCCTGCAATTCCGCGAATTCCCCGACCATCTGGCTCATCAGGTCGGCCTTGCACAGCCGCGCCGCATCGCGTAACGCATCCGGGTCCTTGCAGCCGAACATCGGCCCCAGCCTGTCCACCAGGGCCTGTAAGCGCACGGCCTTGTCCGCCACGCTGCCCAGGCCTGCCATGAACACCCGCTCCCCAAGGGCCGCGTGCATGGCCTCGATCCCTGACTTCAGGTCCTGGTTCCAGAAGTAATCGGCGTCGTACAGCCTGGCGGACAGCACGCGCTCGTTACCCTTCACCACCACGGCCATGTCCCGGGCCAGCGTGTTTGCAACCACGCCGAACACCGGGGCCAGGCTGTTGTCCTGCCTGCGAAACGTGAAGTAACGCTGGTGCCGGCGCATGGCCTCGATCAACACCTCAGCGGGCAGGGACAAAAAGCGCTCGTCAAAGTGCCCGGCCAGCACAAAGGGGTACTCCACCAGGTTCGCCACCTCGTCGAGCAGGGCATCGTCCTGGACCACCAAGGCCTCGTGTTTTGTTGCTATTTTTGAAAGACCCTGCAAAATCAAGGCCTTGCGCCTGTTTACATCCAGTTCCACACCGCGCTCGGCCATGACCTTCCCGTAGTCCTCGGCCCGCTCCAGGGCAACCGGCTCCGGGTGCATGAAAAAATGGCCCCGCACAACACGGTCCGCCTTCAGGCCAAATACCTCGAAGGGTATGACCTCGTCACCAAGCAGGCCCACTAAGTAGTGCACCGGCCGCACGAACGGCCCCTGTCCCTTGCCCCAGCGCATGGTGCGCTTGAATTCCAGTGTCGTGATGATACCTGGCAGGGACTCGGCCAGGATCGCGGATGCCCTGCGGCCCTTGACCTGGAGGGTCACGGATGCGACCTTGCCCTTTTTGCCCTCCACGGGCTTGAGCACCTCAGGCTCGACCCCGTGGGACCTGGCAAAACCGATTGCAGCGCGGGTGGGCTTGCCTGAGGCATCAAAGGCCCTGTCCCAGGGCGGCCCCGTGAACACCTCGGTGCGGTCATCCTGCACGGCCTTGCAGCCCTCGACCATCACGGCCAGGCGCCTGGGCGTAAAAAAGGCCCTAAGCTGGGCATCGTCCCCGATCAACCGGTTTTCCGCGAGTACGTCCCTCACCCCGTTCGCAAGCGCGTCCGCAGCACGGGGTGCATCCCTTGCCGGTATCTCCTCGGTCCCAATCTCTATCAACAGTGTCTTCATAGCGGTCTGTTTTCCTGTGTTATTGCGGCCCCGGGCCTGCCACGGCCATTTGTTTCCCCTGCCTCACCAGCGGATAGCCCATGTTTTCCCGGACCTCCAAAAACGCCTTTGCCACGGCCCTGGCGATCTTGCGCACCCTCAGGATATAGGCCTGGCGCTGGGACACGCCAATGGCCCCGCGTGCGTCCAGCACGTTGAACACGTGCGAGCACTTCATGCAGTAATCGTAGGCAGGCAAAGGCAGTTTCAGTTCTATCAGGCGAAAGGCCTCCTTTTCAAACGCATCGAACAACTGCAAATGTAGCGGCACGTCAGCCACCTCGAAGTTGTGACGCGAAAATTCCAGTTCGTCCTCCTGGTGGACCTCGCCGTACGTCACGCCCGGCCCCCATTGCAGGTCGTACACGTTGTCTATGCCGGACAAATACATGGTGATCCGCTCCAGCCCGTAGGTGATCTCGGCCGGGATCGGCGACAACTCGATGCCGCCGACCTGCTGGAAATAGGTGAACTGGGTCACCTCCATGCCGTCCACCCAGACCTCCCAGCCCAGGCCCCATGCGCCCAGGGTGGGGCTTTCCCAGTCGTCCTCAACAAAGCGGATGTCGTGGTCCTGCGGTGTAATGCCCAAAAATGCCAGGCTTTTCAAATACAAGTCCTGGATATCGTCAGGTGCAGGCTTGATCATTACCTGGAACTGGTAGTAGTGCTGCAAACGGTAGGGGTTGTCCCCGTAACGGCCGTCCGCAGGCCGCCTGGACGGCTCCACGTAGGCCGCGGCAAAGGGTTCCGGTCCCAGTGAACGCAGAAACGTGTTCGGATTGAACGTGCCCGCGCCCTTTTCCATGTCATACGGCTGCATCAACAGACAGCCCTGGTTCACCCAGAATTCCTGGAGTTTCAGAATTACGTCCTGGAAGGTCATCTCATGCCTCCATACAAAGGCTCAGGTTACTTTAAAATGTATTTGCTGTCAATGTGTGTGGGATCCCAAATTACCTGACTAAATTCGGAAGTCGTACGCCGCAAGCGGGCCATCTACTTTGTCGTTTGCACCCATTTGATGCTCAATGTGGCTCTACCACACCTGCGCTCAAACAGGCTTAACCCACTGTATCTGCACCACTTTCTGCAACCTTTGTCCTGAAATTTGACATGCAATTTGGGATTTGGGATACAGGTATTGACAATCGGGTTTGGTACGTTTATTATTGCCTGGTCTTTGGTTCGTGGGCGAATAGCTCAGTTGGGAGAGCACCTGCTTTACACGCAGGGGGTCACAGGTTCAAGTCCTGTTTCGCCCACTGTTCTTTTAAGTTTGGGGTGGTAGTTAAGATTGGTTATAACGCCGGCCTGTCAAGCCGGAGGGCGCGGGTTCAAGTCCCGTCCACCCCGCCACTTAAATATGGATGTTACTGACGGATTTTCCCGGTGTACAGCCCTGCCAGGAGCAACAGGAGCAGCAAGAGTGTCCAGGACATGGGTTTGTTCCCTGCATCGCACCCACCAGAGGGTGACCTGTGGTTTGTCGTGGTATCCTTTTGGGTAACGACATCATTATGCCTGACTTCCTTGTGTTTGGGTGTATCCGGAATCGACTGATCAACGTACACGTCGTTCAGCAAATCAACGTATTCCTGGGTGTCAAATATATCATTAACTGAATCCATGCCCGAGTCCAGGTAATTCAGTTCCGAGGCATTGTCACTCGCAAGTTCCGGGGCAGGTTCAGACCCTTGCTCCACAATCGATTCCGATGTATTTTCATCCTCTTCCGCCTGGCCCTGGTCCGGGATGACTTCGGTTTCTGCAGCAGTAGTCCGGCAGGGATTTTCCGAGTCAGGCACGTGTTTTACGATGTCAAACTGGTCGATCAGTTTACGGTTACTGTCACTGGAACTCACTAATTGTTGTTTCGTACTCCAGACCTTGACATGCAACACGTTGTAGTCAATTTCCAGGCTGACATAGTGAAATTTGTCGGAACATACCTTGCTGCCCTTGGTGCCGGGACAAAACAGGGATAAGACCTTCTGGTAGGTCATGGCGCCTGCCCCACCGGTGACGATGTAAATTGTTCCCTTTGACGGGTCGCCAACAGGTATGCCCTCCTTGGAATCGCCATTACCCTTCAAAGGGCCTATGCGTTCGTACCAGTGATTGTGACCGCTGAAGACCATATCCACATGATGCTTGTCGAACACGGCGGTAAATGCCTTGTTTTGGCCTTCCTCGTTCGGTGGGTGGCCAATGTCTTTCCCCAGGATCTTTGCGTTGCTGGTGTAACAAGGCCTGTGGAAGAACACGAATTTCCACATCCTGGGGTGGTCACTCAGCACCTGGTCAAGCCAGTCGGCCTGCATGGAAAATTTCGGGTTTCCCCCTTTGTATGACTCTGTTGACAGGCTTACAAAGATCGCATTGGCCGTAGTAAAATAGTAAAAGTCCTCGGTATGGGTTACATCGTTACGTGGAAGGGTGAACACCTGGTTGTAATTTGCCGGGTCCCCTTCGGAGGGGCCGTTGTCGTGATTGCCGGGGCAGGTCATCAGGGGCGTATTCGCGATAACGGAGGAACTGGCCTCCAGAAAATGTATCCACTGGCCCACGTCCGAACCCTTTTCAACGATGTCACCGGTATTCAACACAAAATACGGGTGTTCGTTGGTAACCGCATCCTGCAGGATTGGGTGCCATTTGTTGGACGGCCCGTAGGTATCGTCACTGCGGTCATCGCCCAGCACCACGAACCTGAGCGGTTTGCATACATCCACCGGCGTGGTTCTAAACGTATGGTCCCGGCTCCAGTCGTTAGGTGCCCCTACCCTGTAATGGTACAGCGTGTCCGGTGACAAACCCTCCAGGATTGCCTCGTGTGTGGCCTTGAGCGCACCGTTGGCCATGAATACCGAACCGGTCACGAAGTGTCCATAGGCGGTGGTAGGGCCGTATTCCACCATGGTGGGTGTGCCAGGTGAGTCCGTGTTCCACGTGACAGCCACGGATGTGGTGGTATCACGTTGGTAGGCGACACGTACATACCTGGGTGAATCCTTTGCCCAGGCAGTCAAGGTACATGCTGCAACCAGGAACGCAATGACAGAAAAGTATTTCAGCATGGTTCACCCGGAGTTTTTATAAATAATTGAGATACATCATTAAGGTACATCCTTTCACCTTATCCAGACAAAAGTATAAAAAAACACAAGATAAATGGCAAATCCGATAGGATACCCAGGGTTACCTGTCACATTTGAGAATAAAGTGCTGAAATTGCTGCAAATACAAGGAGATAAGCCTGTTTAAGCACAGGCGTAATAGGCGTCGTACCGGCCTTTCCGAGACCGAGGCCGTTGGCCGTGGCCGAGACCGAGGCCGTTGGCCGTGACCGTGACCGAGGCCGTTGGCCGTTGGCCGAGACCGAGGCCGTTGGCCGTAGCCGAGACCGTGGCCGTGTGATCCCGGTGAAAACGAAAGCCGTGGAGCGCAGGCGGCCTCGCCTGCTTGTTTCGCGGGCGACCCGCCCGCCTTCCCGTGACCGTGAATTCAGGAAGAACCAATAACATCACATCGAAGATGCATCAAGGTGTTTTGGGCCTTGACAAACAGGGCATAAAAACTATACTCCTGTAAAGGATTTGGAAACAGGCAGTGATGCATGGGTATGGATATGTACCGTTAAAATAATAGTACGACAATCTTTTTTGCCGTATTCCCCTGGGTTTATCGCGTATGGCCGTGCCGCTGCTTTATGGAGGAGATCTGTGCGTAATATTTTGATATTAGTGCTGTTTTCCCTGGTGGCGTGCGGCAACGGCAGCACTACGCAAACCATGCCGGATGCGTCCGTTCCTGATTCCACACACAAAGGTGAGTGTACGTCTGACCGGGACTGCGCCCACCTGGCTGTGTCGGCCTGCGAAAAGGGTGTATGTAATGCCGAGCATCGCTGCGTGATCCAGGCGCTCGACCAGGTGCCCTGCGACGACCACAATGCCTGCACCAGGAACGATACGTGCATACGAGGTTTGTGCAAGGGCACGGCATTTACATGCCCCGCACCCAAGGACCAGTGCAAGGTGGCAGGTGACTGTGACCCGCAAAAAGGCTGTGTTGTGCAGGACGCGCCTGACGGGACCCCGTGTGATGACCAGGACCCTTGCACGGACAACGACGTATGCCGGGACGGCGTATGCCAGGGTACGGCCAAGACCTGTGATGACGGGCTGAAGTGCACGTCGGATGCGTGCAGTAGCGGCAGTTGCGTATCCACGCCACAAGAGGGCTGGTGCGTAATCGATGGAAAATGCTACAAGACCGGTGATGCCAGCCAGGACGACCCGTGCAAATACTGCGACCCGGGCAAGACACAAAAAAACTGGTCCGACAGACCTCAGGGTTACAAGCCGGGTAATGGCGTGGTGTGTCAGGGGGGATCGGCTTGTACACCGGATTGCACGGACAAGGAATGCGGTGACGACGGATGCGGTGGTTCCTGCTGGACAGGCCAGGGCGCTGAATGTAACGACGATCTGGACTGTACCACGGACCGGTGTAACAATGGCAAGTGCGGCCATGATCTGGTCACTGACCACTGCCTGATAGACGGTAAATGCGTGGCCAAGGGTCAGACCAGCCAGAAAAATCCATGCCTCGCCTGTGACCCCGCCAAGGACCAGCATACCTGGTCCCCCATGCCGGACCGGACCCAGCTGGATTTTGGTAAGGTCTGTTACCAGGGCAAGGTGTGCACACCGGACTGCACCGGCAAGAAGTGCGGTTCAGACGGGTGCGGTGGCACTTGCGGGACTTGCGGGTCAGGGACATGCTGCAAGGTGGGCAAATGCGTTTCCCCGTTTCTGTGGGCCGTGGATTTTGGTGTCAAGGGGAGCGACAGGCCACTGGACATCGTACGTTGGCCTGGTGACATGGGCGACGGCGTGGTGGTGGGCGGTGTATTCAGTGATGGGGAACTCACCGGTACATTTGCCCCGCCGAGGGGTGATGCGGGATACGCCGAGTTCTTTGACAGCAACGGCAATATCATGAACACGGTATCAGTGGACGACAAGGACCCGAATACGTATTATGCCCAGAATGTCTGTTGCATGGCAGTATCCCAGGACCACCTGTACCTCGCGGGAAGGGTGGAAAAAAATCTTTCAATAGATGGTACAGCGGTTTTGACGGATTCGGACAGCATGACATCATACATTGCATCCATGGACAAGGATTTGAGCCTGAAGTGGGTGCATGTACTGGGCACCACCACCGGACATAGCACGGGTGACAATACACTCAGGGGCCTTTACTGGGCTCAAAAAGACCTTTTGCTTACAGGTGATTTCGAGACCTTTATTTCGTATGGCACCACCACTTTGACCAGTACACACTCGGATATATTCGGGATACGCATCAAGACGGATACCACGGGCGTCAGCGCCGGTGCCTTTGGAGGCAGCGATGACATGTATGGCATACTGCGACCTGATACGGGTTCAGGTTACTGGCTTATAGGCGGATTCAGCGGTACGTTCAGCATGGGCGGCAGTTCGTTCACGGCATCCGGTGATTCTGATGCAATCCTGGCCCGGGTCAACCAGGGTATGGGCGTTGTTATGGCCCAGGCGAGCAGCAGTCCAGGTGCAACGTTTGTGATAGGTTCCGCATTATCTCCAACGGGCTCCCTGTTTGTCAGTGGTATTTATACCAAGGCGTTCACTTATCATGGTCACAAGTTTACAGGGCACAGCGGATTCGACAGCATGCTGATGGCCTTTGACAAAAACGGTAACCTGAAATGGACCAGGGACATGCATGCCTTCTGGGGCGGCATGTTCCATGACCACCAAAACGTATTACCCTTGCTGTATTTTGGCGATGACGGAAATTTGTGGCTGCTGGGGTCCGGTGCAAACAGTGCGGACCTGGGATGCGGACCTGTCGGCCCCCACGGCCCTGGCATGACGATGGTGGTGGTCCGGCTGGACCCGGCAAGCGGTAAGTGCCTGGGACAGAAGGTCTTGGCACGTGGACCTGACATCGATTCAGGCGTTATACCGGCAGGTATGGTCATAAACGACGGTGTTTTGTATATTACGGGTGAACTCAAGGCCAAGACGCAGTTCGACACCCAGGACCTCGAACCCCATAAGGACTCTACAGGGGCGTACAACTGGGATTCCTTCCTGGCCGCTTACGACCTTGCCTGTATGGAGGCGGTTCAATGAAAATCGGTATTAGTACGAAAAATTGCGTTCCCCTGGTTCTTTTGGGCCTGGTACTGGCGTGTGGAGGCTCGTCCAAGGGGCCAGATACCCAGGTCGATACCGGTGGGACCCCCAAACAGGGCTGCACAAAGGACGATGACTGCAAGGCATTGCAACTGGGGCCGTGTACGCTGGGCGTGTGTGACCCCCGGACTCATGAGTGCGTGCGCAGGCTGGTGCCTGATGGCACGGCCTGTAACGACAGCAACGTGTGCACGGACAACGACCAGTGCCAGGGTGGCGTATGCCAGGGCACCCGCGTCAGTTGTCAGCAACCGGAGGATTCCTGCCAGAATGCATCGTGTGTCCAGGGAAAGGGGTGCGTGATAACCAATAAACTGGACGGTTCGCAATGCGATGACAACGACCCGTGCACGGTTAAGGATACATGCCAGGCCGGGCATTGTAAGGGACAGCCCATGTCCTGCGACGATGGGCTGGACTGTACGGCCGATAGTTGCGAAGGCGGGCAATGCATACACAAATTGATCGCCGGGAATTGTAAAATAGACGGCAAGTGTTTCCAGAATGGTGCTGCCAACCCGGACAATGCATGCGAGGTGTGTGATACGAAATATTCGGACAAGGAATGGAAGGTCCTGAAAGACAGGACATCGGTAGGTGGAACCGCGATCTGCTACAAAGGTAAGGTATGCGACCCTGCACAAAACTGCCAGGGCAAGGATTGTGGTGATAATGGCTGCGGCGGGACATGCGGCAAGTGTGGTACACATTACCAATGCGAGCAAGGGAAATGCGTGTACCAGGCGTACTGCGGTGACGGGACCTGCGATGCGGCCAAGAACGAAAACTGCGAATCCTGTCCGGACGATTGCAACTGTGGTGACGGACAGGTGTGTTATCAGCAGGCGTGCTGCACACCCTCGTGCCAGGGCAAGGAGTGCGGTGCGGACGGATGCGGCGGCACGTGCTGGAAAGATTCAGGCACAAAGGAGTGTTCGGACAAACTGGATTGCACGGATGATACGTGTGATTCGGGCAAGTGCAATCATACCTTGCAATCCGGCCACTGCGTGATCGACCAGCAGTGTTACAACAAAAATCAGCACAAAACTGACAACGACTGCCTGGTGTGTAACACGACGCTGGATACTACCGGGTGGAGTAATGTAAAGGATAATACACTGTGCCAGGACGGCAAGGGCAAGTGTATCAAGGGGGCTTGCTGTATCCCAATGTGTGAGGACAAGGAGTGTGGCGACGACGGGTGCGGTGGTTCATGCTGGAACGGTGATCCGAGCAAGACCTGCGATGACGGTAAGGTGTGTACCACGGACAGCTGCAACAAGGATGGGAAATGTAATCACCAGGTGGTATCGGGCTACTGCGATATAGGTGATACATGTTACAAAAACGGTGAGCCAAACCCAGGCAATCCTTGCCAGTACTGCCTGGCATCCAAGGACCAGTACCACTGGAGTACAAGGTCGGATGAATACAAACTCACCAATGGCAAGGTATGCTACCAGGGCAAACCATGTGACCATGCGACCCACTGCTCGGGCAAGGAATGTGGTGACGACGGATGCGGGGCCGACTGTGGCACATGCAAGGCCAGTTACATATGTAATGCCAATCAGGAATGCCAGTACCAGGCATCCTGTGGAAACGGCATATGTGATTCCAACGAGAATTGTGGGTCATGCGCCCAGGACTGCAAGTGCAAAAGCGGCCAGGTGTGTTACAACGGGGAGTGCTGTACACCAAAATGCGACGGCCGTGAATGCGGGGATGACCAATGCGGGGGCGTGTGCGGGACTTGTGACTCTGGTGAGGCATGCGACCAGGCAACAGGGAAATGCCTGGGCAAGATCCTGTGGACATATGGCCTGGATGCATACACGCCTTATCCGCCGGCCGTGGGCGACAATGGGGTGCTGTACGCGGGTACTTATTGCGCAAAACCAACAGGAAACAAGGAATGTCCTGATGACGGTCCTGCCGAATTAATCGCACTGGACCCGTCAAAGGGCGACCACCCGGTTCTGTGGAAAACAAACATGGATTCGGCGATCAACGGGGCCGTGGCGATCGGAAAATCCGGGTGGATATACTTTGCTGACAACAAAAATTACGTGTACGCGTATAAAAGCAACGGGGCCCCCGCATGGCAGCATACCAGTGGTTACGACGGCTATTATGGAGCCTCAGTGGGGCTAAGTGCAACCGATGTGTTCCCGGTGGACCATGACGGACACGCCGAAGACCTCTATGCAACCGACGGAAAGGACCACGATATACGCTATTTTATTGCCGGACCCAGCAATCGCGTAACGGTCTTGCTGAATGGGGCCCAGGAACTGTTTGGTTCGTGGGATGGTCGCTTTAACTGGGTGTCCATATCGAACGGGAAATACTCGGATCAAAATAGTTATAGATATGAGATAGGCAGTAACAATGTATCAGGTATATCCGTGGCGACCCTGGGTTTCCTGGACCCGGTTGCCTGTATGACCATCGGCAACCTGTATTGCTATGCCCATTATACGAAGTCTCCCGAGTGTAACTTTTTCAGCGGTGGCAATTACGACTCAAGAAGCGGCATGGTGCTGGACATGGTGCCCGGTAAAAACAATGCGGCCTACGGCTATTTCACAGCGTCCATATGGACATCCACGTCCGCTCAGAACGGCACCTATTTGCACAGGGCGTTGATTGAAGACGGTCACGAACAGGACAAGGTCCTGGCCCAGGTGGCGGGCAGTACCTGGAAACCACCAACCCTGCTCGCGGATGGTCAGGTACTGTTCAGTGCTGGCGACTGCCTGTACGATTACAAGGTGAATGGCGACAAGGCAACTCTTTTGTGGCGACAATGCCTGGGCGGTTTTGGTGTCCTGAGGTGGTCGATTGGCTCAGCCGCAGTACCAGGCAAACTCAACGGTGAGAACGTTGTGTTCTTCATGGCCAACATTCCTGGCATGAGTTCCAGGGTATATGCCGTTCGTACCTTACAGACCCTGCGCAAGGCACCATGGCCGTACCAGTACCACGACCCCAAAAACACGGGGTACTTCAACGGTAATAACGGCGGGACCCCATGGTGATGGCTCCCGGTTTGTCTGACTAAATTCGGGAGTCGTTCATTTGCCTTTTTGGCGTAATTACGTAAAAATACAATAGGGAGGTACTCGATGAAGTACAAAATAATAGCCCTGGGCATCCTGACAATGTTGTTTTTTTACGGTTGCAGCAAAGGGAGTTTCGGTAAGGATATTGCCAAGATCGAAATCGACCCCCAGGAGCAGGATGTCAAGATCCAGGAGGGCGTTGTTGCCAAGGGCCAGACATACGATTACGTGATACATGTAAAAAACGTTGGCACCCGTGACCTGGTGGTAAAGGGGATTGACCATACATACCATGGCTGCAAGGCCGACAAGGGCGATGCCCTGAAACTGGACGTGGAAAAGGGCGTTAAGTTTCCGGTTACTATCGTGCCCGTGGGCTCGGGCGAAGGCCGCGAGGATATGACCATAACCGTGCATTACACGCGTCCTGACGACACCTGCGCGGGCCGGTACATGGATATTATTATACACAACACCAGCGCTGACGAGGCCCTGCGTGAATTCAAGATTCATGTGGAGGTGGAAAAGGCCGTGCCCAGGATCGGGGCCACGCCTGCAACCGTGGATTTCGGCCAGGTCCTTGCCGGGACACAAAGGAACGTGGACCTGGAGGTAAAAAATATAGGCACGGGCGACCTGATCATGAACAAGATTATTTGTCGGGCGGACACGGAAGGGTTTTCCTTCAAGGTCAAACTGCCGAACAAGGAGGAAAAGGTATATCCAATCCCCGGTGGTGACTCCATGACATTGAAGTTTGACCCGCCCCTGGAATTGTGGGACTACCAGTCGATCACGTTCCACATGGTTTACAAGGCCGCCACCAATGACCCTGCTACGGGCCAGATCATTTTTATGACCAACGACAAGGACTTCCCGCCGCCGGACGGTTTTATTGTAAAAATCCAGGCGAACGTGGGGGGGCCGTGCCTGAGGGCGGAGCCTGCAAACGTGGATTTCGGGGCCGTGACCAAGGGCAGCCTGGGGGTCCAGGTCGTAAAACTGACCGGTTGCGGTGACCAGGACGTATCGATCACGTCGATCGCCCTGTCCAAGGACTCCAGCAAGGACTTCAGCCTGGACCTTTCGGGCCTGGACAATGTGCCGTCGGAAAAGAATCCCCTGGTTGTGCAGCCCAAAATGAGCCAGAAACTGGTGGTGAAATACCTGCCGTTGAAGGTGGACAAGGATGCACACGGCGGGATCGTACCGGACCTGGGTGCCATTTTGATCAAAAATTCTTCACCCCTTAGCACGATCAAGGTCGGGGTCAAGGGAATGGGGGTCGATGCCAGCGCGCCGATCGCCGATTTTTCCATGGAGGCACGTATTTGTGACCCGCCGAACTGTAATCCCTCGCCGGGCGACATGAAAAACTGTGTAACCAAGGTGGTGAAGGACGGGGATACCGTGCCGCCCCAGACGAACATCCAGATGCATGACCTCAGCACGGACCCGACCCCTGGTGGTGGCATATCGCACTGGCAGTGGGCCGTGGCCGGTCCGCCGGAAGGCAACGCAATCTACAGGCCCACCGCGGAATTCCCCGAGCCCCAGATATGCCTGAACGTGGCAGGCGATTACAATTTCATGCTAACCGTGCTCAGCAAGTCCGGTATGCCCAGCAAGACCACGCAAAAGTCATTAAAGGTATCGTCCGGTCAGGGCCTGCACATCGAGTTGACCTGGCATACGCCCAACGACCCGGACGAAACCGATGAATGCGGCAAGGACAAGAACTGCGGTTCTGACATGGACCTGCATTTCCTGCATCCCAATGCATACGGCCAGGGCGTACCACAGCAACTCCAGGGTGTAACCAATCCTGGTTACTTTGCCCAGCGCGGAGGCGAGGACAACCCGGGATGGGATTGCTACTGGAACAACCCGCACCCCATGTGGGTCAAGCCCGACCAGGCGCCCCCGGGACAGGACCCGAATCCGAACCTGGACCGGGACGATACGGACGGCCTGGGTCCGGAAAACCTGAACCTGAAAAATCCCCAGGTTTTCCAGAACGGTGCCTGTTACAGGGTGGGCGTGCATTACTTCGATGACCATGGGTTTGGTACGAGTTTTGCAACGGTCAAGATCTACGTAAACGGTAAATTGGTATGGAAAAACCCGAACCCGGTGGCAATGGATGGTCTTGACTTGTGGGACGTGGCTGAAATCTGCTGGGCAGATTCCGTGGACAAGGTCCAGATCAAACCCATCAAACCCCCTTCAGGCCAGGGCTACGTGATATACCACCAGGTCAAAAGCATGTTCTGAGCCTTTTCGAGGGTTTCATCCGAATGTCAGCATCCACACGGCGGCTGCGATCAGCCCTGTGACCAGGGCCACGGCCTTTACGAACACGAAATCTCTCCACGATTCCGCAATCAAGGGCAGCAGCCCGTGCCCGTCTTGCACGATGGAATTGGCCAGAAGCGGGGTAAAGGGAAGGGCATGGTCATGGTACATGAAAACCAACACCATGTGCGGGCCGGATTCCGGTATTATGCCCAGGGTTGCCGCAGCCAGGGTTACCAGCCAGGGATTGTCCCGGGCCAGGGTCTTCATGTGTATCAAGGGAACCAGGAAATGCAAAAACAGCAGGGCACCGAGGGTCCACAAAAATATCCTGGGCACGTGTTCCCGAAACAGGTGATGCCACAGGTGCTGCTCCAGGAAGTGCCGTGGCACGGTAACAACGACCCACAAGGCAAAGACCAGGCTGAACACGGCGGTCCACTTGACCCAGTTCCAGTGTTCGGGCCCGATACCACCCAGTACAAGCATCAACAGCACTATGAAAATGACGGCCATCATCACACCCCGAAACGGCGAACAGTGCACGCAGTGTTCCTTGACCTCGTGCAGATCAGGCAGCAGGGACAACTGTTGCTTGTGCACGGGGAGTCCAGTATGGCAGGTCTGGTAGTACCTGGAGCCTGTCGGTAACACGAGGTCCACGATTACACCGACCACGATACCCAGTACGAACAGCCCCACGGTCAGAAAGGCCGCGGTTTTGGGTATCAACGCAAACATCACGAAGGCCTCGTCGCCCGTGGTGGCCACCATGGAGGATACCAATGCGCCACGGCTGATCAGGCCGTGGGAATAGAGCGCCACGCTGGTAAAGGCGCCCAGGCAGCCCGGCGTTGCACCCAGAAACGAGGCTGTCACGTACTGGAGCCACGGCTTGGCTTGCAGTCCGGGTACGGCCTTCCCCTTGGTGAGCACGTTGAAGTACTCAACCAACAGCATCATCACTGCCACGAAGGTAGTAACGGTCAGTGCTTGTGCCAGTACCTTTGCCAGCATATTAAACCTCGAAACAAATATGGTACCTCACGGCCTGTTGTCAATAAAAACTTCAGATTCCTATCCGTTGGGCCGTGTTAAGGTGATGCATGGACAACAGTATCGATCGTGCCAGCATTACTGCGGTCTGCTCGCCGGAAGCCGGGGCAGGTGCATGCCTGAGCGCACGCCTGGCCCCCTGGTAATTACCCATCATGGCGCGGGCCACAGCCAGCCATGCCCACCCAACCTGCAAGTGAGGGGCATGCCTGGTCACGGGTTCGACCACTGAGGCCGCTGCCTTGTAGCGTTTTGTGCGTACGTACAACTCGGCCAGGCCCAGCCGTGCACCCATGCTTTGTGGGAAGTAACGTATTTCCTGTTGCAGGATGGTTTCAGAGGACCCCCATTGGGTCGTCCTCAGTGCGGTCAAGCCGCCGAACACCACTGCCAGTAATACGGCCAACACATTTACCACTCCCCTTGCATCCATACGCAAGGCAATCCTGCGCATGCCTGCCACCAGCACCAGCAAGGCGCCGGCCAAGGGTATGTACAGGAAACGCTCGGCCATGGCATCAAAAAACGGCACCACATGGCTGACAGGGAACAGCCCCAGCAGGAAAATAACCAGTCCGATGAACAGTATGCGCGCACGCCTGGCCGACAGGACTAAACCCAATACAAACGCCAATAGAAGGATAATCCCTGCAATGACCTCGGGGTCAGCAACGCTGCGAGGTATGCCCAGTATCCACCAGTCATAAAACGGAGTCAGGGGCCAGGGAATGAGGACCAGACGTACGTACCTGTAAAATATCTTGAGTCCTGTCAATGCCTTGGTGCCAGTACTCATACCGGCAAAGAAATCGTACATGCCGTGGCTGCTCACGGTCAGGTGGGCAATACCGTATGCAGCCACAAGTATTACACCAGGCAGGTACCCGCGCAGTAAAACCCGCTTTGACAGCCTGTGCATGATGATGTCCAGGGCCGGTATGATCAACACGAATGCACCGGCCGTCTCCTTTGATAAAAGTCCCAGCAACAGCAACACCGCCGCCAGTATCCCCCGGCCGGTTCCGTATTCCCCCGGCCGCAGGTGGATATAAAGTGCCCAGAAACCGAACAGGCCGGCCATGAGCGTGGTCCTGTAACAGATGACGTTCACCGCCTCCGTATGCACCGGATGCAGCCCGAACAGCACGGCCAGGGCCAGGGCTGACAAAGGTGAAAGCCCCAGCCTGACCGCCAGCAACGCCAGCAGGAATACCATGGCCGCGTGCCACAGTATGCTGTCCAGGTGAAATACCCAGGCCCTGCCGTGGCCCAGGGCGTAATCGATCGCAAAGGATGTTTCGGCCAGTGGCCGCCAGTATGGCCTGTTCTGGCGTGCCCCGGTTGTGTAACTCGTGCCCGCGGACCAGGGTTTGGTAAAAAACTGCGGCAGGTTGCTCAGCGAGCGGATTGCCTGGTTGTCCTTGATCAGGTAACCGTCGTCCCATTCAAACCCATGCCACAACGCAGGCGAATATACAACGGTTGTTATGATTGCCGCAATGAGTCCTGCCCGTACAGGTGTGAGACGCACATTCACCATGAAAATTTAGACGTTCCTGTGATCCATGTCAATCTAAAATGGTGAGCCCCGAATTACCTGACTAAATTCGGCAGTCTGGTAAGCCGTGGCCGTTGACCGCGGACGTGACCGTGGCAGGCTTACTGGTCAGTCCCTATACCTCGGTTAATTCCACCGTTACCACATTGCCTTCGTTTTCCTGAAAATGGACCCTGATCACGTCCATGTCGAACTCGTGTTCATACTGAAATATTTTGATCTCAGTTGCAATATTGTGCCCTATGCACTCCGTGGTCGAGTGCTCCTCTTCCCCCAGGATCTTTACGTCCTCCGGTTTCAGCACGATCCTGCGGCCCTTCCATGCGAATTCGACCTTGTCCGGGGTTTGTTCCAAATCCCCCGTCTCCGGTTCCCCGGGCAGGATCGTTTTGTGGTCGAACGTCTTTATGAGGTCGTCCAAAAAGGCATTCAGGGCTTCCTTGACCTTTAACGCCTGGCCGTACGGCGAATAGAATTCCACGTGCAGGATAAAGTCGTGCCCGTGCATGGGCTCCTCGAAATCCTCGTTCAGCACCATGTGCACCGCGGAAAAACGCCTCGGCCCCAGCGTAACCCGGACCCCGTAATCGAACGGGCTGTACGTGCACGAGGACGTGGGTGTCTCGTACACCGTGACACTGACCAGGCGGGTCAGTTTTGACCACAATTTATTGTAAATAAAACGGGCGATGTTTTCCGATGTCGGCACATCCAGGCCTTCGATTTCATTGAGGTACTTGTGGTCCAGCAAATCGTGCACCTCCTGGGCTGCATCGGCCATTTCGCCGAAGTCCATGACCCAGCCCTTTTCCGGGTTCAAATCCCCGGTGATCGTAAACAACACACGGTAGGTGTGGCCATGCATGTGCGAGCACTTGTGGCTCCCGGGCAGGCTTGTCAAACTGTGTGCCGCGTGAAACGTAAATTCCCTGGTCAATTCGTATGACATTTTTGTCACCCCCTTGTTTCCGAGTTAATTTCCCCGTTATTGTCCGCAAGACCCAGGCGTTCCATCTTGCGGTACAACGTCCTGCGGTTTATGCCCAAAATCCGGCTGGCCCGCAGTTTATTGCCATTCGTATATTTTAGCACCCTGCGGATATAATCCGCCTCCATTTGTACCAGGCTGACAAAGTGTTCACGCCTGGCCTTGGCATGGTTGCGGACCCTTTCCGGCAGGTCATCCACGTCCAGGACCTCCTTTGGGCTCAACACCACCAGGCGTTCCACCATGTTTTCCAGTTCCCTCACATTGCCCTGCCATTCGTATTGCATCATCACCTCAACGGCCCCGACCGTGAACTTTTTCAATGCCTTGCCCTGTTCCCGGGAGAATTTTTCCGTAAAATACGCAATCAGCAGGGGGATGTCCTCCTGGCGTTCCCCCAGCGTGGGCAGCCGGATCGGGATCACCGCAAGCCTGTAATACAGGTCCTGCCGGAATTGGCCCTGCCTGACAGCCTCTTCCAGGTCCTGGTTGGTGGCCGCAATAATCCTGGCCTTTACCGGGAACGACTTGTCGCTGCCCACGGGCCTGACCACCTTTTCCTGGAGCACCCTCAGCAACTTGGCCTGGACGGACATGGTTAAATCCCCGATCTCGTCCAAAAACAGCGTACCACCTTCCGCCTCCTTGAACAGCCCCCGCCTGGTTGCATGCGCGCCCGTAAACGCGCCTTTTACGTGGCCGAACAGTTCGCTTTCCAGCAGCGTATCCGGGATCGCCGAACAGTTGACCGGCACGAACGGTCCGTCCTTGAATCGGCCCGAAAAGTGGATCGCCCTGGCTACCAGTTCCTTGCCCGTACCTGACGCCCCGGTAATCAATACGCTGGATGGTGAATCCGCGACCATGGCAATGCGCGCGAATACATCCTGCATGGCCTTGGATTTCCCGATGATATTGGCGAACGAGTGCCGTTCCTGCAACTGCCTGCGCAACAGTCTGTTTTCGCGCCTGACCCGACTGACCTCGGATGCCTGTTCCACAATGGTTTTCAACTCGTTTAACTTGAAGGGCTTTTTCACAAAATGAAACGCCCCGGACTTCATGGCCTCCACTGCGCTGTCCACGGTGCCGAACGCGGTCATCATCACCACCGGCACGTTCATTTTCCTATCCCTCAACTGTTTCAACAGGCCCATACCGCCTATACCGGGCATACGCATATCGGTCAGCAGGCAGTCGAACTCGGATGCGTCGAGTTGTTTTATGGCCTGCTCCGCGTTGTTTACCGTGACCACGTCAAAACCCGAGTCCGTAAAGTATTCCTGCAGAATATTGCACATCTCCTGCTCGTCGTCCACTACCAGCAATTTGATAGCCACATCCATGGGGCAATTATACACGATTATGTGGCAAAATGCCACATAAAAAATCCCTAAATCTTACCAAATGCCTTGCTGTACTGCTCATCAAAGCGGTCCTTGCCCGCGATCAGTATGCTGCACAGGGGAAAGGCCTCCTTCACCTGTCTCAGTAACTGCGTGCTGATGTTGCGTATGTCCCACTGGGCGTGTTTGTCCATGCGCAGCCTGGCCACGTGGTAGGCCTCGCGCAGGTTCATGGTGCCGATTACGGTCCTGCGGTGGGCGTTGGTCAGGATGTAGTCCGCGACCGGGCCGAGGGCCTGCATCGCCTGCCACGCGGATTGTGAGGCCTCCATGGCCCGCTCAAACAGGGACACGGCATCAGCAGCCTCTATCACCGGCGGCATGGTCCGGCCCAGCACAGGCGCGTAAGGGCCTGCGCTCAATGATACCAGGCGGTGCCTCTTCATCTGGGCAAAAGCGGACGCGGACATCACGGCCTGAAAGGTAAAGACAGCGTGTTCAAACTCGCGTGGCATTGGATCGTATGCCTTTATCCCATCGAGTACTGCCCGCACAAAGGCCGCAAGTTCTGTTTCAGGCACATTTTTCAAGGTTTCGGGCAACACGGGCCGGCCGGTCACGCGCTGGGCCATGGCGGACAAGACCAGCAGGTCCCCGTCAGTCGTGTGATTCAACAGCCGCACATCCGTGTCCGAAGCCCTTTCGGGTACAGGCAACACGGGAAACGCAGCGTTTCGGATGCGGATGTCGTATGGGGACGGCTCTGTGTACCTGATCAAACTGGGCGCCACTGAAAATGCGGGCTCATGCAGCATGTGTGCAAGCCTGCGTACCTCCGCAAGCCTGCTTGCGGCCAGGGCCTTTATCGTGTATTCCAGGGTGCGGGCATTCATGGTCATACCCAGTTGGGCAAACGTGGCCATGGGCAGCACGTAGCGCGCATCCTCCTTGGCCCGGTGCACGGCCATCTTTTCGTCCCTTGCCTGGCCGGTTTGAATATAATACCGGCTGATACGCTCCAGCAACGCCCGGTAGGTTGCAAACAGGGTCTCCGCGGTCTGCCGAAACAGGGACTCGAACCGCGTACCCAGAACCTCCTCAGGCACCAGGAAGTCCCTCTCCAGCCTCACGTAGCGCTGGGACTTTTCGGTAAAGGACGCAAAACGCCTGGCTTCCAGCGTCTCCACGGCCAGCCTGGAGATGTCCAACACGTCGAAATTAAATACTGCGTGCTCCGCCACCGAGGCATGCCCCAGCCCAAACACGATCCGCTCGTTGCTCTTTCTGGCCGCATCCACGGCCCCGGCTGCCTGTTTCCTGAGTTCGGGTATGGGTTCGGGCCGCCTGGATATGCGTGCATAGGCCGCGCTGATCGTTTCAGGGGTCAACGCATCTTTTTGTGTTGATTCAATCTGGGATATGTCGATATTGAAGCCGGCTAAGATGACCTGCATCGATCAGTAGAAGCGGCGTGGATCGAAATCTGACACCAGTTCCTCCATCTTGTTCCAGATGTAGGAAACGTCGTTCGCCAGGATGATCAGGTCCTGCTTGTTGCCCTGGATGTCGCGGACATGGCCTTTGAGCACCGCTTCTTTTTCAAAGCCCAGGCGCTCGAATGCCTTGCGTGCCGAGTGCTGGTTTTCCATGACCATGGCAATGATCTTGTCCAGCCCGAAGTCGATTGCATGCGCCACCATGTTCTTTACCATGGCCTTTCCCAGGCCCTTGTGCTGGAAATCAGCGGCCACAACCACGCGGATTTCGCCCACGTGCCTGGACCAGCCCAGCTTGTCCATGTGCAACGTCGCATCGCCCACCACGCGGCCGTCATACCATGCCAGCACCGGGAGTATGGTCTCGAAGTCCATTCCGTCAATCCACCTCTGGATCACGTTGGGGTCCTGCACGTCCTCCTTCAGGAACAACTTGTCCTTTTCAGGCAGGTCCTGAAAAAATTTCAACAAGGCCGCCTTGTCGCCTTCGTGGAGCAAACGCAGTTCTATTTCCTCACCGCTCTTAAGCACCACGGTACGAGGATACCCTTCGATCTTTTTATTCGCCATGATCAGCCTCCCGGAGTTTAAGTCAATCTGAACTTTATTTATTATCCAACAAATTGCGGCCGTATTCAAGCCCTTTTTGGAAGGCGCTCAGGTTAAGTTTCTCCGTGCCCTTCGGTACGGACGCGAGCACGGCCTTTTCCATGCTCTCGGGGCTGACCACGCCGGCCACCGCAGCAAAGAATCCCATCATCACGATGTTTAACACGATCCTGCGGCCCAGTTCCTCGGCAAACGCCGTGGCAGGGATGCCGAAATACCGGATTTTACGGCGTTTGAGGTCCTCCTCGTCAATGGGCACGAGGTCCTTTTCGTACAGCAGCATGCCGCCGTCCACCAGACGAGGGCCGTATTCCTTGTATGCGCCCCTGGCCATCACCACCAGGATGTTCTGGTTCACCACGTAGGGATAGCCCACGGGTTCCGTATCGATTACCAGTTCGGAACTGGCAGCACTGCCCCTGGCCTCCGGACCGAAGGACTGCGTCATGGTCGCGTACTTGCCGTCATAGATAGCGGCCGCCCTGCCGATGATGATGCCCGACAGGATCACGCCCTGGCCGCCCAGGCCGCCGATTTTTATCTCATACTTCGCCATTTTCCACCCCATACAATGTATAACGGTCACCGAGTTTCTTGCTCAGTTGCCTGTTCATCAGGTCGATGTACTCATCCCTTTCGATGTCCACGAATTTGCCGATGATCAAGGGCTTGTCGCGGCTGATACCCACATCGTTGACATCAGCGCCGTCCTTGCGCACGGCCCACTCCTTGAAGCGTTTGACCTCGTCGATCCCCTCGCCCAGGCGGTTACGCCGCAGGTACAACGTGGGGCAGGGTGACATTACCTCGACCAGCGAAAACCCTTTCTTTGCAATGGCCTCGGTCATGGCCCTGGTCAGGTGCGCCACCTGGTAAACCGTCCAGCGTGCCACGTACACGGCACCTGCCGCGGCCACCAGTTTAGGAATGTTGAACTGGTGTTCGTACATCCCGTAGGGCATGGTGGTCTGTATTGAACCGAACGGCGTGGTGGGCGCGTACTGGCCACCGGTCATGCCGTATGTAAAGTTGTTCACCAGGATTACCGTGATGTCCAGGTTCCTGCGTGCCGCGTGGATCAGGTGGTTGCCGCCGATTGCAGTGAGGTCACCGTCACCGGAATAGACCACGACCTTCATTTTCGGGTTTGCCAGTTTCAGACCGGTGGCAAACGGGATGGCCCTGCCGTGCGTGGTGTGGAAGGAATCGACCTTCAGGTAACCGGCAACACGGCCCGTGCAACCGATACCGGAAACAACAGCCAGGTTGTCCAGGTCGATATTGAGTTTTTCCAGCGCCCTGGCAAAGCAGTTCACCGTAGTACCTATGCCGCAGCCCGGACACCAGATATGGGGCATCCTTTCCTGCCGCAATATACGGTCAACGGGGTTATCCGCCTGGTCCTGCGGGCTGACCCCTGCACCTTCGTATGTTTCTTTCATGTCTTTCTCACTCATTTTGCCGCCTCCAGGATTGCCTTTTCAATGGTTTCGGGTTTGTGCACGCCACCGCCAGGATGGGGCACCAGCGTGGTAGGACAGTTGCCAGCCGCCAGCCTTTCGACCTCGTACACCAGTTGGCCCATGTTACCCTCGGCAACAATAAGTGCCTTGGCGTTCTTGGCGATTTCCCGGATCCGTTTTTCAGGCATGGGCCACACCACGACCAGTTTCAGCAAGCCGACCTTGATGCCTTTCTTGCGAGCGTCCTCGATGGCCTTTTTCGCAACCCTGGTGGTCACGCCGTAGGCAATCACCACTATATCCGCGCCTTCCACGCCATCTTCCTCGTACTCGATGATCTTGTCCGCGTTGTCCTTGATTTTGTTGATCATGCGGTTGACCATTTCGTACTGGGTCTTGGTATTCAGGTTTGGATACCCGCGGTGGTCGTGTGTCAGACCGGTTGTATGGATCCTGTAGCCGTCCCCGGCCTTGACCATACCGGGGATCATCCCGTATTCAGGGTCGTAAGGCCAGTATTCCTCGGGTGTTTTTTTGGTCCACAGGCGTTCCTGGACCTCGATTTCATCCGCCTCCGGGATCACGACCTTTTCCAGCATGTGACCAACTACCTCGTCCAGCAGCACGAACACAGGGCACCTGTACAGTTCCGCTAGGTTGAATGCCTTGATCGTCAGGTCAAAGCACTCCTGCGGCGAGGACGTGGCCAGGGTTATGATTTCGTAGTCCCCGTGCGAGCCCCATTTCACCTGCATGATGTCGCCCTGGGCAGGCAGGGTCGGCAGGCCCGTGGAGGGGCCGCCCCTCATCACGTCGATAAACACCAGCGGGATTTCGTAGGTCGCGGCCAGGCCGATGTGTTCCTGCATCAGTGAGATACCGGGACCGCTGGTCACGGTCATTGCCTTTCTGCCGGCCCACACGGCACCCTGAATCGCAATGGATGATGCCAGTTCGTCCTCCATCTGAATGAAGACTCCGTCGCCCACCACCGGGATACGGGCCGCAAACCGCTCGACCACCTCGGTGGACGGTGTGATCGGATAACCGGCCGCAAACCTGCAACCAGCAGCCAGGGCACCCTCGCACGCAGCGTGGTTGCCGTCCATGAAATGAATGCCTGTAAGCACTCCTTTAGGATCTGCTTTCAACTTTGCCTCCTTCATTTTTCTGGGCCTGGAGTTTGTCCATCTTTTTCCAGGTTATGCCGAAGATGGCGAAATCCGGGCAAAACATGCCGCAGATATCGCATCCCGTGCATTTTTCGGGCCTGGCGAGGACAGGAAAGTGGTAACCTTTTTCGTTGAATTCCTCGCTGAATTCCAGGCAATGGGTAGGACAGGTTTCGATGCAGTACGCGCATCCCTTACAAAACTCTTTTCTCAGGAAAATCGTTCCTTTCCCTTTTCGTTCTGTGGTCATTTATCCCCCAACAAAAAGTCGTGGAGCTGAGGAGGCTCGAACTCCCGACCTCCAGAGTGCGATTCTGGCGCTCTCCCAAGCTGAGCTACAGCCCCGTCCAAAGTCGGAGAGATTATTACAAGAAATGTCAAGGATTTGCAAGTGACTCATGTAATTAACAGCATAAAAATTGATCTATGTTGCAAAAATTTTGGATCTGAAAGACGGGTTTGGCTGTCGTATTTATGCGTGGGGTGGCGTGAACGGTGCAGGGTTTCAGCCACCGTATTCGAGGGTGCTGGTTTGTATCGTAGGGGCAGACCTATGTGTCTGCCCTTGGATTGTCACCACCGGGATCACTCGGTCAACGGTCAACAGTCAACGGCCACGGACTCGGGCCTCTGGCATCGGGTCTCGGGACGCAGCCTGCGGCTGCTGCGGGACGGCCGCGAAACAAGCAGGCGAGGCCGAGGGTGTTGATTTGATAGATTTAGTGACGAATTCGGAAATTTGTGTATTTTGTAATAGTTTGAAATACAAAGATAATCCAAGATGCCGGCTGGAAGCCGGCGATCCCAGGTGGGGACTTTTCAACAGCCTCGAGGTCGCCTGCGCTTCACGGTCTCGGTCAACGGCCACGGCCACGGTCACGGACTCGGGCCTCTGGCATCGGGTCTCGGGACGCAGCCTGCGGCTGCTGCGGGACGGCCCTGCGGGCCTTCGGGAAGGCTCCAGTTGCAACCGGAAACCTCGGCCACGGCCACGGTGACAGATTCAGTTTCAGTGACAGTCCGGAAAACCGGACTCCTTCGGACCACGTGTCCGGTTTTCCGGACTGTCTGTATATATGTGCCGTCCCGCATAGGCATGGTAACATATTGATACCAAAACATTATTGCCGTATCCATGCGTTGTGGCACATTCATTGCATTGTGATGCGTTGTCCCGATTGGGACGTTTGACAGGGCAACCGCGGTGGTCAAACAGCGCGCGCGGGGTTTAACCCCACAGACCTTTGGTGGTGGAACAGGTCTGTCCCCGGACCTGGATTTGGCTCGGCGTGCCGGCGGGGGAGGGCCCATGCGTTAGCCCGGCCTGTGCCCTGGCCCCTCCCTGTGGCGGTGGCGCGCCGCTCCTCACTCCATTTTCATCATCTGTACCAGTTTTCTTAACTTGCGGCCCGGCCTGATTACCACGTGGATCTGCTTGCGAATCCTGCCCATTTTTAACACAATCCTGTGGCGTCCTGCCCGCAATCGAAGACTAATCACGGGTGTAACCCCGTGGGCTTTCCCATCGATGGATACGTATGCCCAGGGTACGGCATTTAAACTAAGGATGCCTGTCTTTACCACCCTGCGATGGTGTTTTTTTGCCATCGAGGGAATATCGACCACCTTTGTGTGCCTGGGTCTTTGCATGTCGTGAGTATCCAAATTCCTGATATGCATGGTAATACGTGGTAACGCCACCCGGTGTCGCGGTATTGTGCGCGGATGTTGCGGTCCGGATGCCTCGGGGGCAGGGACATATCCGGCGTCCTTTTTTGTCCCCCTGCCTGCAAACCACCACGCAGCGCCCAGTCCACCCGACAATACCAGGATGATCAAAGCAAACAACCAGGTTCTACTGCGTCTTGCCTGTGGCTCAACCGCGGCATCCTGTCCCTCCTGAACCGCCGGTTCCGACTCGGGCAAGGCAACGGTCTTGTCCTCCGGTTGTACCGCTGGACCTTGTGCATCGACCGCTTGCGCCTCAACCTCAGACATGGCCAGGGTGCGGTCATCCTCGGATTCGTCCGCGACATCATCCCTTGCCGTACCCATGGCCTGCGTTTGCAAATCCTCGACCCCGAAGATTTCCTTCATGTAGGCACCAATATCCGGCTCCATGCCCCCCATGACGGACATGCAGTCCCGGATCGCCATCACCATCTCGCCTGCGGACTGGAATCGCAAATCCGGGTCTTTTGCCAGGCCTTCATTCAGTATTCCCTGGATGCACTCGGAGTGTTCGGTGCAAAAATCACGTATGGATGGAATGGTTTGATGCAGCAGTCGTCCAAGTATCTCGGCCTCGCTGTCCCCCTTGAACAGTCTTTGCAGTGATAAGGTCTCCCAAAGCACCGTGGACAGCGAAAACAAGTCCATCCTGTGGTCTATCTGCCTGCCCATAACCTGCTCGGGTGCCATGTAGGCAAACTTGCCCTTTAATACCCCTGTGCGTGTGTGGGTGATGCGTGCCCTTGCCTTGGCCACACCGAAATCCGTAAGTTTTACAGCCCCTTGAAACGAAATCAGGATGTTTTTGGGTGTCACGTCACGGTGGATGATACCAAGGGGCTTGCCGTGTTCATCGGTCATTGAGTGGGCATACTGCAAGGCCTTTGCCACGTCCCTTGCCACTGCCAGGGCAAACTGGGCGTCCATGGGGCGACCGATCGCCTTGTGGCGGTCAATCACCTGGCGCAGGTCCCTGCCGTTTACGTATTCCATGGCGATGTAGTACTGGCCTTCGATATTACCGAAATCAAACACCTGCACGATATTGGGGTGATTCATGCGTGCCACGATCCTGGCCTCGTCGGCGAACATGTCGATGAAGTCTTTCTGGCTGGCCAACGCCGGCAGTACCTTTTTAACCACCAGGTCCTTTTGAAACCCGGAAGGACCGGACATCCTGGCATAATATATTTCGGCCATGCCCCCAACGGCGATCTTTTTGATAAGCCTGTATTTTCCGAACAGTTCGCCTTCCATTAAACCTTTCCAAGAAGCCTGTTTACATTGTACCTTGAAAAATCAGGAATTGAAGTGTTTTTTTATGGGTTCGTAGCAAATCAAGGGTGTCAAGTCAAACCGTAATAAAATCAAATAGTTACAAAAATGAGATTAACCGAAACAGGTTACGAGTCCATCTTGATTTGATATACGCTGCGACCAGGATGACGTCCTAATGCCTGGTATCCTCATGACTCCAGGTTTCACAACGGCTTTGTTTTCGGCGGAGAGTGGGGGATTCGAACCCCCGGTACCCTTTTGGGGCACACACAATTTCCAATCGTGCTCCTTCGGCCAGCTCGGACAACTCTCCGTGTCAAAGAACGTCACCTATCTTTTACCAGCAAAAAAGGATTTTAACAAGTCCAAACTTTCATTTTTCAGTACACCTGCCTCGATTTTGCATGGATTTCCCAGTCTGGGGTCCGACAGGATCGTGTATAAACTGGCAACCGCCCCTTTCCTGGGGTCCGGCGCCCCATATACAACATGCCCTATACGTGCGGCCATGATTGCACCGGCACACATGGGACATGGTTCCAAGGTCACATAAATGGATGCACCATCCAGCCGCCACTTGCCCAACCTGGCCGCTGCATCCCGGATGGCCTCGACCTCTGCGTGGGCCGTCGGGTCGCAATTTCCAATCATGGCGTTACGTCCCCTGCCCACCACTTCACCGTCCAGCACCACCACCGCCCCCACAGGGACTTCGCCCGCTGACAATGCCTGCCTGGCGAGACCCAATGCCTGCTCCATAAACCCTTTATTGCCTGGATTGCCGGTTTTCAATGGACCTCCTTTAACCCAAATTACCTGTCAAATTTGAGGACAAGGGTCGCTGAAAGTGGTTCAGATACACGGAGTTAAGCCTGTTTGAACGCAGGCGTACTATCATCAAACAGGCGCAAACACAACATGGATGGGCCGCTTTTAGCGACCGATTCCCGAATTTGGTCAGGTACTTCGGGTTTAAGATTTCGTCCCCTATCCATGTCCACTGCACATCAGTACTCCCTGAACCATCCCGTATCCAGAAAATGTATGACCTTTGACGCCACGTCCCTGCGCAATAATGCGGAGTTGTGTTCACCGGTCAGTACGATGAGGTCCTTGAATCCTGATGCCACCGTATCCCGCATCTCGGATGTCCCGTCGTTGGTATTTTTCAAGAGGGGGTGCATACTGCTAAGCCCCCACGGCAATACCAAGCTAATCACCCCGACATCCCCATGGCATGAGGGGAAACGATGGTCCTGACCAACTATTTTATTTCGAATCTGGAAGGGTACGGGACCGGCCAGGATGCCCATCAATCGGCGTCCCCCTGGAAATTTACTGGTCAATTCATACCAGGACTGGGCCAGCGAACTCCCCTGGTTGACCGGTGCAATCATCACGACCCTCTTGGGTTTGGGCAACGTGGTGTCCTTGTAGGCATTGCGACATATCAGGGAACCATAGGAGTGGGTTACAATGTTCAAGGGGCTTCCGTGATTCAATTCGTGCAGGAGTTTTTTCAGCCTTTCCACGTGGTCTTCCAGTGGTGTATGCAGGGGGTAGGTCATGCATACGGGATGGTAGCCCGCCCGTTTCAACCGCATACCCAGCGGTTTCATAAGTATGGGTGGTGCGCCAAGCCCCGGGATCAGAACGACATAATTGTCAGGTATGCCCCCGTTCATAGCAGTCAGGATACGGAAAAAACACCTCAAGTCAAGATGGCTATCCCAAATTACCGGTTAAATTTAGTCAGGTAATTTGGGATAAATCGGACGTTCAACAAAAATCATGGATGTGTTAAAATCCTGCACGGTGGTGAGACATGATGAAAAATACGATTACACTATCCATACTGGTATTGCTGCTTGCGGGATGTTCATCCTCCGGCACACAAAAGGATCTGGATGTACACCCGAATTTTGACGTGTCCGCTGATATGGCCGGGGATGCGGGCTTTGACACTGCCGGTCCACTGAAGCCTACAAAAGTGGACGAGGCGTTCAAGATAGCGTATTTGTACATGGGAAGACCTGGCACAAAGGCCTTTGGCCGCACGGAATTGATGGTCATGGACTCGTTGTCCGGTAAATCGATCAACGTAACGGGCAAACAGGCGTGGTCATGCAGCGACGGCTGCATATTGAGCCCGGATTTCAAACTGTTAGGCGTGTATGTGGCATCCAACAAGGCGGATGTGCCACCGGACCTGAAAATCTATGGCCTGGATGCGAACTTGCAGCCCTCCGCACAACCGTTGACTACCATAAAAGGGGTGCAGGCAGCGCATTTTTCCAAAGATGCATTGTTTTTTACGCGCAAGGGCTCGTGTCCGAAGGACCAGGTGATCGACAATACGTTTTGCATGTACAAAATGACCCTGCCCATGGGTCAAAACAGCAAGGAAACACAGTTATTTACCTTTCCGAATACCACCAGGGACGCCAACAATTCCGTGTACACCGGGCGTTTTAGGGTCACGCCGGATGGCACGTTGCTGTTGCTGCTGCCCACGATTTATAGCCAGCGGGTCTTTACCTGGCGCAAGGGGAAACTGTTGCAGGTGGGCAAGGAGATATGCCACCAGATCAACCCGACATCAGGCACTTGCACAGGCACTGGTTCCGAGTACACGGACCACGACCCTTTGGGGCTGGCACCAGATGATTCCGTGATTGTTGCGGCCCTGCTGGAACAAAACCGGGATTTGAGGCTGCGCAAGTACGAACTGAATACCGATTTGACTACAAAATCCTCCACCTATTCGAATTTTTTCAGCACTCCGGGGGATTTTACGCAGTTAAAATGCGTGGAAAAACTGCGCAAACCCTGGCAATATACGGAAATCATGGGGGATATTCGGTTTACCAGGGATTCTAAGTCCGTGGCGTTCATCGCGGCCATGCCCTGTGGGGACAACATGGAGCAACCCTGGACGGACATCGTTGAGGTGGCCGTGGATCGCATAGGTACGGGCAAGCCATTGACCCGTGACTCCATTTTCAGGGTCACGCACAACCCCAAGGGCGACACTCCGGACGCCACCATGATCACGAACTTCAAGTTTTCGCCATCAGGCAAGTATATTGTGTTCATCGGAACCCCGCTGTTTCAGACCGATGGCAAGACCCCTGTGTCAGGCCTGGGCACCAGGCACAAGGAGGACCGCGAGGTATTCATCATTGCAGCCGACGGCTCGGCCCTGCCGATTCAAATCACCAACACCCTGGACCGCATGGCCGTAGGTTTGTGGGTTAAGTAGATCGCGGATTAGATAAATAATCCCAAATTAGTCAGGTAATTTGGGGGTAATTTTGGTATTTGCTTTTTTCATCTAAATCAGGGAAAATATTTAAATAGTGGATATGGAGGCCAAAATGAAACGCCTTGGTTTGTATGCTTTGTCCTTGATTTTTGTCGTGTTTTTTGCCTGCGGCGGGGAGTTGCCCGTGTCAGGGGACCTGGTGGTGGATACGGTGCTGGATCACAGCAAGGTCATTGCCGGGGGGACGACGCACGTGAAATGCGTGGTTCATGATGTTTACGGGAACCAGGCAAACGCGCCCACGGACGTGGTGTTCCAGACGCCAAAGGGTGTGGATGCCCCTGACGTGGACAAGGGCGCCTTTGTGTTGACCAAAAGCGGGATCTACCACGTGGCATGCAGGCTGAAGGACACGAAGACCACGGACGACAGCCCTGCGGAGTTGACAGTGCTGGCAGGGCCACCGGTAAAGACCGTGACAATCGTGGACCCGGACCATGTGAAGGCCGGGGAAGCGGCAACGGCAAGGTGCACGGCGCTGGACAAGTACAATAACCCGGTGATGGATGCAAAGGTGGTACTGGACCCTGTGAAAAACCTGGACATAGAGGGGATGCAGGTGAAATCCAAGGTCCCGGGCAAGTACGAAATCGGCTGCTCCGTGCAGGGGACAAAGATAGAGGACAAAACCACCGACACATTAACGGTGAGCGCCGGCAAGCCCGTACGCGTGAAACTTACGGCCAAACCAATGAAAAAGGTATATAACGTACATAACAAGGTGACATTGACATACACGGTCTATGACGCGTTCAACAACGTGGTGCCGGGGATACACGGCGAAATCACGGCGCCGGCCAAGGACATAAAAGCCCTGGGAAAGGACCAGTACCAGTTCATGGCGGAGGGTACGTTCAAATTCACGGTCACACTGGAGGACCCGTACTCGGAGGTCAGTGACTCCCTGACCTTGATTTGCGATATGGGACCCCCTGTCATCACGATTACGAACCCGGACCGTGGCATGACGTTCATGGGAAAGGCGTCGTTGGACGTGCAGGGGACGGTGACGGATGCAGGAGCGGGCGTGAAGTGGGTCAGGGTCAACGGCAATGACGTGAGCCTGGACGAAAAAGGCGCTTTCGATTACGTGATCCAATCCGTGCATGGCCTGAATCCGATCCTGGTACAGGCCATGGACAAAGTGGGTAACAAGGCCAAGGTGACCCGCGGGTACTATTATTCAACGGATTACATACCATACGCGAACAACACCAAGATCGATGACGTGGTGCTCAGCGACGGGGGAATGCTGTACATGGGGCAAAAGGCCCTGGATGACGGCAACCACGACCCGTCGCACATCAACGACCTGGCCACGATCGTGGAGGTCTTGCTGGCAAATATCGACTACGGCCAGTTGCTGGGGCAGTTGCCGCCCATGCGGTACACGATACCCAATGTGATCAACTTCACGGTTCCGGGATTGAACCTGGCCGGGGTAAAGGTGGGCGTGACTGGTGACCTCACGCTGGAGGCAAAGGTCACGAACATCGTGTTCGGCCAGCCCCACGTAAGCCTGCAACTGGAGGACGGCGGCATCAACAGTGAGATCACCTTGCAGCCGGTCAGCGTCTCCCTGGAGATTACCGCAACGATTACAAACGGTTATGCCGGTCTGCAGGTGGGCGGCAAACAGGTCTGGGGCGTCGGTCTGGAGCCCAGCGGCACCACACAGGGGTCTGCCACGATTGGAAAACTGCTGGTGGACACCGATGTCATGATTTCAAAGCAGCCATCCGATCCCAAGACCAAATTCGAGATGAAGAACTTCCACGTGGAGACCCAGGACATCGACATCCAACCGATCACGTCGTTTGTGATCGACCTGGGCACGCTGAAAATACCGCCTCCGGTGGACAAACTGGTCGGCACCAACACGTTGCAACTGGGCCAGGTTGACCTGACAAAATACGTGGGTGGACTGAGCAAACTGATTGCTGACAAGGTGATCAATCCCCTGTTGAACAGCCAACTTACCAAGGCCCTATCGAAATTCATGGAGCCGCTGGTGGCAAAGGTGATGACCCTGGCATTCGGAAAACTGATCAACATGCTGGTGCTGGACAAGACCTTTGACCTGCCACTGGGGCCGTTGGGTAAGCTGCCGCTGCATATCAAAACCAGCCTGTCAACCGTGGAATTTACGAAGATTGCCGCGACTATTGGCCTGAATATCGGGACGCTCACCAAGAAGAATGTCAAGCGTGACCCGTTGGGTTCGATTTTGCGTGACGGGTGCCTGAGTCGCGAAGGTGAGGCACCGTTCAAGTTCCACAAGGACCCGTCGATCCAGTTGGGTGGACGCTATGACTTCATCAACGAGGTGATATTTACGGCCTGGTGGAGCGGTATGCTGAACCAGACGTTCGACCTGGGCAAACTGGGCGGTGGTGGCAACAGCGGCAAGGGCATGAGCCTGGACGGCACGGTGATTACGCCCAATTTCCTGCTGCCGCCTATCCTGGACGATTGCAATCCCGACGGGGCTCAGGAAATCCAGGTCGGCGACCTGTATCTGGACCTGAAACTGGACATCAACGGGTTCAAGCCCCACGTGGGCATGTGGGTGCAGGCCAAGGCGGATGCAGAGATCGCGGCGCATGGCAACGAGATCGGCATCAAGATCAACAAGATTACGTATATTGAAACCGAGATCTTTGACCTGGGCGGCCTGGGGCCGTTCAAGGGCATCCTGGATTCACTGGTCCCCATGCTGAAGAGCCAGATCCAGGGCAAAGAATTCACGTTCCCGATTCCGCCGATAGACCTGGGCAGCATGATTCCAGGCCTGCCGCCAGGCAGCAAATTGCAACTGGGCAACATGACATCCTATCACGAACACGGATTTGGCACCGTGGGCGGCGATTTACAGTAAGGCCGCGTCCATTTATCCCCATACACCAAGCGCCGGGTAATTTGCCCTGATACTGACGTATCCCTGCGTACCCACCACCACGTGGTCCAGCAGGGATAATCCCAGGATTTCGGCCCCCCATAAAAGGCGTTTGGTCAAGGTCGTGTCCTGGATACTCGGTTTCGGGTCACCGGACGGGTGATTGTGGACCAGGAAAAAACGGGAGGCCCCCTCTTTCATCGCCAGCGTGAACAGTGCCTTGGGCTCGATGCGGCAGGAATCCACACCACCCACGGCCAGCCTGTAGCGTCCAAGTAAACGGTTTTTAGTGTTCACCGTGAGCAGGATGCATTCCTCCATGGGCTTGTGCGCAAGGTCCTTGACCGCGGCGAACACATCGTTTGGCGTGTTCAACACGGGACCATCTGGGGTGGTGATGCTGGCGCGCCTGCCCAGTTCCACGGCCGCCAGGACCCTGCACGCCTTTGCCGTACCCATACCAGGCAGCCTGGCCAGTTCGCCCGGCCTCCGCTGGACCAGGTTCTTCAGGCCTCCGCAAGACTGGAGTACCATGTCGGACAACATGGCACCAGACATCTTTCCGTTGCCCGGTGTCAGCAGGATCTGTAACAATTCGTGGTCGCTGAGTGCATCCGCACCCAGGTATAACAATCTTTCCCGAGGCTTCATGCGGGATGTAAAAGGCAAACAACGTGCCAAAATCGGAATGCTTTTGTGTTTTGAATAAGTTATTGATTTTGTGTCTATTTTTGACCCTGGCTTCCAAGGATACCAAATAAAAACAGTCCGGTTTTTCGGACACCTGGTCCGGAGGAGTCCGGATTTCCGGACTGTTATCATTTTATGCGTGATTATGCATGGATAAGCAACCTATTGATTTTGCAGCATTATAGGGGTTTCCATGAGCGCTGTTTCATTTGGTATGCAAATTGCCTTGAGAGCAGTTGTCCCGATTGGGACGCTTGACAGGACAACCGCGGTGGTCAAACAGCGCGCGCGGGGTTTAAGACCCCAGACCTTTGGTGGTGGAACAGGTCTGTCCTCGGACCTGGATTTGGCTCGGCGTGCCGGCGGGGGAGGGCCCATGCGTTAGCCCGGCCTCTGCCCCCGACAGTTCCCCCGCAGTGGCAGGCGCCTGAATTGCATCCTTTACCCAGGCTAATTCCGGAATTACTTCGGCAAGGGTGCGCTCTGCGCGGTTTTTGGAAAGAACGGGCAGTTTCCGTGCTCCATGCACGGCGAATCCAGAATAAAATTCCCTTTGGAATCAACGGGGTCGCCGTGGGTGAACATCCAGTAGGCCACCACGTTGGTCATGTAGAAATTGACATCAAAACAATGGTCCCGGGTCTTTGCGTCCTTGCAGCGGTCCGGCTCTGGGATGTCGAATCCATGCCTGTCGCCTTCCGCGTGGTAGGGCATGCGGAACAACTCGAATCCGCCCTTCCATGGTATGGTTTCACGCAGGGGCGGATTCACACGGGTGACCTGGGTGTTGGGGTCGTGGCCGTTCGACAGGTTGTCCGGATCGGGCGGCATGCCGTAAAGCCTGTCGATCGGGTCCACCGCGTGCAGTTTGATCATCAAATCGTTCGGGTTCGTGATCCCCAGTTTCGGCCACGACTTGTGCGATGCCTTGAACAGCGCATCCGGGATACCCGCCAGCCTGGCGTCCTTGATGTTATCGAAAATGTCCAGGATACCCGTGGTCCTGGCCATTGCGATCTCGGTATTCACAGGCACGTTCATATCGCCTGCCGTTGAAACCACCATGACCCTGGTGTCCATGATGTGGGTATTCCTGCGATGCGGGTCTATGCCCGGCTGCTTTACCTTGTAGTAATGTCCCATGTCATCGGGCAGTTTGTCCTCGTACGAAAAATCCAGGCTGTCCCGGAAGAAGTAGTTGCTGAACGCACCTGGGTCAGCGGCCTCTATAATGAACGCTGCCGTGGACATCATTTTGCGCAAATCGTGCGTCTGGCGCAGGTACCCCATGCCCTTTTGGACCGCCACCATTTGTGAACCCCTTGGAAACAGCGCACCCTGCCACAACACGTCGCGGTCGAAGTGGTCGATTACTTCTTTAACCTGGTCGCTTGTGCTCCTGTACACCGTAATTCGCAACGGGTCACCTATGGCCGCAGGGTCCTTTACCGTGACCGGCACGTTGGAATTGTCGTCCAGCATGCCCAGGGGCGCCCGTTTTTCCGTGGCGGACAGGGCATCCGCAGGCACCGCGAACCGAAACGTCTCATCCGGCGGCACGATCACGTATGCGGTCTTGCCGTTGTGCAGGTTTTTCAGCACCAGACGATCGCCGGGGCGGACCTTCGTGGATGTGTAAAACGGGACCACGGCCTTCTTAATAATATCGTGGAGCAGGAATTCGAACTGGACCTCGTTATCACCAACCGGATGGCCCATGATGATCGGTCCCAGCAAGGGCATCATCACGGCCTCGGGCACACCGGCATTTTCGCTGCGGATCGCAATATCCGTCAGCCCTGCGCCGCCTGACACCGGTGCAACCGTTTTCACCGCAGGCTCCACCGCGGCCAGCAACGCCGCAATGAATCCACCCAGGGACTGCCCCCACGCACCGTAAACGTGTGTGGGACCGCCCAAATCAGGCACTCCGTCACCATCGAAGTCCCCGGCCGGATTGGCAAACCCGTCGTCGTCCGTGTCCGCTGCCCACGTGTTCCTGCCGTTGAAACTGCGCAGGACCCGGATGAATTGCATGTAATCCACCAGCGTCTGCCGGACCACGTCCCGGGTGTGGAACAGGTCGGAGGTCCAAAAGTCACCGCCGATGTCCGGTACGCCGTCGTTGTTCAGGTCCCTGGCCCGTCCAGGGGACAGCGCCTCCCACGTGGGCCACAGGTGATAACTCCTCAGGATCTTTTTGACCATATCAACTTCCTGGTTCATGTCAGGCGGCAGTGCCAGGCCGTGTCCCATGGCCTCGATACCACAGGATGCAATGCCGAAACCTGCCATCCGGCCGGCAAATCCCAGTTGCTCAAACAACAGCCCCAAATAGCCGTGCGCGTACAAGACCACGGGAAACGGCTGCTTGCCCTCCGATTTTTTGGGGATCGTGCACATGTAACCGACCCACTGGCCGCCAACCACGGCCCTCCCGGTCAGGGGATTCATGTCAAAGGACTCGTCATCGTCCGCAGGGTAGTGTTTCGTGGCCACGCCATCCTTGTCCACCAGGAAGTAGGGCGAATAGAACTTGCCTATCACCACGTGATCGATGTTGCGCAGGTCCTCCACGAGTTTTTTGGGGCCCCTCGGGTTGTCCGGGCTGCTGAACAGGGGCAAAAACGGCTCCAGGGCCGCCAACAGTTTGTCCATCTTGATATAGTACGGGTTTGCCCCGGCCTCGTCCGTGACCACTGCGGGATAAACCTTGGATACCGGGAATCGTTTTGACAACCAGGCCATGGTGCCAAAGCCGTACAAGCCCTTGCGGATTGCCTCCAGGTCCTGCGTCAGGCTCTGGGTGGTAAACGACCAGGCAAACGCGATATCATCCACGCTGAGCCCGACCTTTGGCAGTATTTCGCGCAGGGGCTTCAGCGCCTGCGTCTGGTCCAGGGCGTTTACGTACGGAAACGGCGACACCACTGGGTGGCCTTGCTTGTCCCTTACGCGTTTGGTGATCACCACGGCGTACTTGCTGTGCTGGTCCAGGGGCATCAGCGGCTTGATGATCAGGGTATTGGTTTCCCGCTCATAACAGGTCAACAAATGAGCCACCATGCATGTATCGTATGCCTTTCGAGCCTTTGCAATGGCGTCCGAATTATTGCCCAGCAGGGCCTGGCGCAGCGTATCGCGCTGGGTGTCGCATGCATTCAGCGGGTAGATATTCGGTATGTCCAACTGGTGGTCGAAGTCCGTGTCCTCGCCCGGGTCCAGTATCCCGTTGTGGTTCACGTCCTCGTTGCGTTCCTCGAACAGCACGTTGTTGTCCCATGCGTGCACGTCCGCCTTGGCCATGTACGGGTATTTGCCGTCCGAAAAGAACAGGTCCTGTTTCCCTGTCTTTGTCAGGGTTACGGGGTAGTTGCCATGGCAGATGTCCAGGGGCACGAACGTGCCGTAGTATTTCGACTTCGGGTCCACGTTGATCACGAATACCGCGTCGTCCGCAAATCGCGTGTTGGAATGGCGCTTGAGCAGGTCGCCCAGGTCGATCAGGCGGTCGAAACTGACCGTGATCGGTGAAAACACGCCGAATCCGTCGATCTTGTCCACCTTGGCCCTGGTGTCCGATTCGATCAGCGTGGGAGCGATCTCGCTGATGTTCACGCGCAGCCCCGTGTTCGTGGAGTGGTCAACCACAGTGGCCGCATCGTTGGGCAGGGGGATCTCGGGCAGGGGCTTTGCGGCCAGGTCGAACACCACGTGCGGACCCGGCCCGGGTATGGTGGGTGCAAGCCCCTTTGCAGCCGGGCCGCAGGCCCAAAACGCCACTGTCAGCACCAATATCAAAAGTCTAAATATTTCAAGGTGTTTCATCGCCTCCCCCTCAGAATATCAGGTCGAACCTGGCCCTGGCCTTGTACACGTTACCCAAAGCCTTGCCCTGGCTGGTGTTAAACGCATTGCCCGGTATCAGCATGCCCAGGTCGCCGCCCAAAGCCACGTTGAGGTACTGGCTCAGCGGCAGTTTCCACGTGAGCCCGTAATCCAGTTCGGTCCCCAGGTACCTGCCCGTGCTGCCCCGGTATGACACCGGGAAGCCGCCGTTCGCCGCAGTGTTGTACGGGCTGTAAATCCGGGCCGGTGCCATGGCGATCAGTATCAACGCGGTCATGGACAGCCCCCTGGTCGCCTGCCATCGCACGGACGGGGCCACGTAAAAGGCGTTGGTGATGCTGCCGTTCGTGGCTGCCATGTCGTAGCCCTTGGGCGGCGTCTGCACCAGGTTAGGGTCAGCCACCCGGTCCGCTGCCCTGGCGCTCATGCGTGCCACGACCTCCGGAAACAGTATCATGCCCACGTGGTAATCCGGGTCAAAGGAAAACGAGCGCACCGTGCCGTCCGACGGGTCATTGTCCCCGGATGCAAACCCCAGTTCCAGTTTCGTGGTCAGCCTGGCCTTTTTTATGTGCCACGTGGTGCGCTGGATGAAACCGAATGCCGTGACATTTACCTGGTTCGGGCTCTGCAAAAACACCACGTGATTGGTTGTGCCCGCCAGTGCGGTGCCCTCGAATGCGACCTGCAGGTCCGACCATCCCAGGTCGAAATACTTGCGTCCGTACAGGTCCACTGCGGTCACCGACAACTTGTCCCCGCCCGCGTAACGCTGGTGCCGGTACGCGGTGTAAACGCCCAAAAAATCCCTGGCCGTCTTGTAGAACAGGGCCGCTATCGCCTCGTACGCCCTGTCACCATCGCGGACATTGGCGTTTTCGTCGCGGTAAACGGAATCGAAACCCAGGGCCAGGTACAGGTTTTGCGCCCACTTTGCATCCGTGAATGGCGCGGCAGGTTTCGTTGCAAACATCACCCGGTCCACCAGGTCGCCGAACCGGCTGTCATAAAACCTGGACTCCCGGTCCCCGCCGCCGTTCGCCAGCATACCCAGTCCCCAGGTGGACGTCATCTGGCCTATGCGCCACATGCCTATGGGCGAAAGCCACTCGATATAACCCTGGCGGAAGGCCGCCTGCTTGTAGCCCCGGTTCGACGAGCGCGGCCACAACAGCACGTCGGCACCCACCATGGTGGTGTCGCCCGCGATCTGGCCGGTCAATGCGTCGAATTCCGCCACGAATTTCAGCGATTTGATGGGGTGCAACACGGGCCGGATACGCAGGCGGTGGTCCAGGTACCAGTGCAGGCCGTCCCGGGTACCCAATTCGTCCAACCGAAAATTCGTCACGTGGTTGTAGTGTAGCCAGTAGGACCCGTGGATCGTAAACACGTTGTCCGGGGACTGCCCCTTGGGGGTCCAGTAGTCCAGGGCTTCCACGGGTTTGGCGGCTTTTGCCTGGTGCTTGGCGTCCCTGGCCATGGCGCCAGCAGACACGAGCAATACCACAAGTCCCAGAGCAATGTGTTTCATTTCGCCTCCTTGGTGCCGATACAACGCCCGGCCAGGCAGTGGTCATCGGTGGTATCCGGGTCGTGGTCGTCGCATTTCAGGCCGTCGTCATTTGAGAATGCATACCTGGTGACCTCGGGCACGCAGGCCATGCACTGGTTGTCGGGTGAAACGGTTCCGGCCTTGACGCACTGGCTGTCGATCAGGCAGTACCCGTGTTTCACCGTGTACCTGCAATCACCGTTGCCCAGGCACTGGCCTATGACGCAGGGCTTGCTGCTGTTGCACGAGTACGCCGTGCCCTTGCATACGCCCTTTGTGCACCTGTCGCCGTAGGTACACGGGTCGTAGTCATCGCACTGTTTGCCCTCGAGGCAGCCCGACGACACGGTTTCCCGGGTATCCACGCCCGTGTCCGCCTGGTACACGTCCGGCATACTGTGCTGCCAGACCTCGGCACCCTCCACGCACATCAAGGTTTCCGGGTTGCAGTACCACCCCAGCGGGCATTCCGAGTCGCTGCGGCAGTGCTGGTCAGGGGCAGGTCTTTTCGGGTTGACACAAGTGGCAAAAAACAGTGATATGACCGGCAGGGCCAATAAAAGGGGGTTGTGCCTCATGGTTCCTCCCTGTTGTCTGGCAATTAGTCTAACACAATTGATGTGGTTTAACAACTAAACGAAGTTACCCCAAATTACCTGACTAAATTCGGGAGTCGTACGCCGCAAGCGGCTAACCTACTTTGTCGTTTGCACCCATGTATGCTCAGTGGCCCTACCACACCTGCGCTCAAATTGGCTTAACGCCTTGCACCTGGACCACTTTCAGCGTCCTTTGTACTCAAATTTGACAGGTAATTTGGGATCCCGGATCCAGGTTGAGTATCCGGAAAAAATGTATTAACCTGGGTTAGCAATGATGATGGGTAACAACAGGTATATCGCGGTGTCCGGAAACATGGGTGCTGGTAAGAGTAGTCTTGTGGAGTTTTTAAGGCACCACTTTTCCGTGACCCCGTTTTTTGAAACCAACGATGAAAATCCTTACCTGAAGGATTTTTATGTGGATATGCACAGGTGGGCCTTCCACTCACAGGTGTTTTTTTTGACACAAAAATTTAAACTGCACCAGGCATTGGCCAGGACCAACGGCATCGTGGTAATGGATCGCACGATATACGAAGATGCCGAGATCTTTGCTTCGAATCTGTACAGGATGGGGTATATGACCAGGAGGGATTTTCAAACTTACTGGGACTTGTATCAGACCTTGTCAGATGCACTCAGGCCTCCGGATTTGCTAATCCAGTTGAAATGCCCCCTGCGTACGATTATGAAGCGCATCCGGTTGCGCGGCCGTCCCGAGGAAAAACAGATCGATCCAACCTATGTTCGACGCCTGCAAAGGCTGTACCAGTCCTGGTTTCGCAGGTACGACCTCTCGCCAGTGCTGGTAATAGACACATCAAAAATCGATTTTGTACAGGACTTGATTGGTATGCTGGACACTATGCAGATGCTGGAGCGATACCTGGGCAGCAAAGGCCGATTTTAGACCTGAGGTCGATGTGTCCGCGCTCCACGGCTTTCGTTTTCACCGGGATCACACGGTCACGGTCACGGCCAGGGCCAACGGCCACGGCCACGGTCACCGGTCTCGGCCTCGGACTCGGGCATCTGGCATCGGGTTTCGGGACGCAGCCTGCGGCTGCTTCGGGAAGATTCCCGTTGCAACCGGGAGCACACTGCCACGGTCAACGGTCAACGGCCACGGCCAGGGCCAACGGCCTCGGGCCTCTGGCATCGGGATTCGGGCAGCAGCCTGCGGCTGCTGCGGGACGGCCCGTCGGGCCTTCGGGAAGATTCCCGTTACAACCGGGAGCACACTGCCACGGCCAACGGTCACGGCCAACGGCCAACGGTCACGGAAAGGCGGGCGAGACGCCCGCGAAACAAGCAGGCGAGGCCGCCTGCGCTCCATGTAAAACATCCGAATTACCGTAATGATTTCAGGAGCCGAGGCGTTGAGCCTGGTTACGTAAATCTGCCGTCACTTATTGTTTGCATCAGGGTCCTGGCACTTGTCCGTGGCGCCCCATACCTTCTTGGCTATGCCGTTTTCGCCGTTATTCGGTGTCGCCTGGGACCCACCGGCACCACCCATGCCTTGGAATCCGCTGGGTTCGAAGTCGTTATCCGAGCACACGGGGTCGCTGTTGTCCCCGAAAATGGCGATACCCACGGACGGCCCGCCTGCACCGCCGCCACCTGCACCGCCTGCGCCACCATGGCCGCCGTTGCCTCCGGCACCACCAGCGCCATCGTTGTCATCATCGCCGCTACCACCAGCGCCACCTTTTCCGCCTTTACCGCCTTTTCCACCCTTGCCACCGGTACCACCATTGCCCCCGCTGCCATACATCAGTACGTTATGGACCACCTGGCACCTGGAATCGACCAGGAATATGGCAAATGACCCGCCGCCGCCACCGCCACCGGTCCCTTTTGTGCCAGGGCAGCCGCCGCCACCGCCGCCACCGCCAGCAC
>WGCQ01000072.1 GCA_015493765.1 Deltaproteobacteria bacterium
GTTTTACCCTGGATTGGTATTCGCTGAGTGACGCCGGGGGCTATGACAGCGACCCGATCTTTGGTGGTGCAACACCGGAAACCTGGTCGGACGGGAGTGTTCACCCCGCGGTTTACTGGTCCGGGGGCAAACACCACCAGTATGCGGACCCTAGTGGATGTCATATCAGCACATATTCCGCGGTCGGATGTGATGACACCAACAACGGCATGGGAGGGACAAGGATGCCTGACCTGCAATCGATCAAGAAATATTGCACGGATTGCGGGCCCGGGGGAATCCCGCAGTACGGAAACGATGTAGGGGAATTTGATACACACCCTGCAAACATATTTATAAAGGACCTCTCAAAATTCTTCCCCGGCCAGGTGGTATGGGGACCGGATAAGTACCACGAGCCTACGAATTTCCTGAGCAGTCAATGTACCCCGGTGTACAAGTTCTTCCCCAAGAAATCCAAGGAGGAAATATGGGTATCCAGGCCGATCCCCGGTGGCCTGACAGGCCCTTCCACCACGGTGGAGTTCAACGGTCGCATAACAGCCCTGTCCATACCCAGGGACGGACAAATACGTTATACCATAAGCCCTGAACCATCTACACCGAACCAGTGGCCATCCGGCATGCTTGAGGTCCCGTGTTCCAGGCACACGGGTATCGCTGCCGCTGTATTAAAACACCGCCTGTACGTGTTTTGCGTGGACGCGACAACGGGTTGGCTGTCATATTTTTCGACCGGCGATATCACGAAATCATACCACGTATCCCTGAACCCGATAGGCCAGCTTGGTATGGTATCGGGACCGGTGGCACAGACATGGGACGGCAAGATATTTGTGGCCTTTCGAAAAAACGGCGAACTCAGGTATGTATTCACGGAAAACGGTTGGATCTGGGAACACGAATTCGGGGATGTGGATTTCCACCTGTGGGGCCTTGACCCGAGCAGTTTTGTGACTTACGATTTGTTTACTTACAACAACCGGTTATATGTGGCCTTTTACACTGACGAATATCAACACGAAAACGTGTCATACGGGATATTTTTCCACTATTTCGTGGATAAGGATGACCCATGGCCTCCTGATAGGCGTCTGACATTCAGGATCAATACATCAAATAGTGACCTGTCCGATTTCAATCCCTACGGGGATGCGATCTACGGGCTTGGCCTGGGGTACGTAAATGGCAGGCTGTACATGGGCTTTGTTTCAGGGAATGCGCCCGGCAAGTCCGGCAGGACCTTTATACGCAGGCTGTGGGACTTCGGCTGCGATGACCAGGGCAACAATTGCAACGCGTGGCACCCGGTTCATTCGGCTAACAGTGGTATGATCCCCATTAAATTCCACTTCTATTTCCATGCCGGGGACATGTTGTGGACCGGGACCGATACACTAAGCGAGTCCGGTAAGACAGCAATCCCTCTGGCAGGCAAAAGGAGGTTCTGGTGAAAAAGCCGTTCGTGTTGGCATTATTGGGTGTTTTATTGTTTGCAACTGGCTGCTCGGATTGCACTGACTGGACTTATACCTGGTGTGATTATGTAAAGTCGTCTGAACATTTGGTCATTAAGACGCCTGATGGGCAATGGACGGCCTCGGATACTGACGTTTATTTTTCTCCTCCTGATATAGATTTTTTTCAAGGTATTAACGAGGATATATGCTTAGTGATTGAAGCCTTTTTTCCTGATAAAAAGATCAGTTTACCTGGTCATCATTACCTTTATATTAGTATGGTATTTGACAAATGGGAGAATGGAAAGGTAATTTCATTGGAAAATGATAAAGAGATTAGAAAATATTCCATTTCTGCTTACGAGGGAGACTACTTTTTTGATAATGCCGAAATAACCGGGGGGACGTTGAAGGTCCTTGCATTGGGACCAAAGGATGTACATATCCGGATTCAAGGCCTGAAGGTCAAGGGGACACCCACAAAGGGCAAGTATGCCGGCCAGGCCGTGGAATGGGAGATAAAAACCGTGATAGATTACGAATGCAAGCCCACCCGGAAAACCCTGTGCCAGGACAGCAGACACAATCCATTCTAAGGAGTTGATTTAAGGTATGGAAATCGATGTTTCTTGGCCGCCAACTAAGAATACAGAGTCAGTGACAGTGTAGGCGGGGGGGAGAGTTTTAAGCACTTTCGGCCTTTGGTGTTATCCACCACTTAGGCGGGATCCGGAAGACCCCAAAAATTAGTGGATGAACTTCCTCGAGTCCGCCTGCGGTCCACGGCTTACGTCACCACCACCGAACCACACGGTCAACGGTCACCGGCCGCGGTCAAGGGTCAGCACGACCAGGCCAGCGGCCTGGCAGGGGTAAATTGCTTTTCTGTCCCTAAAAAATATCTTTATCTTCAATTGATTGGCTATATCACCGTTGGCTCGCTGTCCGGGTTTTGCGTCTCAGGATTTACTCGAAGTAGTCGTAGTACTCTACACCGAGGTGCGTGATCAGTGTCTCACCCTTCAGGTAACGCAGGGTGTTTTTCAACTTGGTCAACTGTATGAACAGGTCGTTTTCAGGGTACAACCCCTCCCTGACCATGGGGCTCTTATAGTAAAACGACAGCCATTCCTGGATTCCGGACATGCCGGAGCGCTGTGCCAGGTCCATGAACAAGGCCAAATCCAGGGCAACAGGTGCCGCCAGGATCGAGTCCCGGCACAGGAAGTTGATTTTGATCTGCATGGGATAGCCCAGCCATCCAAAGATGTCGATATTGTCCCAGCCTTCCTTGTTATCGCCACGCGGCGGGTAGTAGTTGATCCTGACCACGTGGTGCAGGTTTTTATACAGTTCCGGGTATTTGTCAGGCTGGAGGATCGTGTCCAGCACACCCAGTTTGCTGACCTCCTTGGTCCTGAAGGACCCCGGGTCGTCCAGGACCTCGCCGTCGCGGTTACCCAGGATGTTCGTGGAAAACCAGCCGTTTATACCCAGCAACCTGGCCTTGAAGCCTGGTGCCAGTATCGTTTTCATCAGGGTCTGGCCGGTCTTGAAGTCCTTGCCGCTGACAGGGACCTTGTTTTCCCTGGCCAGTTGCAGCAGTGCCGGGATGTCCACGGACACATTCGGCGCACCCATGGCAAAGGGTATGTGGCTTTTGAGTGCCGCGTACGCATAGATCATGGACGGGCTGATCTCGGGGGCGTTTTCGCGCAGGCCCTTTTCAAAAAGGTCCATATCCAGGTGCACCTTTGAAACCGGCTGATACACCTCCGTGCTGGCCGTCCACAGCACAACCACCCGGTCCAGGCCGTTTTTCTGTTTGAATTCGGCCATGTCCTGCATCAATTGCTCTGCCAGGTCCATCTTGGTTTTGCCATGCTTCACATTGGGGCCATCCAGGTTCTTTACGTAGTTTTTGTCGAACACCGCTTTCATGGGTTTCAGTGCACGCAGTTCATCGCGCACGGAATCGATGTGCTCCTGGCGCAACACGGCCGCGTTCAGTGCGGACTCGTACGCGGTATCCTTAAAAATGTCCCACCCGCCGAATACAATGTCCTGCAATGGGGTCAAGGGCACAAAGTCCTTGATCAAGGGTACCCTGTTTTCCGTACGTTTCCCAAGCCGAATAGTGCCCATTTGGGTCAGCGACCCGTAGGGACGGCCCAGGCCTTTTCGCACCATGCAGGTCCCGGCAACCAGGGTGGTGCCCACAGCGCCCAGGCCCGGTAACAGGATACCAAGTTTGCCATCTGCTGGTTTGATTTCTGGTTTTTTAGTCATGTCTGCCTCGCAAAGTTAAGGTCGCTCACAGCAAGTTCTATCACTATTTATTCTGACATGCAAGGAACAGTGTCCCAAAATTGACCAATAAACCGGTAATTTGGCTGCTTCGCGATTTGACGCGGCCCGACATAGGCCTTTATACTATGTCCGTGGAACGGCAAGACGCAGGCAGGGCAAGGTGGTCGGACCTGGGGTTGATTTTGTTATTTCAGGTCGCGGTGGAGGTAACATATTTCCTGCTCGGTGTCAGGATGGACATCTTTCCCCTGCTGGGATACTGGCAAATCCTGGACCCGAAACTGCTCCAGCACGACCTTTGGCGCAGTGTGTTGTACCTGCACATTCAGCCGCCCGGATTCAATATCCTGGTTGGCATCGTGCTGAAACTCTTTCCCGACCTCTATCCCCTGGCATTCCAGGCCTTTTATTTCGCATGCGGCGTGCTGGCACTGTGGGCCCTGTTCGACCTGCAACTGCGATTCGGCATTCGCAGGCGGATTGCCATGGCCCTGGTGATGCTATTCGGGGCAAGCCCGGCCTATGTCCTGTACCAGCATCACCTGTTTTACACGTTTCTGGATGCCTCGTGGTGGTTTATCAGCGCCTGGTTGCTGGTGAGGTACCTGGATAGTAAAAGGCCGGTATATTGCGTGCTCTTGTACCTGGTGCTGTGGTGGCTGGCATGGACACGGGCGCTGGTCCATTTTCTGTACGTGGGACTGGTCGTGGGGGTGCTGCTGTGGAAGGTCCGCCCGGTGGGCTGGAAAAGGTGGGTTGCCACGGGGCTGCTGCTGGTGGCCGTAGTGGCCCCATACGTGAAAAACAAGATAATTTTCGGGCATTTCACCGTGTCCACCTGGTTCCCGGGTAACATTGCCAAGATCACCACGTTTCCGATCCCGGTAAAGGACCGCGTTGCACTGCACAAGGCCGGCAGGATATCGAAATACTCCATGGAAATCTTCTATCCCGACCCGGATGACCCGAAAAATGCGGTCATTGACAGCCGGGGTGACCCATACTGGAGCTCACCCGGTTTTCTGAAGCGATTCAAGCATCTGCCCAGGCTCCCGGTGCTGTTTTCGAAACTCAAGTCCACGGTGGGTCCCAACGGTCAAAACTACCCGAACATCAACTACGTGGCAATGATCGGCACCTATGACCTGGTGCTGAAGGATGACATCTACCTGGCCCTGCATTACCCGCACGTGGTGCTGTTGTCGTGGTTTTTCAGTTTCCTGAACTATTTCAAGGCTGCCGAGTACCAGGATTACATATCCAAGGACAATTTCAGGGCGGTGCAGCCGGTACTGCGGGCCTATGACATCCTGTATGCCCGCATCCCAGCCCCGTTCCTGGACCGCCTGGCCGCATTCCTGAAAGAAAAAATGGATTACAACCCCTACAGCAGGCCTACACACCTGTATTTGACCCTGTTGTTCGGCTTCCCCTTGTTGCTGGTATTTGGCCTGCGCAGGGCCAGGCATACCACGAATGCCTCTGAAAGGCTTGGTTTGTACTACGTAACCCTGACGATCATCTATGTTATGTTGATCGGAAACCTGCTGGACTGCGGTGAAAACAACAGGATTCGATTCCAGACGGACTTCATGTACGTATTTTTGGCAGGCCTGTTCGTGGATTGGGCCGCTGTCAGGCTTCGGGGCATTTTGTCCGCACACAGGCACAAAGCGGCGAAATAATCAGGAATCAGGCCGCTTCAATGGCCCAGTGCACACTGCGCTCCACTGCCTGCCTTAAAGTTACCAGCGGCTTATAACCTATTGTTTGCTCAGCCCTTTTTGTGGAGAAATAAAAATCCTTGGCCACAACACGGGCCCTGTACTCGGTGATTGGGGGTGCGAAGGGCAGGGGCAGCCTCTCCATGGCCTTGCCCGCCACAATTAGGGGCCCGCTGAACAACGGGACCTTTACAGGCCTGCGATCCAATGCCTCGCCGAACAGGTCCACCAGGACCTTGAAACGTACCGGAGGGTCCGCAATAATCAGTGTCCGGCCCGCTGCATCCGGGTGTGTCATGGCCAGCATCAACCCGTGCACCAGGTTGTCCACGAATGCGGTGTTGATCATGGCCTTGCCCAGGTTCACCATGGGGACAATGCCGTGCCGGATAAGGTTGACCATGGGCAGGGTAAACAGGCGGTCCTGGGGGCCAAACGGGATCAGGCCCGGCCGGATGATCACGTATTCCAGGCCTGTGTATGCATATTGACGGATCAGGTGCTCACCCATCACCTTGGACACCGCGTAATGCGGGTAATCCGCAATCGCCGGTGTATCCTCGTCGGCATTGCGAAACGGCCCCGGACCATGCACAGCCAGGGAACTCATGGCCACGAAACGCCCGACACCTGCTGCCAGGGCGGCATCCAGGCAGTTCTCCAGTCCCATCACGTTCACGTCCAAAAATGCCCTGGCCCGGCCCGTATCGCCCACCATGGCGGCCAGATGCAGCACCACGTCCGGCCTCACGTCCTTGAATGCCGCAATCACGGCGTCACGATTGCGTATGTCCACGGGATACAATTTATGCACGAAGGGTGCACAGGCCTTGATCCGTGTGCCTGGCAGAAATATCCCGTACACCTCGTGTTTTTTCGATGCAACACGGGCCACATTCGTGCCCATGAAACCGTTTACACCGGTTATCAGAATCCTCATTTTGGCTCCTGCAGCAGTTGTTTCAATTTTTCCAGTCGCTTACGCGCCTCCTGCATCCATTTTTGCGGCACCTTGTAGTATTTGCCCACGCGCAGGTTCTGTTGATACACGATTTCGGCCTTCCGGACCAGGGGACGAATGTCCTTTTTCAACTCCTCGAAATAGATCTTGCGTTGTTCGGGTGTGAATTTTGCCGGGACCTCGGCTGACATGAGGTCGTTATAGAAGTCCTCGTATAATTTGCCAATTGCCATGCCACTGCGTATGCCGAAATAGATGTTGTGGACCCTGATGGCGTTCAAAAAGGCGGATTGGGCGCTCAAAAAATACTGGGCCTTGTCCGTGAGGTCCTTTTCCATGCGGTCCATGGGCAGGTATAATTTTATGTTGCGAAACATGAACGCGTAGGCACGTGCATATTCGTAGTAGGCCATGGCGGCAAAATAATAGCCGCTCATGCCTGGCGATTCCTTGTTTATGCGGTACAGGCGCATGGCCCGGGAGGCAAAGTGCATGGCCATTGCCGGGTCATGTAACTGGTTGTATTCGTGTGCAATTTTTGCCTTGGTACGTATCCTGGCAAACACGGTTCCCGTGCAATTTTTGTCCACGCGCATGAGCCAGTTTATGGCGTCCCGGGGGCGCTTGAGTTTGGAAAGGACTTCGCCCAGTTTTTCCATACCGTCACAGCGGTCCTGCCGGGACAGGTCCTTGGCTTTCAGGTAGGCCTCGAAGGCCCGGGCCGCCTCCTTGTAGCGTTTCATGTGGCTCAGGCACAACCCCGTGTTGTACCGGGCCGGCACCGCGAGAGCATGCCCGGGATAGTATTTCAGCAACACCCGGTACCTGGACCAGGCCTCCTTGTAGCGTTTTTGTTTCAGGAATTTCGTTGCCCTGTCGAACAGGGCCTGGGGGTCGGCCAGTTCCACGTGGAGTCCGCCTGGCGTCTGCACGGCCACAAAACGCATGGGCTTCATCTTCAGTTCCTGGACCGGGCGGCTGCATGCGAACATGGCGGCAACAGCAACCGACACCAGTACCCATGCCCTGGATACACGGTCTTTTAATGTGTCATCACTCATGGATAACGCCTTTATGCACTTCCATTCATCAATCTCCATAAAATTTCGTCAATGATTCCTAAATCCTCCCGATTTTGTATAATATAGTAATGAAGGCCTCTTGTAAAAGCGGCATGGTTGTCCCAAATTAGCGGTAATTTGGGTGTGTCTAACAATGGATTCGGAGGTTGTATGTTGAAAAGGGTTGTAAATTTCGGGCTTGCCGGACTGTTTGTTTTGATGATTGCCGTTCCGGGATTTGCCAAGGGCATTACGCTGGGCCTTGGCGTGGGTGGCGGCGGTACGTTCCCGTTGTCCAGGTACGTAAAGGCCGCGCCGGTATCGGGTTCGTACAGCCTTACGGACGTAAAAAACGGCCCCGGCTGGTCCCTGCATGCGGAATTGTTGTTGATAGGCATGGAAATTCGCTATACCTGGCAGGTGTTTACGTGGAAGAGCATCAAGTACCAGGACGCCAACGGCAACATACTGTCCGCATCAACCAAGGGCCTGCCCTGGCTGCAATTCCACTCGCTGACGCTGGGGTATCGATGGTACATCGTGAACAGCAAGTTCAAGCTCTACCTGCCCCTCGGTGTTGGCCCTGCGTTCGTCACGTTCAACGACGTGGACAAACTGAAGGGCCAGTATGGTTTTACCGCGTATGCCGGGCTGGTCATGGAGTACGCACCGGTAAAACACTTCAGCATCGGCCTGGGTGCGAGGTACAATTTCTTCCTGACCAACCAGCCTACAAATATCGTCAAGGGCAAGATCAAAAACAGCGTGGATGACAGCATAAAAAAGAGCATCGTGTCAGGGACCGTGAAAACACCCACGCTAAAGGTCAAGGACATGGTTGCCCTGTTTCACAGCATCACCGTAAACCTGTCATTCACCGTGTTCTTCTGATCATTGCCCTGCAAGGCCAGCGTACCGGGTCACTGTCAACGGTCACGGTTATCGGGCTTCTAACGACAGGAAGAAGTTCTTGTTATAAAAAGCGGCCCTGGTGCCGTGGATACCTCCGGAAATCAGTCACGTAATTTGGGTTTCAGGGGGGCGAAAAAATCCTCGTTTTTGTGTATTATTAGGCCGGTATGTGTGCCTGCTTGAAAAGGAGAATGGATGCTTGAGGTTGTTACCAAGGGATTTAGAAACGCCCGACTGAAACTCCAGGGCAAATCCGAGATCACGGAAAAAAATATCGACGAGGCGTTGCGTGACATCAGGATATCGCTGCTCGAGGCCGATGTCGAACTGCACGTGGTGAAGGCGTTCCTGGAGCACGTGAAACAAAAGGCCATTGGTGAGATCATCCAGACCAAGGCCTATGCCAAGGACAAAAAACTGAAGATAGGCCCCGGTGAATACTTCATCAAACTATGTCACGACGAATTGATCAGCCTGATGGGCGAAGGTGAACGGGAGCTGGCCTTTGCCAAAAAGGGGCCGACCACGATCATGATAGTGGGCCTGAACGGCAGCGGCAAGACCACGACCTCCGGAAAACTGGCTAAATTGTTGCGGGATCAAAAGCAGATGCGGCCCATGCTGATCGCGGCCGATATTTACCGCCCCGCCGCAGTGGACCAGTTGCGCACACTGGGACAACGGATCAACGTGCCGGTGTTTCACCGTGAGGGCATGCAGCCCCCGGACTTGATCGAGGAGGGCCTGCTGCATGCAAAGGCGACCGGAAAAAACCTGGTGATCATCGATACCGCGGGCCGTTTGACCGTAAACGAGGAATTGATGCAGGAACTGGATGAAATCAAGTCCCGCATCAAGCCGGACAACATACTGCTGGTCGTGGATGCCATGATCGGGCAGGATGCGGTCAAAACCGCTGCCGAATTCGACCGGCGGCTGGACATCACGGGCGTGGTGTTGACCAAGATGGACGGTGATGCCAGGGGCGGGGCCGCGCTGTCCGTGCGTGCGGTCACGGGCAAGCGGGTCATGTTCGTGGGTATGGGCGAATCCATGGACAAACTGGAGGAATTTCGCGCGGATGGGATTGCAACGCGGATTCTGGGCCTGGGTGACGTGGTCGGACTGGTCCAGGACTTTGAAAAGGTGGTGGACCAGGAAAAGGCCGAGGAGGATGCCCTGAAGATGCTGAAGGGCGATTTCAACCTGTACCAGTTCCTGGACCAGATCAAGGCGATCCAAAAGATGGGCGCACTGAAGGACACCATGGAGAAACTGCCTTTTTTCCATGAAATGGTGCCAGAGGGCCAGCAGATCGACGACAAAGTGCTGCTCAATATCGAGGCCATGATCAATTCCATGACCCACAAGGAGCGCCTTAATCCCGAAATCATCGATGACAGCAGGGCCGCCCGGATCGCCCGCGGCTCGGGTAAAAAGGTCACGGAGGTCAAGGACCTGCTGGTCCGGTTTCAGACCATGAAGGACCTGATGGTGCAAATGGGCAAAAAGCCTTCGCTCTTGTCCAGGATACCGGGATTCAAGGAATACCTCAACCTTGCCAAGGCCAGGGGCGAGGACATTTCAGACATCATCCCCGAGGAACCCAGGCAACGGACGGCTTACGGCATGCCCAGGCTTACGGCAAAACAAAAACAAAAACGCCGCAAGAAGGGCAAGGCAGCGCGCAAGGCCCGCAAACAGGCCAAAAAGAAGAAAAAGAAATGAAAATTTTTGATAAAATCAACGGCCAACATGTGGGCGTCATACTGATCATGGGCCTGGCAGTGATATGTGCACGGCCTGTAACCGCCAAGGAAAATCCCTATAAAACCCAGGTCAGAAAGCAATTATTGAAGTATGAAAAACCCACTAAAAAACAACTGCTTTGGGCATCAAAAGATGCCAAGACACACCTGATTGACCTGGCCACGGACCGCAGGGAACCTGTCAAGGTACGTGTCAAGGCCGTAGATGCCCTTGCCCTGTTCAAGGACGAAGACACGTACAGGGTGCTGAGGGGGCTCGTGTTCGACCCCCTGGAGCCTGACAAGGTGCGCGGGGCAGCCATGGAAACCATAGGTTTTTTTAAAAAATGGCCGGTGCTCAGGATACTAAAACAATTTGTGCTGGGCCACGACAGGTTGTTCAGGCTCAGGGCCGCGCAGGGGCTTGAACGGTTTGGTTCGCCAGAGGCGTGTCGCATACTGATGGACGCCCTGGCACGCGAGGAAAACCTGGACACCAAACTACGCCTGAACAAACTGTATGACAAATGCGTAAAAAGGGGGAAGCCATGAATCCGAAGGGCATTTACACTGCGCTAATAACACCGTTCAAGGACGGGGCAATCGACTTCGATGCACTGAAACGGCTGCTCAAGATGCAGATGCGTGCCAAGGTGGCGGGGCTGGTGGTGGCAGGCACGACCGGTGAGGCACCGGCGCTGTCCGAGGAGGAATATACGGCACTTTTGCAGGCCGTCATTGACCACGTAGGCAATGCCATGCCGATCATTGCGGGTACGGGCTCGAACAATATCGACCACACGATACATCGCACCAGGCTGGCCAGGGAACTGGGCGCAACCGCGGCCCTGGTCGTGACCCCGTACTATAACAAGCCCCAGCAGGGGGCCATGGTCAGTTATTTTGCCGAGGTGGCACAGAAATCCGGCATGGAAATCATCGTGTACAACGTGCCATCCAGGACCGGGGTCAACCTGCTGCCTGCCACTGTTGGGCTGCTGGCCCAGGTGCCGGGGGTGATCGGCATCAAGGAGGCCTCCGGCAACATAAAGCAGGTCCGTGAGACGGTTCTGGCCACAAACGGGGCGTTCCCCGTGTTGTCAGGTGACGACGGCACCGCATTTCCCGCGTTTTGCGTGGGTGCACAGGGCGTCATTTCCGTGGTATCAAATATCCTTCCCGTGGATATGATGGACCTGTTCGAGGCCGTCCAGGCGGGCGACCCGGTCAAGGCACGCAGCATAGATGGCAGGCTGGCCCCCGTTTACGATGCCTTGTTCGTGGAAACGAACCCCGTGCCGGTGAAGGCTGCGTTGAGCCTGATGGGGGTTTGCAGGGCAGAGGTCAGGATGCCTTTGATTGGTGCATCCGATGCCACGAAACAACAATTAAAGCAGGTAATGCGGGTGTTTGAACTGATTTGAGGGCGGCAAATGCGGATATTGATCAACGGCGGCATGGGCAGGATGGGCAGCCTGTGCGCCCATGAATTCCAGGCGGACGGACACCACGTCGTGATAGTGGACACACGGGCACAAACCGGTGCAGGCGATGGCATGGAAATCCACGATGCGTTTGATACGGTATCCGGCCCGGTGGATTGCGTTCTGGATGTCTCGTCACCATCAGGCGTCCGGGCTTCGATTGACCATGCACTGACATGGAACTGTGCACTGGTGGTCGGTACAACGGGTTTGGACGACGAGGTGATTGCCAGGCTAACAGATGCCGCATCCAGGGTCCCCGTGCTGCGTGCACCGAACCTGTCACTTGGGGTCCTGGTGCTGCGCAGGCTTGCCGTCGAGGCGGCCAGGATGCTGGGGGAGGACTACGACATCGAAATCGTCGAGGCCCACCACAAAAACAAGGCCGACGCCCCCTCCGGTACCGCCAGGTCACTGGCCGAGGAACTGAGTGCTACAACGCATGGAGGCATCCGCTTCAACCGCGAGGGCAGGCGCGTCCCTGGCGAAATCGGCATTGCCTCGGTTCGCGGCGGTGGTGTTGTGGGTGAACACTCGGTAATGTTCCTGGGGGCGCTGGATTCCCTGGTGCTGACACACCGTGCCAACGACCGGAGTGTCCTGGCAAAAGGCGCTGTTTTTTTCACCAAAAGGCTGCTTCACAAGCCGGCAGGCCTGTGGTCAGTGGATGACCTCGTATAATTTTTCCTGATTATTCAAGAACTTAACTATTGACAGTGTTGCGTGCGATCTTTAATTTGGTTGTGTAAGGCATAACCTTGGGAATCAGTATGTGGACACAATCCTTCACCAGGTATTTGCCTGAATATTGCTTGCCAAAATCCTTCAATTCCACGATGTCGCCGGCCTTGACCTCGGGTGTTCCTTTAAACGTTACATCAGCGGTCAAGAAATCCATGGACAGGTGGTTGAATATGGACTGGGCGATGGACTTGGCCTCTTCCTGGGTCTCCACGGGCCTATCCACCACGACCAGTTCCTTGCCCCCGTCCTGGTTGCCGTACAGCGCCTGGCCGGTCGCCTTCCATCCCGGTGTGCCGGGGAATTTGTACTCCGAGTCCTCGGCCTTGGCCACGATGGCTTTTTTCTTGTTGGAGTCCCAGCCCTTTACCACCACCCGCTTGTACTGGCGCACAGTGGACATGTTGAAATGGACCTTGTTGATCTTTACCTCGTCCGGCGATTCCTGGGTATGCCTGACCAGGGTCAATGCGGCCTTGGTGTCCGGGGTAACCTCCATCTTGTGGAATTTGACCTGCGCGTCATTCTGCGACGATGCGTCAACCTTTTTGTTCCCCCTTTGCGCCAGGGTCTTCAAAAACACGTAGTCGCTCATGCCGTACTGGGGCAGATACGAAAACTGTGCATCCGTGGGGTCCACCTTTTTGGGTTGCAGGCCATCCGACGTACCGTTTGTATCGGCTGACTTGTTCAATACGTCCTGCACCACGGAAGGATACAGGTTCGACATCTGGGCGCCGTCACCCCAACTCCTGTAATTGGTGCCCCTGGTAAGCCTGTGGGACTTGTCATATCCCCTGACCGTCACGCCGGACGTACCGTCATGCAGGAAAGACGGTTCGATATAGTGGACCTCCCCCTTCATTACCGTCTTTTCCTCGTCCACCGGCCCCAGCAATATTTCCACCGCCGCTCCCGGCTTCAACTCGTCCAGGACCACGACCTTTTCATCCTTCCTGATCTGTATTTCAAATTCAAACATCCACGGGGAATCTATCCGCTGGCTTACCTCGACCTTTTTCAGGTGAACGCCCGTATCCTTGCCGCCCGAGCCCGATTCCCCACTGTCAATCGAGGTCTTTACCAGGACCTTGTTATCTACCTTTATGATGCAACCAGCAACATCCTTTGTTTTCGATGCCATAACTGCCTCCAATTATTTTTTCGGCGGAATCTTTAACTGCGTACCCGGCGCCAGGTCTGTCGGGTTATCAATCCCGTTGGCATCGGCGATTTGACGCCATTGGCTGGAATCACCATATAGTTGTGACGATATATCCTGTAAACTTTCGCCCATCTGCAGCGTATGCACGGAATGCTGACCTTCCCCGCCGCCTCCCTGGGATTGTCCACCCTGGTCCTGTGTTTCCTTCAATTCCAGGGTCACCTTCGCGCGTACAGGTCTGCCATCATTCAGGAACATAGTGTATTTCACCGTTATTGATGTCACAAACCACTGGTTGGCGTTGTAGTCACTGGACTCGTTCATAAACGCGCCCCATACGAATATCACCTTGGGCGGACGCTTTAGCTTGGGGTCCCGATGCACCAGTTTTTCCAGTTTACTTACGTACATGTCCCTGACGTTTGCCCGGGTTTCGTATGTATCGAAATACAACTCCGAAATGGTCAAAGACCTGGATACGCCGTGCGTCCATTCCTTTCTGCCGGCATCCGATCCCTGGGTCTGGTGTTCCTTGAATTGCGCCTTTTTCACCACTGTTACGGTCTCAGGATTATACAAAAACGCTATGGACTGAAAACCGCCTGCCCATTCCTCTGTCACCACCAGCCTGCCCTTTTGTAACTGGCCGCCACCGGCACCACCCATTAAGACCGCTTTTATTTCATCCAACATTCCCATGATCGTGCCTCCTAAAAAGGTTTAATCCCATAGTCCCCGCCTTTCTTTTTCCCTCTTCAGCCTGGCCATAATCCGAGATGCCATCTCGTAAGCCAGCGATTCAATATCCACAGCCGGCCTGGATTCATCCGATCCTTCATCGGACGCAGCCTGCTGTTGTGTGTCCTCGGGCTCCCCCTGGACCGTTTCGGTTGTCTTGGATGCCATGGCCTGTGCCCCGATGGCCTCGGGGGATGGAATAATCAGGTTCATGTTTTCATTGCCAAATGCCTTCACATCCATCATGCTGGACATACCCATGTCAGCGGCACTATCCGCCTGCAACGTGATAAATGCAGGTGAGGCATCGGCAATGCCCGGGGTGCTTCCCCGCATGTCAAGCCCCCTCACGGCCTGAACCACACTGGCCGGGGCAAACGACTGGGCAGAAGAGTATTCCGGCAATGGCTTGGTCCTGTCAGTTATGGTCCGGGCCATGTTCTGGTCTGTCACCGCAACCAATTCGGGTTCGCTCACCATCCCGGGTATGGATGTATAACGAATCCCCTGTTCAGGTCCCTGGACATGTGTCACACCGCCAGGCATTGAGGTCCCTGCCCTACCGGGTGTCCGCCCCTTCAAGGCGGCGGCCCTAACACTTACGCCTTGCATCGGGCGAATCAGTATGCCGTCCGCGGTCTGGACATACGGTGTCGAGTACCCAACAGGCATTTTGCCAGGCGCCTGGCCTGAAACGCCCGTGGCCTTCGTGTAATCCGCCTGCCCGCCCGCTGTTGTTTGCGCCGCGGCCTGCGTGATGGCCTGGTCCTGCGGCCGCCTGCTTATGCCCTGCTGCACGGCATTGCCCGTTACTGGCACCTGCGTGCGCACGGCCCTGGCGCTGAGGCTGATGCTCTGCGGCCCTGATGTTGCGGCATCGCCAGCCCCTGCCACCTGTGGCATGGGCCTCACCAGGATCCCATCCTCGGTCTGGATGTAGGGCATAACCGGTGCGCTCACAGGCCTTGCAACCGCACCAGGTGTCCATGTTTCAAAAAGTGTTGCACCAGGCGCCTGGCCTGAAACACCCGTGGCCTTCGTGTAATCCGCCTGCCCGCCCGCTGCTGTTTGCGCCGCAGCCTGGGTGATGGCCTGGACCTGTGGCCGCCTGCTTATGCCCTGCTGCACGGCATTGCCCGTCACGGGCACCTGCGTGCGCCCTGCCCTGGCGCTGAGGCTGATGCGCGCCGGTCCTGGTGTTGCGGCATCGCCAGCCCCCGTCACCTGTGGCCTGCCGGGCCTCACCAGGATCCCGTCCTCGGTCTGGATGTAGGGCATGACCGGTGCGTTCACAGGCCTTGCAACCGCCCCCGGTGACCATGTCTCAGAAAGTGTTGCACCGGGCTCCCGGCCTGAAACACCCGATTTTTTGTCCCGTGCAGGACGAGTGGTTAAAGACGGCTGCCTGGCAAACAGGCTTGTCGATACGGCACTTCCCCTGTTTGACCTTGATTTGAACAGATCTCGCGACCGTCCCGAGTAAAAATCGTCGAAACCATATTCCGCATTGCGTACAGGCCGGTAGGGCAGAAAAACCCTGTCGGCTTCCTCCTGGCCGGACAGGAAGAAATCACGCAATTCGAGGTCCTGTAAACCCCGGAATCCTATTCCCTTTTCAAGTTCAGCCAGGAATCCAAGCAGCCCAGCCATTTCCCGGTTTTCCCGAACAGGTTGCATCAGGGTCATGGGACGTTGACCGAGACCCTCATGCTGTATCAGTAACATCTTTAAATGTTCTTTTGTCTCAGCCACAGCCTGTTACCCTCCGATTCGCCTCGTTATTGCACCCGTCATTCCACCACCAGGCACGTATTCAAAGTAATCGTAGTGGATTTCCACCTCTTCGAATGCAATGTCATTGGTGGTGGCCTCGAATGCAGGACCCGTGTACTTGCTCATGAACGCGTTGTACAGGTTGAAGCGCCCGACTTCTGTCTGGCCGTCATCAGCCAGAATTACCACGGATATCGTGGCACGTTTGACACGCGAGCCACCCGGGTCCATCAACTGGCGCATCCAGTTGTAAAACTCGCTGATTGCGCTGAAAAACCCCTTTTTGAGTTTCAACGGGGAAAAGTTCCCCTTGCCAATCAGATTGACTTTATGCCGGTTTTCACCGCCCTGGTAAAAGGATTCCACCTCAGTGGACCATTCAAGGCCGCTCGCCGCCCGGAACGATGCACACCGAATCCCGTCGATTTCAACATAGAATGTAAAGGCCGTGTCCGGGTCCGTACGTCCGCTCAAGGCCTTTAGTGCCTTTGTCATACCCTTGGCGGCCTGGTGTTCCATTTCATGGCTAACGCCGTTTTTTTTGAGCCTCTGGTCCATCTTGCGCAAAAGCCCTGACGCACCACTGTTGGCAATGGCCTCAATATCTTTACTGCCGAAGTCAATCATATTGCCTCCTGAAAAAGCTACTCACCAGTTACCTCTTGCATTTCCTGGGCCATTCTGAACAGGATATATTCAGCGGGTTTTACCGGCGCCAGCCCGATATCCACGTTCAATATCCCCTGATCTCGTAATTCAGGCGGGTTGTTTTCGTCGTCACACTTAACAAAAAAGGCCTGTTCCGGGGTTTCGCCCTTCAAATACCCCTGTCGCCACAAGGTGGTGAGAAAATACCCCACTTGGCGTGTAATTACCTTCCACAAGCCTCGTGTATTTGGTTCGAATACCACCCATTGCATGAACGAATCCACGCTGCGAATCACTGCGGATACCGTGCGCCTGACGTTTATGTATTTGTGTAAGGGGTCACTGCTCAGTGTCCTGCCCCCCCATACGGAAAGTCCGACACCAGGCAGGGACTTCAGGCAGTTCACCCCGCCGCGGTTGAGCCTGCCGATTTCCTCCTCCCACAGGTCCAGGGCGAGGTCCGAAACAAATTCCAGGGGCATGTTTGCGGGTACCTTGTGTACACCGGTATCCGCATCCGAGGCCGCGTACATCCCGGCGATGTGGCCTGAGGGCGGCATCAGGATGCGTTTACCCTGAAAATTCACCGTAATCCACGGAAAATACATGGCGCCGTGGTCGGAATCAAATTCCTGGCGCCATTCCTGGACCCGCTCGACATCCTCCGGGAACGGCGAATCCAGCAGGGCAAACCGGTCCTTGTTAACCTCGCAATGGTCCAGCATGGCCTCCTGTACGATCCGCACATCGGACAAGGACGAAAACGGAAAGGCAGGCCGCCCGTTATTTCGCTGATACAAAAACATCAGGTCAGGCGCGAGAATCAGTTCAATGCCCTCCACCGAGTCCAGTGCAACGAGTCCCCTTTTTTCCTCACCCTCCGATGCCATCCCTATGAAGTCCTCCGGTGTAATGCGCAAAATATCCTCAAACCCTCCCGAGAGGGCCTGGAGATCCGCATCCTGTGGCAGGTTCAAGGGCAAGGGTGATGGCGAACCCAGGTCAATTGCCTTGATCAAAGCGGACTGGGTATTTATCACCCTGGCCACGTAATTTGGCGAGGCCCTGAACATGGACAAGCCCTGAAAACGCTCCGTGATATTGCCGTATTTGACCTGTATTTCAAATTCCACTGGCTCGATGTGGGTAGGCCCATCCACCCTGAAGGTCTGTTTCAGGGGTTTACTTTCTTCCCACAGCAGTTCCTTGCCCTTTATGGCGATTAGATACCTGTAGGCCTCCTGTTTTCCGGAAGAAATTTTTACCATTGTCCCCCTGCGCAGGCCATGAGTACTGCTGACCCTTGCATGGGTGGCACCTTTGGTTGCATCCAGGGTCAACAGGGTACTGACCCGCGTTTTCGACCGTTTGACTGAAACGCGAAGGCCGTTCCCCCAGGCGCCTTCACTGGTGGCAAGCAGTTTTATAGTGGGTTTGCCCCGGCCATCCAACAGGGTCAAAGATGCAGGCTTGTCCCCCTCACCCGGCCTGTGGCCCTTGTGACTGATCCGGATTACATAGGCCACCCGGCCGCCATTACCAAAGAAGCCTTCCACGGCCGGTGCCAAAAAACCACCAGGTACAGGCTTGCCAAACATCCGGTAGAAATCATTTACACCCCTGATTTCAACCGCCCTGTCCGTGGGGCCTCGTTCGCACAGCCCCATAAAGCCGGTGATGGCCGTGGGAGCCAAATCCAGGCTTGGTATCCTGTTTTCCTTGCGGTCCAGATATACACCCGGCGGCAGTGTATTCAGTACATCATCCTGCACTTAGGACCCCCGTATGCTATTGATTTCTTTATTGATCTCGGAAATTTCCTTGATCCACACCTGACGTTCCCTGTGTTCCATGTTCAGGATATCGTCCATGGACCAATGAAAATGATATGCAACATACGCTACCTCCTGGTATAGTTTATCCAGGGGGTAGCGAACTATTCCCCCGGGAACAGTTCACCTCCCATGTCCAGTTCAAATTCATGACCACACTTGGGGCATTTGACCTTTACCATGGTGGTGCCTTCCTCGTTGATCTTCCTGTAAAACGCCTGCAGGAAGGCAAGGTCAGCGGCAAACAGACTTTCGATAATACCCGGGTTTACCGGTGATATGTCCCCCAGCCGGGTTACGACGCGGGATAACAATATAATTACCAGGTACGCCCTGTTCTGTTGTACCCTGTAATCCTGCAATGGAAGAATCTCGTCCTTTGCAGTGGCCAGACGCATCACGCCCTGGCGATGCACCTTGCCGTCCTTGTCCACATACCCCTTGGGCAGGGTAAACTGGAACTCCGTCTTGAACATCTTACCTCCTGTAGGTCATTGATTGTGTCGGGGGACCGGCATGACCGGCCCCCCATCGTGTCTGGTCGGGATTAGCCCCTCTCGATCTTTTCGACGGCCAGTTCGATCTCTTCGACGTTCACGTCGTTGCCCTTGCCGTCCAGGGTGAAGCCCTTCCATTTTGCCGGCCATGCTTCATAGAAGTTGTACCTGGCAAGTTCCTCCTGGCCATCGTCCGCCAGCAGCACCACGGAACCGCTCTTGCGCTCCACGTGGCCCTCGATCACCGAGCGCCTCCACTCCCACAGGTCACGGGTGGCAATGTAGCCCTTCTTCAGGACGATGTTTGCGTACTTCGTCCGGCCCGGCCTCTTACGCAGGATGATGTCCGCGCCGTCCTGGAATTCCACGACCTCGGTCTCGGACTCCAGGCCCTCGACGTTGCGGAATGCACCCACGGTGATCCCTTCGATTTCGACCCGGAAATTGTAATTTCCGATGTGGTCAAAGTCCCTTCTACTAGCCATAAAATACCTCCATAAAATGTTTAAGACCGCACCATGCGGCCTTGTTCACAAAATTACTCGGACACCTCGCCGCCGGCAGGCATCTGGCCTACCCGGAAGATCACGAACTCGGCCGGTTTCACCGGGGAAAGACCGACTTCCACGATCAACTGGCCCGCATCGATCACCTCAGGCGGGTTGGTTTCCTCGTCGCACTTCACATAGAAGGCCTGTTCCGGCGTCTGTCCGAACAGAGCGCCCTGGCGCCACAGCCTCAGCAGGAAGGCCGAAATGTCCCTGGTCACGCGCTTCCACAGTTTATGGTCGTTCGGCTCGAACACCACCCACTGGGTACCCAGTTCGATCGACTGCTCCACCATGTTAAACAGGCGCCTCACGTTGATGTACCTCCAGGATGCATCACTGGATATCGTCCTGGCACCCCATACGCGGATACCGCGGTTCGGGAAGTCCCGGATCACGTTGATGCCGCGTGGGTTCAGGTTCTCCTGCTCGCCCTTGGTCACGTTGTACTTCAGGCCCAATGCACCGCGCACGATTTCGTTTGCAGGCGCCTTGTGCACGCCGCGCTCGCCGTCGTTGCGTGCGTAGATTCCGGCCATGTACCCGCTGGGTGGCTGGAAGATTTCGCCCTTGACAGGGTCATAGACCTTGATCCAGGGGAAGTAATACGCACCGTATTTCGAATCACGTGGCTTGACGATCTTGTCCACGCCACCCTTTGCAATTACCTCGGGCGGGTCCAGGATTGCGAAACGATACCTCATGTTTTCCGCATGGGACAACAGGGCGTCCCAGATCGCCGGGTCAGTCTGGCCGGGTGCGGCCACGATGTTGATGTCATCGACCTCTTCCAGGGCCTTCAGTCCGGTCCTGGTGCCCGGGCCGTTGTCGGAACCGATATAAAGTGCGGCCTTGCCGGCGACCTTTTCGCCCCTTTCCTTGGCCTGTTCCAGCGTGCCGACGTTCAATACGTAGCAACGCGAACCACCGTTGTTAAAGAATCCGTACACCGCATGGGCCAGGTATTCGCTATGCTGAAAGTCACCGAAGATACTGGTGTACTGGCTCCAGTTGCTGATCATCACCGGTTCGTTGATCGGTCCCTTGGTGGATTCCCCCAGAAATGCGGCCGTACTGGTACCAACCATTTCCAAGGGTTTTGTTCCCCGGTCCACCTCTTCCACATAGACACCTGGGGATAAGTAAGATGTTGCCATGAGTCCTCCTTAAAAAGCGTTAACACACAAAATTTCAAACAACCGGGTAACGGCAACATTCCAGTTACCTTACTGCAAGTTCCCTGCCAATCACCCGTTTCAACTCCTTTGACCTGCGTTCGCTTTCGATCCTGAACTTCACCATATACTGCAATGAAGGCCTGACCTCCTCGCTGAGACTGCGCCAGAAGGCCAGTATGTCATTGTAATCCGAAGACAAATTGGGATAGATGTTTATCTGGTCGTCAGGATAGAAAGCCGGGCCTTTCAGTTCCTCGCCCTGCATGATCGCATGCTCAAGCAGAACCTTTATCACCAGGCCCAGTAATAGGTTTTCCTCGTTTGCGCTGTTTCCAAAGACCGAAATGATGTAGTGGGCGAACAAATAGGCCGGTGCATCCTGGTAATATTCCACGAGGCTGCCGTCCTTTGCGTAAGTTGTCACCAGTGTATCCATCCGTTCCTTGTAGTAACCCGGGTGAAAAGATACGTGATACAGGTAACAGGATACGGTTGGAAAACTCTTGATATTTTCCTTTTTGGGCCGGTCGATGGACAGGGTTACAGTGGTAAAGCCAGCCTTTTTGAATTCCTGTTCGAGCAAGGTTTTCATGGTCCCGGTAATATCCTTTATGATCTCGAACTGGCTCATACCAATAATAAAAGCTCCCTTTACAGAATCCTATTATCTTTAATCAAAATAATTTGTCAACAAAAAAGTTGACAATAACCCCCACTTTTTCAAAGTGGGGAGTAAAGTCCTCACTTTTTTGTCTTTGTACGATTGGCTCACTGCACGCCCAGGTAGTTCACCAGCCACAAGGACATGTCGGGCCAGTAGGTGATCACGATCAGGGCAAACAGCATGATTGCCAAGTAGGGCAGGGTTGCCTTGTACAGCGTGAGTACGGGACGTTTGAAGCGCAGGGCACCGATGAACAGGTTGATACCGACAGGGGGCGTGGAATAGCCGATGTCCAGGTTGATCAGGAAGATCACGCCCAGGTGGGTTGGGTCCACGTGATAGTACAGGGCCACGGGCATGATGATCGGCACAACCACCAGGATAGCGGAAAAGATGTCCATCAGGCAGCCTACGATCAGCAGGAACAGGTTCAGGAAGATCAGGAACGTGAGCCTGCTGTGCACGTGTTGCTTGATCATGGCAAAGATCTGCTGGGGGACCTGGGCATCGATGAAGTAATTGGTCAGCGAGAGGGCGGCCAGCAAGATCAACATGATACTGCCCACCAGCAGCATGCTTTCCGTCATCACGTTGAAGAGTTTCGATGCAGGCAGGTCCCGATAGATCAGGACCTCCACGACGAATACGTATGCAGCGGTGATGGCAGCGGCATCCACGGCCGTAAAGAAGCCACCGTAGATCCCAACAATGATGATAAAGGGGATCGGGATCTCCCATGCCGCATCACGAATCGATCGCCAGGCCCGTTTCGGGTCGAATTTCGTGCGCTTTACGCCCTTTTTGGCACCGACCCACATTGCGTAAAAGATGATCAGGAACAACGAAAACAGCCCCGGCAGGGCACCTGCCACGAACAGTCGGTCCACGGATATGGTGGGGGTGTAGGACCATGGCGAACCTGGTCCCGAGTCAGGGGCCATAGGGGCCGCAGCGGCCTTGGGTTGCCTGGTCTTAGAGGCGATTTTAGCCTTTTTTGGCGCGGCCTTCTTGGTGCCCTTATCCAGGTTGTCCAACGCCGCGTTTAGTTCCTGGTCGATGTCCTCGCCTGCCTTTACCCCGGCCTTTTTTGGCGCGGCCTTCTTGGTGCCCTTATCCAGGTTGTCCAACGCCGCGTTTAGTTCCCGGTCGATGTCCTGCTGGCCGGGTTGCTTTTTCGCCCGGGGCCTTTTTGTGGCCCTGGTCGCCTGCGCCGTTGATGCCGTCTGAGTAACCGCAGCAGGTGTCTTGTGGACGACCTTGATATCTGCACCCTGCATGCTGAGTCCCGCGATCATGGCAAAGATGATCAAGGGCAGGCTGGGCGGGAAGGTCAGGCCGCGGCTGCCACCCGTGGTCAGCAGACCCAACGTGAACGGTTCGGGATAGCCCTCCTTGATCAGGGCCGGGAACAGCAGGCCGCCCAGGGCGATGATCGTAACGCCGGAGGCACCGGTGAACGCGGTAAAGAACGCCATGGCCAGCAGGCTCACGATGGCCAGGCCGCCGGGCATCCAGCCGAACAGGCCCTCGGACAGGTTAACCAGGCGCTTGGGCGTGTTGCTTTCCGCCATCAGGTAGCCGGCCAGTGTGAACAGGGGTATGGCCAGAAACAGGGGATTCGATGCCACAGTCTCGAGGTTGCTGGCGAAAAACAGGGCCAGGGACTGGCCGGATTTCAGGTAACCAAGCAATGCGGAACCACCGATCACCAGAAACAGGGGCAGACCCATGAGTGTCAGGATTAACAGCAGGATGTATGCGATGCCAATCATGCGCCCACCTCCACCTGTTTTGGCTGTTCCGAGTCCTCGGACGGGAGGTTTTCAGGGTCAACGACCGCCTGGATCGTGAGCACCAGGAAATGCCAGGCCATGGCCAGCAGTGCCGGGGGCACGATGCTCAGGGCGATATAGGATTTCACGGGCAGGTTCAGGCCGGAAACGTGGATAGTAAAGGCGATAGTGTGGTCGGCAACCTTCATTTTCAGGTAGGAAACGGATACGACCAGCAGGACAACGAGTATGCCGATTGCGGCCAGGGACGTAAGGGCCACTGCAATGGCACGGCCCCTGGTTTTCAGGTAACGGGACGCTATGTCAATGGTGATGTGACGGCCGTGTGCAGTGGCCACGCTGCCGCCAACGAACGCGATCCAGATCACCAGGTAACGAACCGCCATTTCGACCCACTGGATCGGGTAATCCGCGATGAGTTTCGACATCACGTCACCGAACGCCATCAGGGTCATGAGCCCGATGGTCACGACCAGGACGAGGGCCTCGACCTTTAATACGGCGTTGTCTATCTTGCGGAGCACTTCCATCATTGTGCGCACTGGTCGATGATCTTGCGAACCTGTTGCAGGAAGGCCTTTGTAAACAGCCTGCCCACCAGTTTATTCGCGGCCTTCATGCCGTTTTGTTTGAACACCTTGGCCTGTTCGGCCGAGGATGGCAGCAGGATCAGGCCCTTATTTTGCAGGACTTTGAGGGACCGCGTATTGAACTTCCTGGTAAATTTTCCCAGCACCTGGATGTACTTGGAAGAGTCCTTTTTCAGGACCGTCTGGATATCGGCCGGGAGTTTGTCGAACGCCTTTTTCGTGATTACGAGGGCGTTGAGCCCATCCACGATCGGCTGGTTTACTATGTATTTCAACTTGGTGTACCACTGCAATGCGATCGCTGCCACGGGCGTGATATACACCGTGTCGATCAGGCCCGTTTGCAGCGATGTGAACACGTCCTGCAGGGAAAGGGGCACCGGGTTGATGCCGAACACCTTGAATACGCCCGCGGCCAGGGGGTCACCCTCCCATACCCACGGCTTGGTCTGTTTCATGTCATCGGCCTTGGTGATCTTCTTGCGCGACATCAGGTACACAAAACCCTGGTCGGCCCAGCCCAGCACGATGAATCCCTTGTCAGCCAATTCCTTTTCAAACCGCGATTTCAGTTTAGGCAGCACGCAGTCGTACTGCCTGTAAGTCAGGATCTGAAACGGTATCTCCATGGCCCGGATTTCCGGCAGTATTTCGCCCAGGCCCACGCCGGTCAGGCTGGCCGCCTCAACCTGGCCCAGGCGCATCTTTGACAGCACCACCTTGTCGTCACCCAGCACGCCGCCGGCATAGACGCGCAGTTTCAACCTGCCGTTCGTGTCCTTCTTCAGCCTGGACTTCAGTTTGTTGATCACCTTCATCCACATGGAGCCCTCGGGTGCCAGGGTGGCAACCTTGATTACGTATGTCTGTTGGGCATACAGGGGCAGGGCCAGGGCAAATACCAGCAGTGCACTCGCCAATTTTTTCATTGTAACCTCCACATCCTATTGAATAAACTTGTCGTCCACTTCGTTCAGCAAGGCATCGGCCTTTTTTTTCGATGCCAGGTTGACCAGCCTGATCGATGGGGCTGTGTCCGGGTCAAAATCCTGGACCTCGTGCAGGGTCTTGACGAACAGCTTGCGGTTCTGCGTCTGCACGCAATATGTCTTGGCAAAGAATACCTTTGCCAGCATGAACTTGTTTTTTGTGATCTCAAACACCTTTTCGAATTCCGACTTGGACTTTTCAGGGTTTCCGCCCATGGCCTTGCTCATGCTGCCGTAGTACATACCCAGGGCCATGTGTGCCCCGCCGTAAAAATAGGTGTCGTCGATTTGCATGGCCCGGCGTATGAAGGCCAAGGCAATGGGCAGGTTGCTGATCGCATCCGGGTCGTCCAGGTTCAGATTCACCCACGCGGCCATGCACTCGCCAGTCCAGAAGATCAGTGGCAGTTCGTCACGGTCGGCATGGGCCAAAATGGCCTTGATACGGTCGAGTTTGCCCTGTTTTATCAAGCGATCGATGCCCCGGTGGTCCTGGTTCAGCCCGCGGATCGCGTAATCCATGCCCTTTTTATAAAGGATCGAGGCCCAGTCGTTGTCCTCGCCCTCGATCAGCAGGATGCCAAACCCGCAGTTCAGGTTTGCACCCGCGGCCAGCAGGCTCTTGTCATCGGGCGCACTCTTGATGAAGCCATCCAGCATCTTCAGCATGGCAGGTGCCGCCTCCCTGGCCTCGCGCAGGGACGGTTCCTCCATGAATGATGCGTTCATGTCCTTTATGCTCCCGGCCATGTGCCTGGCCACGAAGGATTTCAGGTTGCAGGACACCAGGAGGATCAGTGGTATCGACCACCAGGATTTCTTCAGCAATTTCGCCTCTTTCGCAAGGTAACCTGAAAAGATTTTAGAGGGTTTGTGTAAAACCGTCAACATTTTCCCAAAATCCCCGAATTGCCTGTCAAATTTAGAGGACAAATGACGCCGAAAGCGGTTCAGATACGAGGAGCTAAGCCCATTTTTCTGCGTCCCTTCGGGACTTGAAATCATTAGCCTTCGGCTAAAGAGGAGCGCAGGCGTACTTGATGTACGTTGAGCATACATGGGTGCATACGACAAAGCAGGTTAGCCGCTTGCGGTGTACGACTCCCGAATTTAGTCAGGTAATTTGGAATTTATGATATTTGTCGCTTGACAATGCAGTCAGGTACTGTATACAGCAATACAGGCGTTTGCAGGAGGTACTATGCTGAGCAGGCTGATGCCCAAGCAATACGGTTTTTTCGACCTCTTTGAACGACATGCCAACACCGCCCTGGATGGTGTGCAAGCCTTCCTTCATGCCACGGAAAACTGGCCCGACAGCAAGGATGACATACAACGGGTAGCAGAGATCGAGCATGAATGCGACAATATCGCGCACATGACCGTGGACCTGTTGCATCGAACCTTCATCACCCCTATCGACAGGGAACAGATCCTGAAAATGGTATCCATCCTGGATGACATCATCGACCTTACACATGCCGCCTCCCAGCGTATGATGTTATTCGAACTGAAAGCGATTACACCGGAACTGATGGAGATGGTGAAGGTCCTCTACGAGTCCCAGAAACAGATTACCGAAATGGTTGGCGTACTGCGCAACATGGACAAAGCAAACAAGGCCCAGGCAATTTCCAAGGAAATACACAAACTGGAAAACAAGGGCGACAGGCTGTTACGGGAAGGCCTGGCCACGCTGTTCGGGTCAAACCGGGAAGTGATGTGCGTGATCAAACTGAAGGAAATCTATGAAACCGTTGAGGATGCCATAGATGCCTGTGAAGATGCGGCAAACATGATCGATGGTATCCTGTTGGAGCATTCGTAAATGCTTTCTGGTCTGTCCATGACAACGATAATCGTAATCGGCGTGGTTCTTGGCCTTGGTTTCGATTTCCTGAACGGCATGAACGACGCGGCGAATTCCATTGCCACGGTGGTATCCACACGGGTATTGAAACCGTGGATGGGCGTACTATGGGCTGCTGTATTCAACCTGATTGGCGCGATCGGATTCGGCACCGCGGTGGCAATGACCATTGGCAAGGGCATAGTAAATCCGGACGTGGTGACTACACAGGTGGTGCTTTCCGCATTGGTGGGGGCAATTATATGGACCTGGGCGTGTACACACCTGGGTCTGCCGATCAGTGCATCCCACGCCTTGATTGGCGGTCTGGCAGGGGCGGCCTGGGCCTTGAAAGGGGCGGGATCGTTGATTTGGAGCGGCATATTAAAGGTTACCGCATTCATATTCATCGCGCCATTGCTGGGTATGGTCCTGGCCATGGGCGTGATGATCGTGGTTACGTGGATCAGTTTCAAGTGGACGCCGCGTAAGGGCGACAAGGTGTACAGAAAACTGCAATTACTGTCTGCGGCCAGTTACTCGCTGTCCCACGGCACCAATGATGCCCAGAAGACCATGGGAATCATCAGCCTGCTGCTGTACCTGGGCGCAAAGGCTGCTGCCAAGGACCCCAGCCAGGTCCACTTCACCGTGCCTGCGTGGGTGGTGTACAGTGCCACTGCCGCAATTGCCCTTGGGACATTCACGGGCGGTTGGAAGGTGATTCGTACCATGGGTACAAAACTCACAAAATTGCGTCCGGTCAGCGGTTTTGCCGCGGAAACCGCGGGCAGCCTGAGCGTATTTACCGCGTCAGCCCTGGGTGTTCCGGTATCCACGACCCATACCATCGCAGGCGCGATCATGGGGGTTGGCTCGGTTACCAATATCGGGGCAGTACGCTGGGGCGTGGTTTCCACCATCGTGTGGGCATGGGTTTTGACCATACCAACCTCCGCCGCCATAGGCGCCCTGGTTGCATGGGCGTCCACCTTGTTGTAACCAAATTGCCAGGTTTATTTCGGGGGCCAAAAGGCTCAGTGCAAAAAAATAAAAAAATCCTTATAATTGAAGGACCAGCGGGGAGGTGGATATGAAAACGCGCATTTTATCCTTGTTGTTATTCGCAATGCTTGCTTGTGCCGGGTCTTCATCCACACCGTCACCGGACCTCACGCCAGGTGAATTAAGCGGTCACGACATTCGGCAAAATGACCTGGGTACGGATCGATCTGGCGACACGCTTCAACCGCCGGACCAGGGTACCGATTCCCTTGAAAAGGATGTGCTGGGACAGGATACAGCGGGTGATGGTGTTATACCAGTGGATATTATCCGGGACACGGGCCATGATGGGGCAGTGGATGCCACGGATGATTCAGGCCAGGGCGAAGTGGTTGTCAGTGATACCACCTTTGTGGATTCGGTTCCCGGTAACCGGTCTCAACTGTTTCGGCTGACCAGTCTGAAGGACCAGAAGCCCGGTTTCGTGTACTGCCAGGCATCCGGCGGGTGTACGAACATTACCAACATGGTAAACCAGGTGATAAACAACTACATCCGGGGTAAAAGCGGGGCCGACCAGGTGGACATACTCGTTGAATTTGCCCGAAATGACCAGGAGTACACAGCCACAGTGGGCAACGGCCATTGCACAAGGCAGCAAAACCGTATTACTGGATGCACATTTTCATCGGGTGAAAAACTGGCCAGGTACCAGGACGTAGTGTTTAAAGGATCGGCAATTAGCAGCCAGTGCCTGAATGACCCGCAGGTGATCCCCACGTGTTTTGCCACCGGTAAACAGGATGCATCCATTGCGATTCCAGGCATGCAGATCGTGGTGGGGTTGAAGGACGCCAGCATTGCCGCACATTTCGACCAGGATGACCCGTTTCATTCGAGCACCATGAAGGGCTACCTGATCGGCTTTATGCCGTTTCAATGGGCACAATCAATAGTGATCGATTATCCGGGTTATTTCCATGATTCCATGGATAAACTGTTGCCCAGGGACAAAATCGATGAGTACAAGGGGGAAAAGGGATGGTGGTTCACTTTCCAGTTCGATGCAAAGCCTGTACCATACTCGCCTTGATTGTTTTAAGTACCACGGCATGGCCACAGGGCTTTTTGGATATCCAGGCACGAAACGCCCTGGAAAAAAGGATCGCCGGTTCCATAGTCGAGGTCATACTCACCTATACACCCGAAGGTATGCAGGACCCAACCTTTAAGCAACACGGACGTTTTTTGGGCGTGGTAATCGCGGCACACAAGGTCGTCACGACCAGTATCGCCACGAAATCGCGGGTGCAATCGGTGAAAGTCGTATCCCTGGACGGCAAACAGCATGTCAGGTGCACCCTGTCGATGACCAGCCAGGATACGGGCGTGGTGGTGATGGATTGCCCTACCCTGCCATTGAAACCCGCGACCGTTGCCCGGGTGAACCCAAAGACAGGCAGCGCCCTGTATTCCGTGCAAAAGGAGGGGAGTTTCATAACCCTGATACAGGGGCTCTATAAATCCAAGGCGCCTGCACCGCTGAAGTACGTGTTTTTCGTGGCCGGGTTGGATAACCCGGGATTGCCGTTGTTCGACTATAAGGGCAGGGCCGTGGGTTTGGTGATCAGGCATGGTATCCCGATCCAGAATCGGATCGGCGTTGCCGCGCCGCTTTCAAGGGTATTGGATGAAATCCATCGTTCGAAGAATAAGGGCACGGGTAAGGGCCACCATAAATCGGCACAAACTGGTCAGTCCGGGTGACAAGGTCCTGGTCGCCGTATCCGGTGGGGCCGATTCTTTGTGTTTGCTGGATGTGTTGTATGCCTTAGCGCCCGAATTGGGATTTGACCTCGTGGCAGGTCATGTCAACCACGGGCTGCGTGCCGGGTCGGACGCGGAGGCCCGGGTTGTAAAGGACGTGGCCTCAGATTACGGATTGGATGTCCTGGTGCGGCGCGTCAAGGTGCAAAACAGGGGTATGGGCCTGGAGGCCGAGGCGAGGGATGCCCGGTATGAGGCGCTGGCCGATATGGCGCACACAACGGGTGCAAACAGGATCGCCACCGGACATACTGCCACGGACCAGGCGGAAACCCTGTTGTATCGCCTTATGCGGGGTACAGGGCTGAAAGGCCTCACGGGTATCCGTTTAAGGGAGGGCGCGGTCATCAGGCCGTTGATGGGTATCCAGGCCCACGAAACAAGGGCATACATGCAGGCCCTGGGCAGGCCGTTTCTGCATGACGAATCCAACGACGACACGCGTTTTGACCGCAATTTCATCCGGCACCGGGTATTGCCCTTGCTGGAAATGCGGTTTCCCGGCGCCGGCGCAAGGATTGCCGATATAGCCGTGGATATGGCGTCCTTGAGGCCACTTATCGAACAAAGGGCATCTGACCTGCTTCAGGAGGCCTTAGTCCTGCATGAAGGGGAGAGCCTGGTGCTGGATGCGGCATCACTGTTAAACCTGGACGCCTACTGGTTGGCGGAGGTTATGTCTGCAATGGGACGCATGCTTTATGGACATCCTGACCCCTTGACCAGGCGTCACCTTGGGCAGTTAATCGGCATGATTGGCGCGCAAACCGCAACGTCCATACTGTCCTTGCCCCTGGGATACATCGCTTTCAAGGCCGCTGGTATGCTAAACATTACCAGGATTCCACCCGCGCCCTTTGACCCTGTCGTAGTACATACAGGCGTGTGCAGGGCCGGTATATTTTCATTTCGCTGCGATATTATCCAGGATATGAAACGTCCCGGGGACCTGTGGAGTGCGGTCTTTCCCGCGGATCTTGAAGGCCGAATCGTGCTGCGGCCGCCTCGTTTGGGCGACCGGGTCAGGCCATTGGGTATGACCGGTACGAAAAAGGTGTTCCGTGTCCTGATGGACGCCAAAATACCCAGTATTTACAGACAGTTGTGGCCCGTGGCAGTACTGCAAAACGAGGTATTGTGGGTGCCTGGTGCGGCCCGTTCCAGGTTCGGCTTGTACGAATCCGGGCCTGCTTTGCAGCTCCTTGCCGACCCACAGGACCCGGTGTTGGCCAGGGTTACCAGTGACCGTGGCCGTTGACCGAGTCCGTGGGCCGTTGACCGAGACCGAGTGGGGCCGGCATCCTGCCGGCCTTTCCGTGTCCGTGGCAGTGTGCTCCCGGTTACAACGGGAGCCTTCCCGAAGGCCCGCAGGGCCGTCCCGCAGCAGCCGCAGGCTGCGTCCCGATGCCCGATGCCAGAGGCCCGAATCCCGAAAACCAGTCACCTGCACAGCCCCCACACCAGGCCATTCAACCGGTCGAGTGTCCGGATCAACGTTTCCATTTCCCCATCATCCACCAGGCCCAGCATGCGGATGATATCCAACGCAGCGGCCAGTTCCCTGCCCGAGCCGTAGGCAACAGTAAAATGGTACCTGCGGTCCCTGCCTGTCCTGCCCGCGCCTTCTGCAATGTTCAGCGGAATACTGATAACAGCACGCCTGGCCTGGTCCAAGAGGTCCCCAGGTGCATGGATGTTATTCAACAATTTCAGCGTGTTTTTCGATACATCCAATGCCAGTTCATAGGCCGCAAGCCCCCTGACGCCCCTTGGTTTACCTGTGTTGCCGTGCATGTGCGCCTCCTGTATTGCGAGTGAACATGTGTCCGACAGGACCCGAGCAAGGCCTTTGTCAAGGGCTGCAAAGCAGCTTGTTTACCCTTGACA
>WGCQ01000073.1 GCA_015493765.1 Deltaproteobacteria bacterium
GTTGCAACTGGAGCCTTCCCGAAGGCCCGCAGGGCCGCCCCGCGCAGCCGCAGGCTGCGGCCCGACGCCAGAAGCCCAAAAACCGAATCCAGTGGCAATGTAGTTTGTTTAGGCCCCTGAAATACTTGACAAGATATGCTGAAAACTTGACAATAATCCTTGATGGGACGTAAGGAGGTTATCATGCTCAAACAAACAAACAAACGGTTTTCTGTAACCCGGAGATGGCGTTGGTTCCTGTACGTCATGGCATTACTCCTGATTCCCATTGATTTTTCATGTCCCAAACCCTTTAAATAGGATGTGATATTCATGGGAATGATTGCAACTCTTGGCATATTCGTTATGGCATCAGTCCGATTTATATGCCTGCCAGGAGTCACTTTTATTCATTATGGAATACGGTGGTAAGGACCGAAACCGATACATTGGACGAGTCGGGTACCGCCTCATTACCCTTTATTAGCATCAGGAGGTTCTGGCGATGAATCGTATGGCCTTGTTGATAGCTGGCATGTTGGCCCTTTGGGGATGTTCCGATTGCAAGCGGGTTCCTGACTACTGGTGTGATCCCATACAAATAACCGATAAAGTTACGGTTACAACCCCTGATGGACAGTGGACCACAACAGGGGTGGATTTTGATTCTTCAGCACTGGCTGCGGTCTTTTACTCTTCTGATATAGAGATCGGGATTGAGGGTTATTATCCTGATAGTCGCGTCTGGCAACCTGGCCATTATAGTTTCTCCGTTGCAATGACGTTTGACCAATTGGAGACCGGTGATGTGATCGACCTGACTGATTCAACTCGCATAAAGGATCCTGGTGCAGACGGCGTGTTCGGTGAACATTATGAGCTAAAATCCGGAAAAATAGACGCCGGCACACTGACAATAGTCGAATTCAGCACGGAAAAGATTGACATAAAACTGGAGGGCCTGAAGATTAGCGGAATCCCATGGAGTAACGGTAAAGAAATTGGGCATAGGGTCCTGTGGTCTATCGGTCCTATAGAATACATGTGTAAACCAAGGGCCAAAGTGGTATGCCGGGACCCTTATTAGATGGATGTGGGGATTGCGAAGAATAGGGGTCGCTTGCGGTGTGCCTATTCAATTTCCTGCAGGGAAGGATATGAAATTCAAAGCACATATTTTCCCAAAGTAGCGTGGCAGCGGGGGGCTGTGTGTGATAAGACCACATTCCCTCTGGCAGGCAAAAGGAGGTTCTGGTGAAAAAGTTGTTCGTGTTGGCATTATTGGGTGTTTTATTGTTTGCAACTGCTTGCTCGGATTGCACGGACTGGACTTATTATGATTGTAAAACTTTGAATTCAACTCAAAGTCTGGTTATACAGACCCCGGATGGACAATGGACGGCGAAGTCTCCGACGCTAGGATTATTTCCCTGGGATTACGATTTTTTCGATTATGACGTCTTTAATCCAGTATATGAAAATTTGGCTGTTATCGTCTCTGGCAGCAATGATGAATCTACCGACGAAAAGGGCCCTTCCGATTCTCTGGATATATACTATATGTTCGACTACTTGAAAAAAGGAGGTGAGACAATAAACTTGCCTGCGAAAAATCGCGTTGTTTCGTCCAGGATTCATATGTGTGTTAATTATAACCAATTTCCTGCCGAAATAACCGGGGGGACGTTGAAGGTCCTTGCATTGGGACCAAAGGATGTACACATCCGGATTCAAGGCATGAAGGTCAAGGGAATCCCCACAAAGGGCAAGTATGCCGGCCAGGCCGTGGAATGGGAAATAAAAACCGTGATAGATTACGAATGCAAGCCCACCCGGAAAACCCTGTGCCAGGATAGCAGACATAATCCATTCTAAGCAGTTGATTTAAGGCATGCAAATCGGTGTTCATTGGCCGCCAACCAAGGACTACAGTGGGCAGTGACAGTGTGGAGGCGAAGGTGCGGATTTCTGGGTTGAATGTGGATTTCTGGCGTAAATGATAAAGGTTTGCGTTACAAGTAATGAATAGCCGTAATCAGAACACTGCCACTGAAACTGAACTTGCCACTGTGACTGAATCCCGCAAGCAGCCGCAGGCTGCATCCCGATGCCAGAGGCCCGAGTCCGTGACCGTTGGCCGCCGGCCTGGCTGTGGTGACAGTCCCTAACCCCCAAAAAACCCGAGGTGGATCAGCAGGGTCATGTGCCCGATAATGACCACCAAGGCGACTGCGTCCATGATCAGGCCCCACTTGATCATCTGGGATAGTTTTATGGTGCCTGTGCCGTAGGCCACGGCGTTCGGGGGCGTGGAAACAGGCAGCAGGAAGGCAAGGCCGGCACCCAGCGCGGTCCCGACCACCGCGGGCACGGGATTGACATGCAGGGATACGGCCAGGGAATAGGCCACGGGCACCAGCATGTTGGCAGTGGCGGTGTTGGACACGAGTTCGGTCAATACCTTGCCCACCACCACGGACAAAATCGTTACTGTGATCAACGTATGCGCCCCGGTCACCCGGATCAGCCACACGCCGATCGCCTTGCCCAGCCCGGTACTGAGCATCAAGCCACCCAGGGACAGGCCGCCCCCGAACAACAGGATCGTACCCCAGTCGATCTCCTCGGCCTCCTTCCACGTGAGCACGGGCTTGTACGGCCCCAGGCTGCCGGGAGCCACGAACAACGCCACCGCCCCTAAAATCGCCACCACGCTCTCGTGCAGGTGCGCCTTGAACCACCGGGTCACTGCGGCGTGCGGGCCAAACGCGATCTTCAGCACCCCTGGCGTGACCCACAACACCACGACCGTGGCGAATATCACCATCACGCTGATCTCGCCCACTGACCACGGCCCGTGGCTGGCCTCACCCACGTCCTGCGCCGCCTCCTCCTCGACCTCGGAGTGTTTGAACACGACCCCGCGCGTAAGCACCAGCACCACGCCCATGACCACTGCAATGGGCACACCGATCACCATCCACGAAAAGAAATCGATGGACTGCAAATGCATCTGGTCCAAAAAACCCAGTGCAATCAGGTTCGGCGGGGTACCCACGGGTGTGGCAATGCCGCCGATGTTCGCGGCAAACGCGGCGGAAAGCGCGGCAAACGAATGCAGGGGCGTAATCTTCTTCGATTTCAACGCGGCCATGGCAATGGGGATGATGATGATCGTGGCCGCGGTATTGCTGATCCACATGGACAAAAACAGGCCCACCATGGCCAGGGCAATCGCGGTGCGCAATTTGCTGGCCCGAACCCATTGCCATCGCGTAACGCTGGTGGCAATGCGCTCGTCCAGTCCGTGCCTGGTCATGGCCCTGCCGATCATGAATGCGCCCAAAAACAAAAATATGATCTTGTTTGCGTAGGGCGCCAGTATGCGGCCAATGCTGTCCACGCCCAACACAGCGGCCAGGGCCGAACCCAGTAACGCAGTGGCGGCCAGGGGGATCGCCTCGGTGATCCACAACACCACCACCGCGGCGATCACAGCGGCCAGGTGAGCGGCCTGGGGCTTCAGGCCAGGCACCGGGAACAGCAACAGCAGCACAAACACGACCGGTGCCAGCACGAACCCTGTCAAACGCTTTGTTTCCATGGCGCCCTCCCCTATTTGCAAGGGACCGTTATTGCAGACACGCTGCCAGGCCTGGGCCAGGTATCGGGCTTGCAGTCCCCGTTGGTGTCGATCCGGTTTTCCCACGTGTCGTGGCCGCAGTTGTCACGCTTGTCCGTTTCCCACAAATTGACGCCGCACCCGCCGTTCGCAGGTGTCAGCAGGTTCGCCTTGTCCTTGTTGCTGGTCTCGTCCCCGAATATGTCGTAGCGTGTCACGATGCCGTCGCCGTTTATGTCCTCCAGTTCGATGATCCGCTGGTTGCCGGGCCATTCCTCGCTGCCTGTCCAGCCCTGGCCAGGATGCCCGTACGTGTACTTGTAGCCCAGCCTCACGCCGCGGTGGTCAGGCGACGTGTCCAGCGGTATGTACGGCAGCACAAACGCACGCGTGTAAACGGAATCCCCGGCCACTGCATCGCCGTGCGTGCCGTCGTCGTACATGCGCACCTGGTTGGGCACCCAGTTGGCAAACAGTTTATTCACCTGGTCCACCTGGTCCTTGGTCAGGCATGCATTCTTGCGGTCAGGCCCGCAGATCGGCGTGGTCTTGTGCACCCCGCCGGTGATGTACACGTGCTTGCCAGGCTCCTTCTTTGCCCAATTGAACGTATTCACCACCTGGCAGTTACCGTCCTTTTTGCCCTTGGACAGGTCCACCATGAACACCACCGCGATCTGCGTCCTGGAATAACACACCTGGAACCGAAACGCCTGGGCCGCGGCAGCCAGTTTGTCCACGAATGCCTTGCGCGAGTCCGCAAACGCCTGGGACAACAGGTCACCAGGCCCTGCATCCGCGGGCAGGTCCAGTACGAACGGTAGTGGCCCGCCCGGCTTGACCCCCTGCATCAGCGTCGCCACGTACGCAAAAAACGCGCGCACCGCCTGATCACTGCCTGACAACGCCTTGATGTCCGATTGCGCCTTTTTGATGGCCTGCACGGAAAGGCTGTTCATGGACTTTTTCTCCAGCATCAGCTTGCCCTGGATCAACAGGGCCGCGGCCGTGCTGTTGATGTCCACCACGGGGTATGCGGGATTCAGCAGACTCAGGGACAGCAAGGCCTCGCCATTGAACACGGAGGCCTGCGCAGGCACGTAGGGCACCAGGTTCAGGTACTGGAAATGCCCGGTGGCCGCGGACAGCAAAAGCCCTGTGTAGGCCTGGGCGCCCGGCAGGTGCAGTTTGAACTCGCCGTCCGACGAGGCCGTGGTCCCCCTGCCCTGCAGCGCCTTGCCACCAACCGCGGCCTTGACCTTGGCCGCGCCGCCGTTTGCCACGAACCCGTGGATCACGTTGTCCTGGACATCGGGCAAACGCCTGGAATTGTCGTGGGTGATCGCATTCACAATGGGGTTTTCCAGGCCGCAGGCAACAAAGGCCCAGGCCGCAAACAACGTGATGAATCGTGTTGTCCTCACCAGTTCACCTCCAGCGTTGCCTTTGACCGGAGCACGTTGAAATACTGGTCGTCCATGCCCTGGCGGTATTGTTTCTTGCGCACCCACTCGAACAAATAGGCCAGCGAAATCCCCTCGTACTGGTAGCCCAGTTTGAAATACGTGATGTTTTTGTGCGTGGTGTAATCGTGGTACCCCTGTTGCAACGTACCCTCGCGGTTCGCCTCCCACCACAGGCCCACCTTGTCACCCAGTTCCAGGACCAGCCCGTCCGTCACGTTCATGGTCAACCATGACTTCATGTTCAAAATCCTGCCGGTGTAATCGTCGGCCGCGGTCTTGTGGCTGCGGAAGTCCTTGTCGTAAATGAATTTTCCCTTGAATCCCAGGTCGAACCCGTTCAGCACGTCAAACGTGTATTTCGCCTTCAACACGCTGATCCACGTCCTGCGGTCCTGGTTGCGGTGGTACACGGAACGTGGGTCCCGGCCTCGGTCCGTGACATCCGCATAATCGAACAGGTCCGTATCCGTGTAGCCGTTCGAATGCAAAAAATCCGGGTACGTCTTGTCCACGTCGCGGTTCTGGCCGTTCGTGTTGTACGTAATGAACGTGCCCTCCAGGGACATGGTGAATGCATCGTAATCGTAGTCCAAAATCGCGGTCCCACCGTGCCAGCCGATGCACGATTCCACGAACGACTCGTCGAAATCCAGAAACTCGTTTGCCAGGTTCAGCGTGGGCAACTGGTCGCCGTCCAGGAATCCGTCGGTCAGCAACACGTCCGACTCGCGGCGCGCCCCGAATATGGAGTTCCAGTTTGCACCGATGTTGAAATACTCGAACTTGAACGACAGGCCCACGTCAAACGGGTCGTCCAGGTACAGGCGCTCGCGCACGGCATAGGACAGGGTCTTTTTGTACACGATCGGCGACATGCCCTGGTTGTCGGCCACTGCATTCGCGGTCTCCTGGGTGTTGGGCCGGTTGTAGGCCATGCCCACCAGGAAATCGTTGGTCAACCAGTCCAAGGGCGACAGGTTCGCCTCGAACGTGGTGTTGGAACTGAAATACCGGGATGTGTAGTCCACGGCGTGGTCCTTGGAGCAGCCGGGAATTGGATGGCCCAGCGCATCCTTGCAGTCAGGATACAGCGAGCCCACCGCGTCCGGGTCCGTCATGTCCACCTCGATGTCGTTGGTCACATCGGATATCAGGGTCAGGCTGCCGATCGGCGTGTCATAGTTGAGTTTCGCCGCATACGCCCAGTCCTGCGAATAAAACGGGTTATCCAGGTTGGGGTCGCCGATGCCGGTGCTCCACCACGGCCCCACGTACAACTTGGGCAACGCGATGATCGCCAGGTTGTACTGGAACGCCCCGGAGTGCCCGATGTGGCCGTCGATGAACCAGCCCTTGCCATTGTCCCGGTCGATGAACCGGACCTTGCCGATCGTCCACGCATTGAACATGCCCAAATCGGACGACCCCACGGTAATCCAGTCCACCCCCGGAATCGGCGGCGCAAAACGCACGTAAAAACCGCGCAGTTTTATGTAGGATGCATGGTTCATGCCCATGCTTTCGCCTGACGTGTTGACCTGGCCCGGGTATTTCATGTCCCCGTTCTCCCACCAGTCCTGCCACAACTCGCCGAAGCGGCTCTTCACGCGCACGTATGCCTGGACGTACTTGGACACCCGGCCGAAGATCTTCAGTTCGAATTCCGTGCCCACGCCGTTGTCACCCGCCATGTTGTCCGGCCAGAACGGATTGCCATAGGTCAGCAGGCCCTGGCTGTCGTCGTTGCGGTACAGCCACTTGGTGTACAGGCGGCCTGCAAAGTCGAAATTCGTGATCTTCGCCATGGCCGGCACGGTTGCCAGCAATAAAAGGGGAATCAGCGCCTTTTTCATTTAATCTTGTCCGGATACACCATGGGGAGTTCGACCAGGGGACCGTGTCCCTTTGCATCGCAATGGAATTTCAGGGCCTTGTACTGGGCCTGGACCTCGTCCTTGCCGCCCTTTGCCGGCTGCACAAAGATGTCCAGCACCTGCGGGTCGCAATCGTAATCGGAACCGCCGCCGAAGCGGTGCTTGCCCGGGTACTCGTTGACCTTGCGCGTGAGCAGGTCGTGGCTGTCCGGGTAGCCCTCGTTGGATTGCATGATCACCTGGTAACCCCAGGACGCCTTCGGGGTGCCGCCCAGGTCCGACTTTTTGACCACCGCGGTCAACACCATGCCGTTCGCCCTGGTCCGTATGGGGATCACGATGTCCTTTTTCAGGGTCTTGGCCTTCTGGTCGATCTCGGACATCAACCGCGCCTTGCCCTGCGGGCTGATCAGCACGACCTTTTCCCAGCACGAGTCCGGTTTGAATTTCACGTTCAGGCCGGGCAGCCCGTTGCAATGCCCCGATTTCGGCTTGCTGTCGATGTAAACCTGCACGAATTGCAGGGAAAATCCGTTGCCGCCCCAGGACTTCGAGTCCCAGGGGTCCGTGATCCGGGTGGCGATTTTTACCTTGAAAATGACCTTGCTGCCCGATTGCTTGACCTTGAATTCGCGCAGGTCAAAGGAGCCGGGCTTGTAAACCGGGTCGGTCGGGTACACGTACGTGCCCGGGCCCTTGTCATCGCCCTTGGGGTCCTTCAGGTCCACGATGGTCCTGGCTGACAAATTGGCGGAAAAAGTCAAAATCAGCAGCACCCAAAAAAGCCTTTTCATTTCAACCTCCTACACAACGATATTTGAACAAAATCCATAAATCGTCAATCGCCTATACGCCTGCGCAAGGCAGTGGATACCGAGCGCCCGGCCAGCGAAAACAGCAGCACCGAGCCAAACTCAATCAAGCGGTCAATCCAGATGGCACCGTTGATCATGCCGCCGATCAATGCACCCACCCCGTACGCAAACAGCACCAGCACGGTCACGGCGATGCCGGCAGTCAAGGGCTTCACGCGGTGCTTCAGGTCGGCATAAACCCACCACGCACCACCGATCATCATGATAGCAACCAGCCAGAACATAAATCCACCTCCATGCGGGATTATATCACCCTATCCTTTTTATGACCAGAAGGAAGAATATGCCCCGAATTACCTGACTAAATTCGGGAGTCGGCCGTTCGGAAACAGCGTATCTACTGCGTGGTCTTCACCTGTTTAATGCCCGACGTACCGCTTTACGAGTGTTGATTTGATGGCAAATTCAGGGTGGTTTTGGGACCCGTCCCTACAAATATTGGGTAAATTCAGTATGTTACATCCAAAGACAAATAATATAATAACTGTAACACCCTCATCACGCCTGCGCTCAAACAGGCTCATCTACTTGCATCTGAAGCACTTTCGGCGTACTTTGTCCTCAAATTTGACAGGTTATTTGGGAGGGCTGATTTCCATTGACACTTCATGGAATTTTTTGTTACCCTGTGGAGGGATAGGTGACTGAATTGATACCTGATTTTTATTCCGCATCATCAAACCTGTTGCAGCAACTGAAACGACGTGTCACGGTATTGAGGCGTGCCGGTACGGTCAAAATCCTTGTCCAGGGCCCGAAATCAGCCCGGTTGGACCGCTTTTTGTCGGCTTTTGCGGGTCATTACGCCCAGGAAACGCTGATCGTACCGCCTGAATCAGGGGTTGTGGGTGGCAACTCGCAGGTGTGGCGCCTGATGGATGCCCTGGACCTCCAGGATATGCTCTCAGGTATTACAAATACCCAGGACATGGTACGCCTGGCCTCCATGAAATACGCTCTGTTCAACACCTTGACAGAGGCCATGCAACAAAGGGGCATACGTATCCTGATTGTGCCTGATGCACAATACGCGGATGTCCTGTTGCAACAATTCATCGCTTTTCTGACCGCGTCATGGCGATTCGCCGATGTAATGGGTCCCGGGAGCGTGGCCGGTCCCGTGGTGCTTGTCACAAACGATAAGGCAGAGGATGGCGTTGGCAAGGTCAGGATACCTGCGCCCACTGAACGGGAGGTATCGGACTTCCTGCGCCCGCTTGTGGACATCGAATCCCTGGCCAGGGCAGATGTGGCCTTGGACCTGGACCTGGTTGAACGTTTGCGCTCTTCCATGAATAACGCCTTGTGGCAAACGCCCGAGCGGGTGGCAATGGCACAAAGCCTGGCCGAGGCCGGCAGGTTAATGAAACAACCCTTTGGAACCCGTTTTGCCGCCATGCTGCTGGGTGTAAGCACCAAGGAGGCCTTGAGTGTAATTGAAACCGGCATGGCCACGGGCATACTGACTTCCGAATCCGTGGGTTGGAGTCCGGCTGAACAGGCCCCTGTGCGACCGGAAACAAAAGACCACATCGTGCCCATACTGGAGCAACTAATTGGACAAACCGGCTCGCCTGCTGCATGGCTGGCATTGTGGCAATGTGACAGGGACAGGGCTGCGCAATCGTCAACGAAATTTTTGAATACTGCGCTTGCCAGGGGCTACGGCGCGGAGGCCATGGAGTTGCTGCGGCAAAAGGCTGTTACGCCGGACCCGGACGCCAGGAGGCATGCCCTGGTGTTTACGGATGCATCCGTGGACCCGGGTGATGACCCGTATATCGCGTTCAGGTTGATGGTGTTGCGTGGTGACATGGAAGGGGCCGAAACCCTTGCCAGCCAGGTGCGCACACCCCTGTTGTCGGCATGGATGCAGTACGAAAAACGGGACCTGAAAGGGTGCATGGACACGCTGAAAACACTTGAACACGACCCGGAAGTCCACATACTGCGTGCAAACTGCCTGATGCGCATGGGTGACATGGAGGGCGCTGAAAACGAGGCACTGCGCGTGCAAACCGGTGACAGGATTCTGAATGCACGACTTGAAACCCTGCTGGGGATCATTGCACTACGCCAGGGTTTGTTCACCAGGGCCGTGGGCAAATTCCAAAAGGCCCTGGTTGAGGCCGAGTCCATGGGCCTGACCTTTGCAAGCGCACTGCTGCGTGACAACCTGGCGATTACCTACGAATACATGGGCAGGTATGCCGCCGCGTTCAGCCAGTTAAAGGATGCAATCGTGCGGTACAGTCGATGTGGCTACACGTCCGGTGTGGTGTCAGGACTGGTCTTCCTGGCTGATTTATATACGTTTTTCGGCGAACCCATGACTGCGCTGAAGGTCCTGGACACGGCGGATGCATTGATTGCGAAACACGGACTGGAACGTGAGTCCGTACACGCCATGGCAAAGCGGGGTGAGGCCATGGCGGAGGCAGGCCATATCCGGGCCGGCAGCGAACTGTTGTTCGAGGCGGCACGTAAATTCGAGGACATGGGGCTGCGCGTGGAGGCTGCGCAGGCCGTATCGAGGGCAACGCTGTACAGGGCTGCGGGCGAAATGGAGGTGCAGGACCCGGGACTGGACCAGGGATTGGACCCGGAGGCATGGGCGATCGGACAACTGGCCATGGGCATACAGCAGGCCGGGCTGGGACGTCGAGTGTATGCCGAGGACCTGATGTCACAGGCGGCCGAGGTGCTGCGCCACAGGGGATCACGGTATTTTCATGCCTGGGCTGCCATCGAGATAACAGGATTACTGGAGGACGGTGATACGGCGGCACAATACCTGGACCAGGCCGCGGAAACGATTCGGGAAATCGCAGCACAGGTGCCACGGGAGTTCCAGGATGCCTTCAGGAATCGTTCGCTGGCCAGGCGCATTGCGGATGCGGGCACGCAAAAGGCAAAACAAGGGAGGCGCGTACGCGGCAATCCCGAGGCTGTGAGCCTGTTCGAGGGCATGGTCGGCAGTTCGCAGGCCTTTGTAAGGGCTATCGGCATTGCCAGGCGGGTTGCAAGCACGAACCTGCCGGTGTTGATCACAGGGGAGTCGGGCACGGGCAAGGAATTGATGGCCAGGATGATACACCGCTTGTCAGACCGCAAGGAGGGGCCGTTTATCACCATAAACGCCGCCGCGGTGCCCGAGGGGATCCTGGCAGGCGAGTTATTCGGATATGAGAAAGGCGCATTTACAGGGGCTGAGCGGCGCAGAATCGGCAAATTTGAGGCCGCTTCCCACGGCACGTTGTTTTTGGATGAAATAGGCGACATCAGTGCAAACCTGCAAAAACACCTCCTGCGCGTGTTGGAAAGCGGGCAGGTGCAACGGCTGGGCAGCAACGAAACGATCACAGTGGACACCAGGGTGATATTTGCCACCAACAAGGACCTGGAGGTCCTGGTCAGGCAAGGGGCATTCAGGCTGGACCTGTTTCACAGGATCGCGGGGCTGAACGTGGATTTGCCGCCGTTGCGTAAGCGTCGTGATGATATACCGCAGTTGGTCGAATACCTGAGCGGGCAACTGGAATCAGAGGTGGGCAGGCGGATCCGGCTGTCAAAGGACGCGATGGATGTACTGAAGTCCTATGCATTCCCCGGAAACATCAGGGAATTGCGTAATATGTTACAGGCATTGGCAATCCACTGCGATGACGAGGTGATTGACCGTAAGTCGCTGCTGAGGACATTTCCCAGGCTGGACCGTACAAAACCGGCCGCGGACGCGGTCCAGGGGGATGTGCTGGTATCCAGGGTACTTCGCGGCGAGATTTCGCTGGCAGAGGCGCGCAGGGCACTGGAGTACACTGCCGTACGCCTGGCCATGGAGCAGACAAACGGAAATATCAGCCAGGCTGCGCGGCTGTTGAATATGAAAAGACCCAGGCTCTCCCAGATGGTCAAGGATTTTGGCCTGAAAGGGGGAACCGTTGAAAAGGAGGTGCTACGATGAAGCGCCTGTTGATTTTGTTAAGTATGGGCATGCTGGGCCTGGGCGTACTGGGGTGCGACTACGGTATGATGCCAGGGGAAACCTTCGGACAGGACGCCGTCCAGGTACAGGGCAGGCAAAGCAGCGGACTGGTTGCCATGCCAGGGGCGACTGCCAGTCAGCCGGGTACACACCAAAATCCCGCTGCGGGCGGCGGTTCTTCGGATGGTCAGCAATCGCAAGGTGAACAGGGCCACGGTACCCCCGGATACACATCCGGTATAGGTCACAAGGTATCGCCTTTCATGGCAACACCAGGGTCCAAGGCACACGGCGACCCCAAGACCTGGTAACCGGTACCCGTAAAATTCCCGGGGGGTCGGTCAAGACCAGCCCTCTTGGTAATTCAACGTAACATATTGAGATATAAGTATTTTTTAAGTAAGCGACCAGGTGCACGAGGCCGTCCGCGCTCCACGGCTTTCGTTTTCACCGGAATCACTCGGCCAACGGCCCACGGTCAACGGTCTCGGCCACGGTCAACGGATTCGGGCCTATGGTATCGGGTCTCGGGATGCAGCCTGCGGCTGCTGCGGGACGGCCCTGCGGGCCTTTCGGGCAGGCACTCGTGGTAACCGGAAACCCCGGCCACGGCCCACGGTCAACGGTCAACGGCCACCAGTCACCGCGTCAATTTCCAACACATGGCACACACCCGGTCCACCAGTTCCAGGCATTTTTCGGATTCCGTGGTATCCACCAGGTTGAGGTTAGTCAGAATTTCCACGATCTGTTTTGTTTCCCTGGCCGACCCGTAGGCGATGCGATAGAAATTTCGCCTGGCCTTGCCCTGCCTGCCCGCGCCTTCCGTCAGGTTCAGTGGCATGGACAACGCGGCCCGTTGCAGTTGCGAAACCACGTCACCAA
>WGCQ01000074.1 GCA_015493765.1 Deltaproteobacteria bacterium
CTGCAACAGCGTGTGGTGAACAAGGACGCGCCGTATCACCACCTGAATGGGGCCTTGGTGAAGGCCTTGATGAACAATGACAAGCCGGAATTCCTGGTGATCGGCCCGCCGGAGTTGAAGGACCTGGTGTGGTCGGAATTCAGGGACAAGAAACCGGGTTGGTATAACTACCGGTGGGTGTACCTGGATACGGAAGATTTAAGGAATAATTTTGGTGATTCCCATCAAAATCCTCAACATATTAAATATTTTCCGGACTATATAAAATACGTTCTCTCCACTCATTATACACAAAACGACCTTGCTTACGTGCTGTTCATAGGGGACTTTTTCGACATCCCGCCGTATGCCGAGCCTGGCACGGGCCTGTACGGCGGTAACTACACCGCGGATACCGCGCTCAGGATAACTGGATGGATCCAGTGGGACCCGGATAACACGTTTTACCTGCTGGATTGCGGTGGTTGGTGCAGGCTGACCCTGGGCAGGGGCAATAACGCGGTACAACTTACCAGTCAGTGGGCAGGGGATATTATAGGCCGCAGACACGACCCCCTTCCCTTGCCGTTCAGGATCCACTGTAAGGGAGGTGCCGCGAGTTGCAACGAAGAGGGCCATAATCTGCCGTATGACTATAACGCCTGGACGGAGTTGACCAAGTCACCGCAGTTCTATGGCGGTGCTGTGGATGCACAGAATCATTTCTGGATCCCGTTCACCCTGGACACGATCGACCTGCACGGGTCCATGGATATAAAACTCATGCGTGGTGACAGGGCGCCCCAGTATATACCTGGAAAGGATAATATTGATTATACGTATGAGGACATCCAGCCGGAAGAGATCAGTTCCAGGGGGCCGGGTATTCACAAGGAATCCTACAACGTACGTGTAAGGTGGCTGGACAGGCGGTTGCAGGACCTGGACGGGAAAAACGGCCAGACATTGTCTTGCCCGAGTCCGTGGTCCCTCCCGCAATTCTGCACATCTTATAGTGAGCTGGCCTATGAACAGGCATTTGACAACATCAACCGGATTCCGTCCAAAGAGGTACCGCTGCACGGGTGGGAAGCGGTGGACAACTGGCTGAAGGGGTGTCCTAAGGTTGCAGCGCCGGCCCATGATTTCTGGGGCCTATGGAAGTCCGACAAAGGCAGCGCCACCATGCCCCTGCGGTTCAAACAGGTCCAGGATGTGGGGGATTTCCCCTACGCCTTTATAGACCTGGGCCCATCCATCAAAAGTGCTTTCCCGGTGCTTGCCGTGAGCCGCCTGCCTGTATGGGGGGGCTTGGAGCAGCGTAAGCAACAGTTGCGCAACGTATTTGCAAAGATCATCGCCTATGAACGGGGCCAGCATGTCAGCGGCCTGGATAGTAACAACGAACCGGTGTTCAGCGATGTCCCTGACTACAACCGCCTGGCCACGCGCGTCCTGCTCACCGCGGAAGGGTATGGGCCACCGATCAGTCCGATAGAATCCATTGATATGCTCAGGCGTCAGTGGGAATTCCATGACCACGGGAAGTGGGTGGGCGGACCGGATTTTTTGTTCGATTATGGTTACAAGGATCGATCCGGTCACCCTGATCAGTACAGGGGCCTGGACCCGTTGATACCCCAACCCTATACGTTCGCATCCCGGGCAATATCCATTCCTTCCTCCAATAATGAGAATAAACAAAATCCTAATCCCAGACCGGTACACGCGGGTGTGGGTTACATATTTGCCAGCGGTCACATGAATTACAGAGGTGGTGGGAACATGTACGCTTCCACGTTCAGCGATGCCTGCGGGCAGCAGCCTGTGTACCCGATTGTGGGCATGGGGGATTGCGAGCCGGCAAAGATGGATTACGACATGAAGGCCAAGGGTGACAGCATGATAGCGGGTGCCCTGTTTGACTACCCTTGCAACGGTGCCAGCCAGTACGCGGGTTCTTTGATTGTCGACCAGGGTGTGGGCCTGGGTATCATGCGGACCTATGCCGATAAGCTGCTCTATTCAGGAACCGATTTCTCATCCGCCTATTTGTGGCATCTGGCCACGCTGCTGCCTGATTATGTGTTGACCACGTGCAGTCCAAACTACTGGGAAAACTACCGTCACCAGACCTGGTTGTGGGAGGTGTTCGGGGACCCGTCCATGAAACCCCGTATCCCCATGGATGCGGATGGTGACGGATTGAGCAACAAGGATGACGGATGCCCTGACCTGGCGAATCAGAAGGCGATGGACTCCGATGGTGATGGCATTGATGATGCCTGCGACATCTGCCCTGACGATTATAACAAAGACCAGTTATTGGCCAGTGTGATTGTCAGCGAGCAAGGTTCAGGAAAACAGGTGTATCATTCCATTGGTAAACAATGCAGTGGGGCTGCACCAGCGGCTGTGGTCAGGAAATTCCATGAAACAGATGTCCCTGATTGCCATAATTTATTTGGTATAGGATGCGATGCATACTGGGATAAGAACCTGTCAGCCATAGGTTTGGTCCCCCGTCTCACCAGGAATCGATGTTCCTTGCCTGTAAAAATAGACACACCTTATGCAACTGCCTACCGTGTAAAGGTCTTTTATTCCTGGGATGGATTTAGTTGGGGCGATTGCCGAATGCAGGTACAGTCAGGTAGAGACGGGTTTAAGCGACCCAATGGCTCGGCAGTTGTCAGCTACGACCACGAGGACGATAACGGCAAAGAGAAAACATCTGTTTTCATATTGAACGTCCGACCTGAAGATCCCGTGTGCATATCAGCCCTGCAAAAAGACGTATGGAATAAGTGTCCTGACTTGAAGATTTATAAAGTGATTGCGGTTCCTGACCATGAATACGTATTCGGTCATGATACATCAAGGGAGTCATGGACCGGGCCTGAAGGTGTGATTAAGTCAATGTTTAATGGTGTCCTGAATGACAATAGGATAGATGATACCAGGATACCCATAGGCGGGAAAGTGGCTGTGGTGACGGGACCCAAGGAAATGCGTGATATGGCGTTAGAGAATAGCGAAGGATATGGTATCTTTTTGGCTACTCTCAAGGATTCGGATTATTTAATGGAATACGATGAAGACAAACATGAGTATGAATATACGGGCTATACGGTGTGGGGCAGTGAGATAGATACGGCAGATGACATAAAAACAATGTGTCCGGTCACCCTTGATCCCGCACTGAAAAAAGGACATGATTACACCATAATAGTGCCGTACTTTACAGACACCATACCCTGGTTCGATGGTCTGCAAATGCCGCAAACAGGTTTAGTTTTATATGCTCGTTCAATGGTTATTCAATCCCCTGAAAATGAATTTGACTGGTCAGATTACAGCCTGTCTTCAGGTACTTATCCTGACTCTATTAAGCATTGGAATGATGTAGATGCACTGAATGTTGTCAGTTTTAGAGTACATGTGCGGTGGGATGGTGCCTTCCTGGAGTTTTGTCAGGCAGGGTATGGCAGGTATATGGTTGACAACGTGGTTGTTATTGACGATGGTCCATCACCTTTTTAAGGGGGCTTTATGCAAACAATCAAAATATTTACAGGGGTACTTGTTGTTATTGTAATTGGACTGGTTTCGCCATCCTCGGCCTGCACGCCGGATTGCAAGGGCAAGCAGTGCGGGCCGGACGGTTGCGGCGGTTCCTGTGGCACCTGCCAGCCCCCTGCCCAGTGCGTGGTGGACCAGTGCGTGAAAGGGTGCGGGGGACACACGGTTCATTACGGAAATTTTGTGGAAAGTTCATGTTGCTACAAAGGTTATGCCTTGGTATGCGGAAATGATGAATCAGGAGGGGAATTTTACTGGGATATAAAGAAGTGCTCCAGTCCAGACGAATGTCGCTGGGACGATAAGTTTTTCCTCTATTCCTGCGATTCCTCTTTGTCCGATTACGAGGATCCTAAAGGGTGGAATCCCCGCGAATGCGATTTTCAGTGCATCCCGGACTGCAAGGGCAAGGAGTGCGGTCCTGATGGTTGCGGTGGTACCTGCGGCAAGTGCCACCAGGGTGACGTATGCCTGGATGACGGCACCTGCTGTCACCCCGACTGTACAGGCAGGGAATGCGGCGATGACGGGTGCGGGGGTACGTGCGGGTACTGTATCGGTGGTCAGGAGACCTGCGAGGCCGGCAAATGCGTAAACCAGTACGGGTGCCTGGCTATCCCTGAACCCGGGTGCCCCGACTGTGCCTGTGAGCAGTGCGTGTGCAAGAAGGACCCAAGTTGTTGCATGTTCAGGTGGGACGATACCTGCGTTCAGGAGTGCAAGAACAAGTGCGGCGGGTGCAAGAAATGCGTGCCGGATTGCCAGGGCAAGGAATGTGGTGATGACGGGTGTGACGGCCAGTGCGGTTACTGCAAAAAGGGGGAAAAATGCGAGCAGGGGAAATGCGTGAAGTGCGTGCCCGATTGTGACGGCAAGGAATGCGGCGACGACGGGTGCGGGGGCAGTTGCGGCAAGTGCAGTGGGAGCGATGTGTGTGACCAGGGGCATTGCAGACCCTGCAAGGAACACTGCGAGGACTGGCAGAACTGCGGTTACTCCGAATGCGGTACAGAGATTTGCCAGTCCCAGTGGGAACCCAATCCAGGTACGCCCTATTGCCGTTCAGGTGCGATCTGTCGTAACAACTATTGCGTGCCTTGCGTGCCTTATTGCAGGGACCGGGAATGCGGGTCCGACAACTGCGGTGGTTCCTGTGGTAAGTGCGGCCCCTGTGAGCAGTGCATCAGCCACCAATGCAAGCCGATCCCGGACTGCGTTGTGCCTGAACCCGTGCCGGACACGGCGGAGGACGTACACATTGACCGGGATGCTATCGAGGCTGCGGACCCGGGTCAGACACCTACGGATTCGGGCAAGCCGGGCAAGGATGTGCGAAATGATCAGAAGATTGCAAAGGATACGTCCAAAGACATCACAGGTCGCCTGGATTCGAGTCGGGACGGGCAGGCCACGGATGCCGCCGGACCTGACACCAACACGAAATCATCCGGCGGTGGTTGCAGCACCGGCCCCGGGTCCGCATCCGGCATCTGGCTGATTTTGCTAAGTCTTTTGACCCTGCTTCTGCGCCGCAGGCAAGGGGAGTGATTGCCACGGTCACGGGCGGGTCTGAGACCCGCCCCTTGTATGTTAAAACAGGATTGGCTTTGATGAATTGCCACTGTACCTGGGTTGGAAGGCTGATGCTCACCGGTCACCGGCCACGGTCACGGAAAAACCAGACCAGCGGCCTGGGTTACAAGCAGGCGAGGACGAGGGTTTTGATTTGATGGCAATTTCAGGGCGGGTTTAGAACCAGCCCCTACGAATATTCTGTAAATTCAGGGTGTTATAAAACAAAATGGATTGCACATTGTGTAATACAATGACTTTGTAACACCCTCGAGGCCACCTGCGCTACACACGGTCACGGCCAACGGTCAACGGTCACGGCCAACGGTCAACGGTCACGGCCAACGGTCACGGCCAACGGTCAACGGTCACGGCCAACGGTCAGGTAATTTGGGTCTTCGCCTAAAACTGGCATTTCATTTTATAATTAGATACAATAAATCGTGCTTAGGAGGTAGATATGAAACGAATCCTGTTTTTTGTGGCAATACTTTTAGTTGTATCAGGTTGTTCAGGGGGGTCATCACCATCAACTCCTGTCGGTGGCCACGATACTGCTATGGATGGGCTAACTGGACGCGAAGGCGTAACCAATGAAGGTATCACAGGCGACCTGTCCAATGATGTCAATCCTGAGGTAAATGCACTGGACATAAATACCCTGGACACCCCCGATTGCGAAGGTTGTACGGCTTCGGATGTCATTAACGACGGGTCCGGCGACAGTAACCTTGTGTGCCCGGGTAACGGGGGTTGTTCATGCAAAAGCAACGAGGACTGTTACTCGGGTTTTTGTATCGACACAGCAGACGCAAAGGAATGCGCCAGGTATTGTGGTTCCGATGCCTCCTGCCCTGATGGTTTTAAGTGCTCCCAGGTGGTCAACACATCGGGTGACACGGTTTTCATCTGTGTGTACAAGTATCCCAACCTGTGCAGGCCATGCAAGGCGGATTCTGAATGTGCGAATCCCTACATAGACCAGGAAAATCATTGTGTTCCGTATGGCCCGGAAGGCAGTTTTTGCGGGTCCGGTTGCGATTCCGACGCCGATTGCCCTGCGGATTACACGTGCAAGGATGTCAAATTATCCGACAAAAACGTCAAGCAATGTATGCCTCGCAGCGGCCAGTGCAAGTGCACGCAGAAATTCAAGGATAATGCCTATACAACGGTTTGTTACAACGAAAACCAGTACGGGAAATGCCTCGGCGAACGTACCTGCGACAGCCAGTGCAACGCAAAGACTCCGCAGGCGGAAACCTGTGACGGCAAGGATGATGACTGTAACGGCAAAACCGACGACGTCACACCACATCCTTGTGACCTGAAAAACGAATATGGCACCTGCCAGGGCGAAACGGTCTGTTTGAACGGCAAGGAAAAATGCGTCGGGACCTATGCGTCCCCGGAACAATGCAATGGCAAGGACGATGACTGTAATGGCAAAACCGACGATGGACTGGGCGGTGACTCCTGCCCGATTCAGAACCAGTACGGGACCTGTACCGGAACAACCGCGTGCGTGGGCGGTAAGATGGTGTGCCAGGGACAGGAACCCGCCCAGGAAACCTGTGACGGCAAGGACGACAACTGCAACGGCAAAACTGACGAGGAAGGTGCCAAGGGATGCGTCAAGTACTACAAGGACAAGGACGGCGACCAGTATGCGGATGCCGATGCCGGGTCCCACTGCCTGTGTGCGCCGGCCACGATTAACGGCGTAAAGTTCAACCTGGCGGAAAAGGACAAACTGGGGGATGACTGCGATGACTCGAATCCAAAGGTACATCCGGGTGTTCCTGATGCGCCAGAAACCGAGCCTCCGTTTGTGGACAGCAACTGCGATGGCGTGGATGGCGCGGTGGAATCCGCTGTGTTTGTCAGCAACTCGGGCAGCAACGGGTCTGACTGCGGTACAATGGCAAATCCGTGTTCGACCATAGGCAAGGGCCTGGACATTGCCGCTGCGCAAGGTAAAAAATACGTACTCATCACCGGCGGCGATTACACCGAAGACGTGGTACTGAAAAACGGGGTCAGTCTGTATGGCGGATACGGCTCGGACTGGAGCAGGGATTCGTCCAACCTCACCACGATCAATGCTGCATCCGTCAAGGGTGTGCAGGCAGTGAATATCAAAAAACCAACCACCGTGAATCTGCTCACGATCCAGGGCAAGGACGGCGGCGACAACACAGGTCAAACCACCTATGCGTTCTGGGCCAAGGACAGTTCTTCCGCATTGCAGATTATCAATTGTCGGATCCAGGCCGGTTACGGAGGCAGCGGACGGGCAGGTACCGATGGCGCCGACGGTGCCGATGGGAACCCGGGCAACACGGCACATTCCTCCAGCGGTGTTGGTGGCGGCACATCGGCCTGTGGCAGGAATGGTGGTAAAGGTGGTAGTTCATGGAAATGTGGTAGTTCCGCAGGCTCTCCGGGCGTTGGAGGCGCAGCAGGAGGCAGGGCTGGACAAAGCCACTGCGGAGGTTGTAACGATGTCGGAACTGCCGGCGGCGGCGGTGCCAACGGCTCAAACGGTGGTAAAGGCAGCGCCGGTAGCGGTGGGAAAGGTGCCTGGGGCATGGTAAATGGCAATGGCCAGTGGA
>WGCQ01000075.1 GCA_015493765.1 Deltaproteobacteria bacterium
GTGGAGCACAGGCGGCATGTGGAGCGCAGGCCGGCGGCCTGCGCTCCACATGCCGCCTGTGCTCCACGACTTGCGTTTTCACCGGGATCACACGGCCAACGGACTCGGTCAACGGTCAACGGCCACGGTCTCGGGCCTCTGGCGTCGGGTCTAGGGACGCAGCCTTCGGCTGCTTCGGGACGGCCCTGCGGGCCTTCTGGAAGGCTCCCGTAGTAACCGGAAACCCCGGCCACGGCCAACGGTCACGGCCACGGCCAACTGGGCCGGATCTCCCATTTCGCTGTTGCCCTTGGGCATGTGTTGGGATAAACTATATAACATGAAGTTGTCCCTTAAAGGTTGTTTAATTGCCGTTACGATCACGTTGGCCCTTGGTGCTGCATCCAGGACAAACGTCCAGGACCTGACCCGAAAACTCAAGTCATCGTCGCCTAAGGTCAGGGCTCAGGCCGCTTTGCTGCTGGGTGGTATGCGTGCCAGGTCAGCGGTGTACTTCCTGGTTGATTGTTTGAAGGACAAAAATTCCGTGGTCCGGGGTACATGTGCAAGGGCACTGGGCATGATCGGTGATGACCGGGGTCTCGATGGTGTTTCCCGTGTAGCAGGCGACAAAAGTCCTTTTGTCCGAAAGTGGGCGAGGTGGGCGGCAGCCCGCATGGTGCATCCCGATACGGAACTGAGGGTAAGCTTGTCCGCAACCACTGGCGGCACGGATGAAATGCAATCCGCTGTGCAGGACGGCATTTCCAGGGCGATTCTGGACATGGATTCCTGGGACATCAGCCAGGACCAGGATATGGACTTTTCGAAACATGACGATAAACAACCTGCAATCGAGGGCATGGGCTCTGCGCCTGCGCCTGTTTTGAGGTTAAAAACAAGGATTGCCAGGAACAAGGACGGTGGTATGACGTTGACTATAGAGGGTGTGGTAAACAGTGCTTTGGTGGATTCCGTCCAGTGTGTCATAGGCGAAAAGAACGCCACGGACACAGACAAACTGATTACCATGTCAAAACAGTGTGCCGTAAGATTTGCCAAGGATCTCTTTGCCAAGGGTAAGAGAGGTAAAAAATGAATAAAAGACGACGTTTATTGGTTTATACGGGTTTCCAGGTAAAGTATATCGTATCGGTGGTCGTTCTTGCGGCCCTCACACTGGGGGCTTTGGGCTATTTGTACGGTTCCACCAAGGCCGAGGAAAGGCAATTGCTGGGCCTGCAAGGTATGACTGGTAATGTTGCGGTGTCCGCTGACCAGGAAAAATCCTTTGAACAGGAAATGAAGGCCCAGTTCAAACAACAGGACAAGAAAAAGGTTGTGACACTTGTGGTGGCTTCCGCTGTGCTGGTGCTGTTGCTGGCACTGGTTGCGTTGCGGATGACCCACCGGATCGCAGGGCCTGTATATATGGTATCCAACACGTTGAAGGCCATGGCCATGGGCAGCCTGAAACCGGTGCGAAACCTGCGAAAACGCGACGAGTTTACCTTTTTGACGGATGACCTGCGTGCACTCAGGGAGGCGCTTCTGAAACGGCAGGAGCGTGTCGTGGACCTGGCAAGCAATGTGCTGGATGTACTTGGAAGTATTGAGATTTCTAACGAAGAGGACCGAAAGATTGTGGACGAACTGGCATCGGAACTCAAAACATTTATTCGGGAAAACCAGGTAAGGGGGGAGGATGGATAAGACGAAGCCCCGGGTTGGGGTTGCAGGAGTTGGCCGTTGGGGCAAAAATATTATCAGAAATCTATGGGAAATAGGTGTCGCAACTGCGGTGTATGACCCGGATCCGGACCGCCTTGGTGCCGCGTTGAAGGGGCGTACCGGCCTGGTTGCTGCTGAATCCTATAACGACCTGTTGCGGCAGGTGGATGCCGTGGCTATTGCCAGTCCTGCTGTTATGCATTTCGCCATGTCCAGGGAGGCCCTGGTACGCGGAAAACACGTGTTCGTGGAAAAACCGGCGGCCTTGCACCTGGACCAGGTACAGGAACTGGCTGACCTGGCCCGGCGGCAGGGCGTGACTTTTATGACCGGCCACCTCCTGGAATATCATCCCGGCGTGGAGCGTATGCGTGAGGTCGTGGGTTCGGGCGAGATCGGCAAGGTGCAATATATCTATTCTTCGCGTTTGAACCTGGGTGTGGTCAGGACCGAGGAAAATATCCTTTGGTCGTTTGCGCCGCACGACGTGTCCGTGTTGTTGCGGATCATGGGCGAAGAGCCCGAGAACGTATCGGCACATGCTGCGGCCTATATCAGTCCGGGGGTTTACGACGTAACAGTGACCTTTATGAATTTTGCTTCGGGTGCCAGGGCGCACATCTTTGTGTCCTGGTTGCATCCGTACAAGGAACAACGATTTGTGGTGGTGGGGGACCACGGCATGGTCGTGTTTGACCCCATGGACAAACACAGCCCGTTGACCTTGTACAAACACGAGATCAGGTGGGTACAGCGTGTGCCCGTGGCGCAAAAAAAGGATGGAATTCCACTGGAGTTTGATGATATTGAGCCCCTGCGCCGGGAAATGGAGGCCTTTGTTCATGCCGTGACCACTGGTACACCGCCGCTGACGGACAGCAGGGATGCCCTGAGGGTCATGCGTGTGCTGGATGCAGCCGAGCGCTCACTGGCGGCGCATGGCGCACCCGTCAGCCTGGACACGCATGCCACCCCGTATTTTGTGCATGAATCGGCCTACGTGGACAAGGATGTTCACATAGGTCGAGGCACCAAGGTATGGCATTTTTGTCATGTCATGGGGCACAGCAGCATCGGTGAGGACTGTGTCCTGGGTCAAAATGTGTTCGTGGCGGACCACGTCACGATCGGCAACCACGTAAAACTGGAAAACGATGTTAACGTGTTTCGTGGTGTGACGCTGGAGGACGGGGTTTTTGTGGGACCTGCCGCGACCTTTACGAATGTTACAACCCCACGCAGTTTCGTGAATCGCAAGGGCGAATACACACCGACGCTGGTAAGACGCGGCGCAACCATAGGGGCAAACGCCACGATCGTATGCGGGGTTACGTTGGACGAATATGCGTTCGTGGCAGCGGGCGCAGTGGTTACACACGACGTCAAACCTTTCCAGATGGTTGCTGGCGTTCCGGCCAGGCCGCACGGGTGGGCGTGTAAATGCGGTGTGTCCCTGGATTTGCCCTTGCAGGCAGGGGACGAACCAATTGTCACGCAATGTCCTTCATGTGGTTCACGCTACGTATTGAAGGGTGATACACTTAAGCCGGCAGGTAAATATGCAGATCATCCGTGACCCGGACACACAAATCGAGTTCACCAGGCAGGGCTGGGCCGGTTTGGGCAATTTTGACGGTGTGCATTTGGGACACCAGGCCGTAATACAGGCGGCAAGGCAATACCAGCACAGCGGCCCTGTGGGTGTGGTGACGTTTTATCCACATCCCCTGACCGTGGTGGATGCCAGGCGTACACCAGTGCCCTTGACCACCCTTGAACAGCGTATTCAGATACTGGGTACGCTGGGTTTGGATTTCGTGGTGGTCTATACGTTCGATAGGGCCTTTGCCAGCCAATCACCGCAGGAGTTCGTACAAAAGAGGTTAATCCACGACCTGGGGCTTTCCGGCGTGTCAGTGGGGCGGGATTTTTTGTTCGGACAAGGCAGAACAGGGGACCCTGAGATGTTGAGGCAACTGGGGCAGGACGGGGGACTGGGCGTGGTGGTGGTGGATGACCTCGTCATGGAGGGTCTCAAGGTGTCCTCGTCGCGCATCAGGCACGTGCTCAGCGAGGGGATGGTTGAACTGGCAACCCGTTTACTGGGCAGACCCTTTTTCGTGGACGGCAAGGTGATACCAGGGGATGGCAGGGGGCGTAACCTGGGCTTTCCGACCGTGAACCTGGATATACAACCAGGGCTGTTCCTGCGTGACGGGGTCTATGCCGGTGCAATTCGCATAGCATCCAAGGGGCTCACCTGTGCAGCGGCGTGTCATATCGGTCCGATTCCCACGTTTGGCAAAAGGAAACGCGTGTTGGAGGCCCACATCATAGGGCTTGACGACGACCTGTACGACTGCGACGTACGCATATGGTTTTTGAAGCGGCTTCGAGGCATAAAACGTTTTGCGAACGAGGCGGACCTGGTACGCAGGATCCAGCAGGACGTGGATAATACCACGCAGGTTTTCGAGGCACAGCCAGCGGAGGCCCTTGTCCCCTGACTAACTTGTAGCAGGACACCAGTTTGCCGAGTCCGTGGCCGTTGGCCGTGTGGAGCGCAGGCGGCCTCGCCTGCTTGTTACGCGGGCGTCCCGCCCGCTTTTGCCGAGACCGTTGACCGAGGCCGTGGTCCGTTGGCCGTGGCCGTGGTCCGTTGGCCGTGGTCCGTTGACCGTGGCCGTTGGGGGTGTGCTATACCAACTGTCTGCCTCCGTCCACGTGTAACACGGCACCGGTGATGAAGGGTGGGGCATTTACGAAAAACGCCACTGCTTCTGCGGGGGTTGCCGGCCCTGGTATCGCATGTGCAGGGACCTTGCGTAGTATGGCGTCCTCCATGCCCGCATCCTTGTGTGATAGCATAACGGTACCCAGGATTACAGCATTTGCGGCGATGCCCATATCCGCTCCATGTACGGCCAGTGTTTTTGTCAACCCGATAACAGCGGCACGCGTGGCTGTATATGCGCCAAATCCCTTTGGCGGCATCTGCGTCAGGACATCGCCGATGTTTATAATGCGCCCGCCCTGTCCCTGTAACGCCATTTGACGCATGGCAGCAAAGGATAAAAACAACGGTGCGTCCAGGTTCACCATGGTCATCTGCTGGATCGTTTGCAGGGTTGGCCCAGTGTCCGGGTCCCTTTCGTACAAACTGGCGTTGTTCACCAGAACGTCGATACGGCCAAAGTGTTCAACCACCAGTGGAATTAACGCCTGCAATTGCTCCGCATCCAGGAAATCTGCCTTGAAGCAGGTGGAACCGGGTAATTCCATGGACAAGCCACGGGCATCCGCTTCGGAATTACTGTAATGTATGGCAATTCGCATGCCTTGTCCGGCCAGTTTGCGGCAAATAGCGGCGCCAACACGCCTTGCCCCGCCGGTCACCAGGGCCACCGGTTTACTGCTTTGCAAGGCAAAACCCCTGTACGTGTAATTCCAGGTTAAAGCCGGAAAATTTCACCTTACCCCACACGATATACGCCTGGTTGGGCTTCATGGGCGTACACTTTTTTTGAAAATCGCAATTTGTTCCCAGGCAGCCAATGGAAAAACCGTCACCTTGTAATTCAATCGCCCCCAGTTTCAAGGGTGCGAAACAGGACTGGCAGCATGGGTTGTCCTGGGTACAGGTTTGCAGGCTGCAACTGGGTTTGCCAACGCGGACCAGGCCCTGAATTTTGATGAATGCATTGTTAAGCAAGGAATTAATGGCATCCGCATCGGTCAGGCCGTTGGTATCGCATTGCGCGGCAAACACGCACTGGCCGTTAATACAGGTGTATCCGTCCTTGCAGGCTCCGCAGGCAGGATTCCATGTGTCATCCGCCGTTCCCACATCCGGGGTGACGGTATCCGCATAGGTGTCGTTTAGTGTTAATGTGTCTGTGGCGGATGCATCCCATGCCCCAGGATCGTTTACATCCGATATGTCCTGCGACAATGTTGTATCCCAGTACCCTCCTGCTGTATCCTGGGACAACATTTCCAGGTATGTGGCGTCCATTACTACAGATGTATCATTAGCGGTGGATGCATCAGGCAAAACGGATCCCAATTTACCGCCTCCGCTTGCGCATCCCATGAACAACAGGGTGATAATCGCTATATTTCTTAGACCTTTCACATCCAGATTATACTGATTTGGGCTGTTTTGTCCAAGTTCAGGGCAGGCGTTCCGGATTACCGGCCAAATTTATGGACAAAGGATGCGAGGAAAGTCCGTCCTGGGATCGCTGGCGTCAGCCGGCCTTTTCCGTGGCCGTGACCGTTGACCGTGGCCGTGGCCGTTGGCCGTGGCCGAGACCGTTGATCCTTGGCCGTGTGGAGCGCAGGCGGCCTCGAGGGTGTGGATTTGATGGCCAATTCAGGGCGGGTTTAGAACCCGTCCCTACGAATATGTTGTAAATTCAGTATGTTACATTACAGGGCAAATCTTGTGATGTGTAATATAACGACTTTTTCAACACCCTCGGCCTCGCCTGCTTGTTTCGCGGGCCTCCCGCCCGCCTATCCGTGACCGTTGACCGTGACAGTGGGCGCTGGCGACGGGTACGGATGTCATTCTCAGGTCCCGGCAGGTTTGATTTCCGGTGGTGTCTGCTGACCGTAGAATGTCTCGACCTTCAGCGTTGTCTTGTCAAAGATAAATCTCGTAAACCCACTTTTGATGGTAATCTGGTAATTGCCTGTAATTACACTGCATTCGTTTCCTGTACATTCGCACATGACCTGGGGATGGTCAGTTGTTATCATGACACAGATTCCATGGTTGGTTCGCCCTTCCACCACAGTGGCCGGCTTGCCCGGTGAATTGACAAACAGGGCATTGAAGAAAGTTACATTCTGGGCCTTGCAGGATACGTCCAACACAACGTGTTTGTGTTTTTTGCCCCACGCAAAGGCATGGTAATCCTGGTGTTGCGTGTATTCACACGTACTGCCAATGCACGTATTAACCCCGTAGGCCAATGCGTGCTTGCGGTTTACGTCAAACAAACCGTCCTGTTTTACACTCAGTTTGCCGTCCGTGTCACCTCCTGCATTCAGGTGCAGCAGTTGCGTAAGTTTACGCGTTTGATCGCACTGAACAAAACTTGCAACAGCGATGCTCGTATTGAAAAAATAGTAATTACGTCGGATATGGCATCCCCGGTATTCGGTATGCGCGCCCACCATGTGTGCATCACCCGCATCCAAAAAACCGTCCGTTGGCGTGGCCAGCATGCCGTCATCAGGCCCTTCATTGTCCACCAGTATCATGTTGTGGTTTTTGGGATGTGCCACAAGGTCGCGCTGTTCCCACTGGATATAGCCGCTGTCCAGTACCAGGTATTCGCCCATGGCCGCATACAGCCACTGCGTGGGGTCCATCTGTTCATGACCGCCGCCATGCGCCACTGCTGGCCCGTGTTCCGCCAGGACCATCAACCACGACCCGTCTTTGCCCCTGAATACGGCGTCGCCAGCATCTGGCATCAGCACGAACGCAGGCGGTTGATAGGGCTGTACAGTATGGAATCGCCCCAGCAGGCACAGGGTTTCCGGCATCATATCAAAGCCACCTGCGGACATACTGTAATCCACACCGGGTGCCGCCCAGTTTGCCAGAAAGCGGTCGTCATGAAATATCCCTGCAATCAGTCCGGCCAGCGCGGGTGTGAGGTTGGCGTCCTCTATGTTGGGTGCCCTGCCGTCAGGCATCACGATGTTTAAAAACCAGTCGTTGTTTGCCAGGATTTTGGGATTTGCCACGAAGTCGCGGACCTCGACCATTGGCCTGGATGGCGGTTTTAAACGTAACAAATTCAGTGCCTTATATGACCTGGTTTTTCCTACCAACCGGTGGTATGCGGCAAAAAATGGCAGGTGATTGACTGCCGAGTATTCATCGTAGCCCGGACCTTCCGCATCCCCGCCGTCCTTGTCCAGCAGGTAATCCATCAGGAAATCCACGAAAGTGGCGGCAAAGTCCACATACAAGGCGGCCCTGGCGCGGTGGTTGAACATCATACCGCACATACCGATGGCAGATGCAAACTTGACCGCGTGGTTGTTCCTGCATGTGGTCAGCAGGAATCGCGGGTCCTGTGTCGTACCATAATCGAACACCGCGTCGCAAAAGGCGGACAGGCGTTGCTTCAGTGGGTCCAGCGGCGTGTATCCGGCCGCCGCCAGCAAATCAAAGGCCACCAGGTAACCCTCAACGCCTTCTGCCACCCGGATATCCCACTTGGTGTAAAATGACGAACTCACGTTAATACCCGTAAAATCCGTACCAACCGCGTTGACAATGCTTGCAGCCTTTGTCGCAGCATCCTGGTCGCCTTCGTAGAACGCCAGAAATGCACAGGTCTTGGCAATCTTGCCACGTGCTTCATCCACGTAAGGGTCGTACGGCTTGGTATATCCCGGTACTTTGCGGTCACACTCGTTGTGCATCCTGTGCAGCAGTCCCTGCAACGGCCCGTCGAGCCAGGATTTTATCCGGGCCTTGACCTGGTCCACCTCCCGGGGACCAAAAAACAGCCTGGGATATTCGTCGATCTCAGGGTGCCACTGCAGGGCGTCGGAGGGGTCATGCGGGTCAGTGCCCTGGTCCGTTTCATCACCGTCAGAAACGCCATCACCATCCGAGTCCCGCGTATAATCCCTGGTTTCTTCACCCGGAAGGTCCTTTGTCCAGGCCTCCCAACCATCACCCTGGTCCCGAACTATATCGAATTTCCCGGTTGATTTATCCACACTGAACAAGTCCTCTTCATGCCCGGCATCCCTACCGGACAACCCGTCATCTTGCAGTGGTACGTCCTGTGTCGTATCCGCCACCACCCCCGGGTCCGCACTTGTTCCCGGGTCATCCAATGCCCTCCTTGATGACCCGCTACAACCCGCAATCAAAAACAGGCCAAGTACTCCCCACACAACAAAACGTCTATTTTTGACCCCCGTCAAATATCCTTGCTTCATTGCAACCGGTTCGCTCCGTTTTAGGACAAGATCTGCTGAAATCCTGGTCACCTGCATGTAAACGGAATTCCTGTCAAAAACCTGCCCTGGCTGACGTAGGCCAATCGTGCACCCCATATCACCATACCCGTATCGGCCAACGGTCGATCGGACTGGTCGAGCCTGGTCATATCCATGGTCCATGACCAACCGGTGCCATTGTAAAGCCCTGTTTTGTCGCCCAGGACGGCCAGTCCCCCGCAAGCCTCGATCCCGCAGGTTGAGCCCTTTGCACCAGGCACGTCCACCTTGGTTCCGTTAGCATCAACCCTGGCCACCGCGCCGCTGGTAACGACCCACAGGCTGTCAGGCCCTGCCATGACCACTGACTTGATGTCATCGGAGAAGTTTATGGTTATCGTCCTTTGGTAAGTCTTTAATGAATACAGGTCCAGGCCTTTGCCGGAGGGAACCCACAAATAGTTGTCCGTTAATTGCACCGCAGCAGTGGTGGGCCGTTCCAGCCTGATGGCGAACAGTTTTGCCGGATCGGCAGGCTTTCCGGTCAGGTCAAAGGCGCGGCACGCATTGTCATCGCATATTGTCAACAGGGCCTTGGCATGCCACGTGTCAAGCCATACATTTCCGCTGGTCTGGATGCCCGGGTCAGACACGGTTCCGTCCACCCCAATCGTCACCACCCGCTGCTTCATTGTAGCCGCATAAAACGTTACTGTGCCATGACTCGCATAGCCGATCGCCTGGACAACCGCAGCCGTTTTGCTGGTGAACAGGAACCGGTTGCCCGGCCCCCACATGCCAAAGGCAACATCCAGGGGAAAAAGCGTATATCCTTGCAAGGTGGAAGGTGTAAGGGGAGAAAAAGCAAAGTTTTGCAGTGTTGAAGGTGAAAGGGGCTTTTTCAGAGTACTAAGGCAGCCCTTGTGGAAGACCTTGTTGTTTTGATCCACCACGATCATGACTAGATCTGCGTCCGTTCCCGCCTCAATGTACAGGCTGCCGGCCCCGGCCACAGGCTTACCAAATAGTGCCGGCTTGCTGGTCACGTCACGGATTGCGGATTGCAGGTCCACCTCGTGAAGAATGCAATCGCTGTCCTGGCTGCGCTCGCCGCCTGTCTTGCAGCAACCATCGGTCTTATTGGTCGTGCACTGGGGTTGATCTACAAAGCAATACCCCTGTTCGCAGGACAGGCTGTCACTCGGACAATCCGCCAGTGTATGGCATTTATGGTCATCCACGGACTTAAAACACCCTGGCACCACCAAAACAAGGGCCATTAAGGGCAACAGAATCTGAAAAAATATCCGTTTTTTCATGCACTTACCTTTAATATGTCACGCCTGGGATCCAGTTCGTCGACGCGTACCGTGATGGCCTCGTCCCTGGTGCCCACAGTACCCTTAACCCAGGTGGAAAGCCCAGTATCTTTTAAAGACAGCAATGTCTTTCCGCGCTCGTGCAACACCACCCACGCCTGTAGTTCCATTTTGCCCTGAACCAGGAGGTATTTCAACAAAAAATATCTCGTGGCAGCCCTGGTTACACGGCTGTAAATGGACTGCACCGATTCGAGGTCGCCAAAGGTCCGCAGCAGGTCCTGTTCGGACCACATACCGTTTTTGCCTGACAAAAACGCCTTGATTTGGTGGTGCATCACGAAATCCTGGTACCTGCGCAGTGGTGATGTAACCTGGGTATAGGCATCAATGCCCAGGCCGTAATGACGTTCGGGATGGACTGTCAACCTGGACCTCGGCATACGCTGAAGCAGGCGGTACCTGTACTCCATGGAGTCCTCTGGTATGCCGGACAGTCGTTCCACGTCCACTGGCGGACCACATTGCCTGTATATTGCCGGAACCTGGTGAAGTTTACAAAATTCACCTGCAAGCCCCCCAACCAGCACCATAAACTCGCTGACCAGCACCCTTGCCGGTGAACCCGTGTAGTACCTGTAGATTACCGGCCTGCCGTCTTGCACCCTTACCGTCACATTGTCCGTGTCAAAGATACTTGCCCCTTGTTGAAGCCTCTGCGTTCTGAGTACCCGGGCCAGTTCATACAAAATTGTCCACTCGCTGTCCGTATCGCCGGCCAGTATGGATTCAACCTGTTCATAGGTCAAACGTTGCGTCAACCGGACAGTACCGGTTTTTATGCTGAACCCACGCACTGTGCCATTCCCGGCCAGGTCACACTGGAAATCCATGGCATACACATCCCGGTCTGTACTGAGCGTGCAGGCCTGTTCGGATATTACGGCCGGAAACATCAGGCGCTTGTAATTCGGCAGGTACAGCGTTGCACCCCGACCTTGCGCCTCCATGGCCACCTGTGAATCCACGGGCACCACAGCCCCGGGGTCCGCAATCAGCACATGCACCCTGAAGAGGTCATCCCCGAGCACCTCCATGGCCAACGCGTCATCCACCTCCGTGGTCCATGGGTCATCAACCGCAATGACATGCAGTCCTGGACACAGCCTTTCCCCTGCGTGTGAATCCTGGCTGCGCACTGTTAAAACATTTGCCTCTTGCACCACATCCTCGGGAAACGGCTGATCCAACCGATACTTGTACAACAACAGGTTTTCGTCCTCGTGAAACACCCCCAACTGTTGCAGGACCCTGAACGCATCTATTGCCGGGTCTGGGTCCACCATGCCTATGGTTTCCATCAACAGTTTGTGGTCCCTGGGCCATTCGTCCGATATTGCGGCCTCCTTCAGCATGGCAACACCACGCATGAATGCGTCCCTGTCGTAGTCCTGCCCCGCGATACGCGCCTGTACGGCCTGTGCCGCATCCAACACCCTTCGCCTGCGTTCGTTCTCGGCGCGCTGTTGTTCAAGCGTCATTTGCACCAGGGATTCGGACCTTGGCTTGAATCGTCCCTTGGATTCCGCCTTGAAATAGATGCGGTCAGCGTGTAGGGCCGCGGCCATGGCGCCCATGTATTGCGGGCTCGCATCACCGAATGCCATGCCGCATAATTCCTGTATTGTAAAACCACGGTTCTCACTGGAAACAAGTCCCCACAACTCGCTGAGGTCCACGGCGTCGCCTGCCCTGACAGTGGCCTCCTCCAGTTGTGCCAGGTTATCAGCCCCCCAATGCCCTTCTGACGCAATGTCCAATAAAATACGGCGGGCATGCCACCTCAGGCGCTCGCCATCCGAGGTCAGCACATCCACACCCCTGCTGTCCCTTGACTGCAAGAGCCCCCAGCACAGTTGATCCCCGACATGTGCGAGCACCAAAATGGAACCTTCATAACCCATGACACCTGAATGATAAATAGAAACAGTACGAAAGGCAAGCGGACTTATCCTCAAATTTGACAGGTAATTTGGGCAAATTACCAGGTGTTGCTATCAATAGGAAATTCGCCTATTATTCAAGAAGTACGAGGTGACCGTGTCGGACCTGAAAACAAGTTCGTTGATAAGGCAGGCCGCGCACGTGATAAGGCATGCCGACAAGGTGGTGGCCTTTACCGGCGCAGGCATCAGCGTGGAAAGCGGTGTGCCGCCGTTCAGGGGACCTGACGGAATCTGGAGCAGAATAGACCCCAGTTTTGCGGATATCAGGTTCTTTCGCAGTAAACCGGGTGAATCCTGGCCCAGAATAAAAGAGGTGTTTTTTGATCACATAGGCAAGGCAAGGCCCAATGAGGCACATTTTTGCCTGGCAGCCATGGAATCCGCCATGCTTTTACATGGCATCATCACCCAGAATATCGACAATTTGCACCAAAAGGCTGGCTCCAGGAAGGTCGTGGAATTTCATGGTAATACCAGGGATGTAGTCTGCCTGCAATGCGGCAACAGGTATCCTGTTACAGCCGATATGCTGGCGGATCTGCCGCCCAAATGTCCTGATTGCGGGGGACTGTTGAAACCGAATTTCGTGTTTTTTGGCGAACCCATACCAGTGGATGCCATGCAATTTTCCAACTGGGCAGTCCGCCAGGCCGGTGTCTGGTTGGTTATAGGCACAAGCGGCGAGGTGTACCCTGCAAGTTTGTTTCCCATGGATGCAAAACGATACGGTGCCAAAATTATCGAGATAAATACCGAACCTTCCAACTACACGAACACTATTACGGACATATTTTTACAAGGCCCTGCATCCAGTGTCATGCATAATTTGTGCAAGGCGCTGGGTATTTCGAATGCCCTGCCAGGTAGCCAGTAGTTCCACACAGGGCGGCGGGGTCTGGTCTTGCGGATTCAGTGGCCGTTGACCGTGTGGAGCGCAGGCGGCCTCCTGGGATCGCCGGCTTCCAGCCGGCCTTTTCCGTGGCCGAGGCCGTTGGCCGTGGCCGGGGTTTCCGGTTGCAACGGGAATCTTCCCGAAGGCCCGCAGGGCCGCCCCGCAGCAGCCGCAGGCTGCGTCCCGAGACCCGAAGCCAGATGCCCGAGTCCGAGTCCGTGGCCGTTGACCGGGGCCGGGGTTTCCGATTACAACGAAAGCCACCCGCAAGGCCCGCAGGGCCGTCCCGAAAGCAGCCGCAGGCTGCGGCCCTACGCCCGATGCCAGGATCCCGAAAACACGTCACCTGCACAATCCCCACACCATCCCATTCAACCGGTCGA
>WGCQ01000076.1 GCA_015493765.1 Deltaproteobacteria bacterium
ATCAGGAAAATAGTCCCTCTTGCCGCGATTGCAAGGGCAGGCCGCTGCGCGGTTGCTGTGCAACCCTTGTCAATCGCTGCAAATCGGGACTGTCGGAAATGAAACTTTGACACACCCCCAGGAGGTCTTTATGAAACACAAATCCTCGAACTTCCAGGCACTCACGGTCGCAACCCGGGCGGCCACAGCCTGCATAGAACTGGCCAATCACGTACAACGCCCCTTTGGCGACGTGATTTCCCAACTGCAACGCGCCGCATTGTCCATGCCGCTGAACCTGACGGAAGGCGCGGGCAGACATGGCAATGCCAGGCGAAATTTCTATCGCATCGCCTACGGGTCGGCCAGGGAAACAAAACAGATCGTGGAAATCCTGGCAAACCTGAACCTGGTGGACGCCACGGAATCAGAAAAATGCCTGGCACTGGTTGACCGGGTGTGTGCCATGTGTTGGAAATTGACGAGGTGACGGGTGACCGTATGGGGCCGGCGGCCTCGAGGGTGTGTAAAGTCGCTATATTACACACCACAAAATTTGCCCTGTAATGTAACACACTGAATTTACACAATATTCGTAGGGGCGGGTTCTAAACCCGCCCTGATTTTGCCATCAAATCAACACCCTCTTTACGCCTGCGAACCCAGGCCGAGCCTTGTCAAATTCGTGAAAGTATTTAAAGTACAATTGGGGACACGAAAATACACACCTGGCTATTGTGTAACAAGGAGGCACCATGGATAACAACGCCATAGAAAATGAGCGGGTGGAACTGGAAAAGGAGAAACAGGTAAATTTACTGGCCAGCCTTCAGCGTGGTTATTACTTGCGCATCGTTGCCGTGGTGTTGTTTCTGGGATTCGGAGCCCTGGCCATCAAGCGTAACGGCCCCGGATTTTTGTATTTTCTGAAGTTCAATTCACCACCGACAGACCTGGGGAATGCACGCAAACTGGTCGCATCAGGGCACCGTTTCATTGACATGCCATCCAATTCCTACGTAAAGGTCGAGGACCTGATGATCACAAAACCGGCCAACACCAAGGTGCACAAATTCTTCTTCAGCCCGCTTTTGGATATTGTGGTCAGGACAAAACGCCCCCTGGATATTCCGGACCTGAGGCCGTCCAGGTATCCGGTTCCCGCAGGCCTGGTATTTTTGTTGCAGGAACGAAAGGTCGAACCGGAGGACTTCAGTACGCATTTCAATGCAGAAGGCCGGCTGGTAAAGATAACGGAATATCCCGGATGGAAGGGTGGACTGCAAAAATTCTATGGTAGTCTGCTGAAAGGGCATGAAAACAAGGCTTATATCCTGTTTGACCAGGATACCCCCTGGAGCCATGTATGGGATGCAGTGGCGTTATTTGCGCTTGCTGCGGGGTTACTGTTATCCGTGTTTCTGGTCATCAGGCAACGAAAGTTGATCCTAAAGGCAAGGACCGAATACTTGAGGCTTTCCTGAACCCAATCAGTTGCACTCCAGGTTCGGGTCTTTTCCGGCTGGATTATGACGCCTTATCACGGTGTGCAGTACCTGGGCCAAATCCTGTAACAGGTAGGGTTTTGCAATCACGCCCTTGAATCCGTATTCCCGGTAGTTCGCCATGATGGGGTCGCTGGAATACCCACTGGAAACGATTGCAACGGCATTTGGGTCGAATTCCAGTAATTTTTGGATGGCCTCCTTGCCACCCATGCCTTTGGGTACAACCAGGTCCAGTATCACACAGGCATATCCCCGTCCGGATTTACTGGCCGACTTGTACATGCGTACGGCCTGCAAGCCGTCGGACGCCGTATCCACATCGTAACCCAGATTCCTCAGCATGGTCGATGCCACCCTTTGGATCACTGCCTTGTCGTCCATCAACAAAATTCGTTTGTTGTCAGGGTAAACAAGGGGTTCCGCCGTATCTACGAATTTATGTGTGGTCTTTACAGCGGTCCCGGCCTGCTCCAGGGCTGGCAAATAAATATCAAAAGTGGTGCCTTTATTCACTTCCGAATGTACGTCCATTACGCCATTGTGCCGTTTGACAATAGAATAGGATACGGCCAATCCAATACCACTCCCGTTCTTTTTCGTCGAGAAATACGGGTCAAATATCTTGTCCATATCCTCTGTGGGGATCCCTATGCCCGTATCCTTAACCGATATATGGACATATTTCCCTGGTCCCAAGTACAAGGAATTATCACCTGTCAATTCGATATTTTCGGCTGTTATACATAGTTCCCCCCCTCCTGGCATGGCCTGCACGGCATTGATAACCAGGTTGTTGATGACCTGGCTCAACTGCTCCCTGTCGGCATCAACCATCCTGAGACCCTTCGCAAAGATAAATTTGCCCTTCACGTTTGATCCCCTCAGGATGAACCTGGCGGATTCCTCAATGACCTCCTGGATGTCCATGGTTTGCTTAATGGGCGCCCCTCCGCTGGAAAACGTAAGCAACTGGCCCGTCAGTTTCTTGGCCGCAACCGAGGCATCCTCCGCCTCCTTGAGAATCTCATCGAGTTTTGGGTCCCCATCCGCTACCATCATCCTGGCCAGGGAAATATGCCCCATGATGCCGGTCAGCAGGTTATTGAAATCATGGGCTATGCCACCTGCCAGCAGGCCCAGGGACTCCAGCCGTTGGACCTTCTGAACCTCCCTCTCCAGCCTGTAAATCCGCGTTACATCCCGGGCAATGCCCATAACCGCAGGCCCGTGTTTGAACATCACCACACCACCGCTGAACTGGCAGTAAAGCGTGGAGCCATCCTTCCTCACCAGCCTGCCATCGTACATCTTCCCCTTGGAGCCCTCCGGACCTTGCGGCAAGTAAGTCACACGCTTCAGATACTCCCGGTCGTCCGGATGAACCAGGTCCCACAAATCCATTTTATACAACTCCTCCCTGGTGTAGCCCAACGCTTCACAGGTAGTGCGGTTGGCATAGATCATGCGATTGCCTTTCAGTATATAAATCAGGCAATTACTGTATTCCACCAGGGTCCTGTATTTTTCCTCGGAATCCCTTAATCGCTCCTGGGCCACCTTACGCTCGGTGATGTCCTCCACAATACCGTCGTAATACTTGATATTGCCATTATCGTCGCGAATTGCCACTGCACTTTCACGTACCCACAACACAGTGCCATCCAGGCGTTTCCAGGTGGCCTCCAACCCCGCCACCCTGCCATCTCGTTCCATGGCCTCCTTGAAATCCTCCCTGGAATAATCCTGAAACACGTTGTCGTCTTCCAGGCTACGTAAAAACAGGTCGTCCAGGCTGGCATAACCCAACATTTTGACCATCGCAGGGTTGGCCATTAGTATTCGACCGTCCGGCGTGGTCCTGTACAGGCCCAGTGGGGCATTGTCGAACAACAGCCTGTAGCGTTCCTCCGCAGCCCTCAGCGCGGCCTCGGTTTCCTTCCATGCCGTTATATCCCTCACAATTGCTTGAAAGTACTCACCTTCTCGCGTGTTTAGTGGTGTCAGACTTACCTGCGTCAAAAACAATGTACCGTCACACCTGCGGTGCTGCCATTCGAACACCTGTGGGGTGCCATCCATAACCGCAGCAATCATTTCCATGGCTTTGTCACGCGAAGCGCTGCCATCCGGCTGCATTAAGGGCGAAAAATCGTCATACGGCCTTTTGCCAACGATGTTTTCCTTTCTACACCGAAACATTTTCAGGGCCTGGGGATTACAATCCATGAACGTGTCCCCCCTCATCAGGAAGATCGCGTCATAGGCCGATTCGTACAGGCTACGGTACATTGCACCATTATCACGAAAATCCTCGAATTCTATGTGTTTATCCCCTTGATTACCCATTCCTACAACCTTTGAACAGGTTAATGTATGAACACATGCCTTGTGATATCAGGAACCCGGCCTTATACAGTTTATTTTTTTTCGCCGTTTGGGTCAACTGTAAACGAGATTTTTTATAAATCTCTGCCCGCCACTTAGATCGAATGGGCTGCATATACGAGTATATGCCCAAATTGCCTGACTAAATTAGGGTAATTTTTGAAAATCCCTTGAAATATTTCACCATAAATTTTATTCTTAAAATAAGGAGGTGTTTATGCCTGCAATTCAAGGCTCCCTTTTGGGGCAAACAGCAAAGAACCTCTTTAGGGCCAAGGGGCTACGGTTACCCGTGAACTTTAAAGGACTGCCCAAACAAGCCCCCTTCGACCAGTCAGACCAGATTTTTCCGTCACCTGAGTGGGCCACGCTCCTGTTTAAACCCGCAAGCACCTTGAAGTACCATGTAAATACGGCAAAACAACTCAGTAAGGGTTTTGATGACTTTATTACCAATGTATGCAACGGTATTGGCAAGGCATTTGCCCAGTGGCAGTCCAGTACCATGTTTGCCAATGTGATCATAAACGCCGGGGTCGGAATTGCAGCACCTGGCAGCCTGGTGGGACCGCCCATGATGTCAGGACCCATGATACTTTCACAGATCAACCTCGTGGGTAAAAAACCCGCTTACATCCAACATGCCACCAGTGTGGCCAACGCCATTGGAACCGCCTTCCAGGCCTGGCAGACCGGATACTTCGTCAACCTGATGTTTCCCGGCGGGATGGTGTGTTCAGTGACCATGCCGCCATCCCCGAATGTGCCCGTTCCTGTGGCCGCAGGGGCATCGGCAGGTGACCCCATGATGACCAAGGGCAGCCTGTACGGACTGATGCTGGCCAATCACGGCATACCGGGTAACCACACCAAGGAATTATATGACTCGATCGCAGGTGCCTTTTCCATGATGTTCATGCAGTGGAAGGCGAGTACGATGATTACCAATATCATGGGTGCCGGAGGTGTCGCACCGCCCCCGCCTGCACCACCGGGACCGGTGGCCATGGCACTTGGAAATGGTGGAAAACTGGTTTAGGAGGTAATATGCCGGCAGCATGCAGGGTTGGTGACGATGCGGTTTGTCCCGCTGATTCGCACGGATGTACATCTTGTCCACATTCGGTGAGGGGGCCTGCGGTTTCAGGCTCACCTGATGTTAAAATCGATGGGAAACCCGCATTACGCATGGGCGATCCCGGGATCCACTCCAGTTGCTGCGGTCCCAACACGTGGAAGGCAGCCCAGGGTTCACCAAACGTGTTCATAAATGGCAAGGCCGTGGTACGCATGGGTGATCAGACCCAGCACTGCGGTGGAATGGGCCAGATGTCGGCAGGCAGTTCCACTGTGTTTATAAACGGTTAACAGGAAAGGTTCCAGTGGATAAGGACGACCTGAATATCGAGGCGTATTCCAGGCTCATATCCGTGGGTTTGCTGGCCGCTGGCGTGGCCCATGAGATTGCCAATCCCACGGCCTATATCAAATCGAACACAGCCTATTTATTGCGTAATATCAAGGCGTTACGTGATATGCCGAACCTGTCGGGGGACCAACGTAATGTGCTTGCCGAGGCACTGGAAATCCTGCAGGAAAATGCGGAGGGCATAGTCAGGATCGAACGACTGGTGCACGAACTCAAGTCATACAGCCGGCCCTCCGGTACGGTTGGACCGGTTGCGCTGGCCGATGTGCTGGAAAGCGCGGTAATACTGACGTGGAACCGGCTGAAATACAAGGCCGACCTGGCCAGGGACATGGACACTTCCGTGGTGGTACACGCCGATTACGGCAAGGTCGAGGAAGTCGCGGTCAACCTGCTGAACAATGCCGCGGATGCAATGCAGACCAGGGGACGGATAACCTTGAGGGTTTACAAGCGCAACGGATTTGGTTGTTTCGATGTCCAGGACAATGGACCGGGCATACCTTCGGACAAACAGGCCAGGGTCTTTGAGCCGTTTTTCACCACCAAGGGAAAATCAGGCACAGGACTGGGCCTGTACCTGTGTAAAAAGATCGTGCAGGAGGCCGGAGGCACGATAAAACTGGACAGCGAAGCCGGTAAAGGCGCAAAATTTACCGTGTGTATCCCGCTTGCGGATGCCTGACTCCCGAATTTAGCCGGGTAACGTGGGATTGATCCATAATCATTGCATTATTCATGGGTTTGATATAAGGTGAGATGTTTTGTCTTTGGACTCAGGAGGTAAATTATGAGTACAATTATTGATGTAATGGCCAGGGAAGTCCTGGATTCACGTGGAAATCCCACGATAGAGGCGGAGGTCCTGCTGGAGGACGGTACGCTGGGCAGGGCAATCGTGCCGTCAGGTGCCAGTACGGGCGAATTCGAGGCCTTGGAACTGCGGGATGGCGACCCCAAGCGCTATAACGGCAAGGGCGTGCTGAAAGCGGTTGAAAACGTGAATGAAAAGATCGCTGACGAGGTGATCGGAATGGACGCACTGGACCAGGCGGAACTGGACCAGACCATGATCGAACTGGACGGCACAAAGGACAAATCCAACCTGGGTGCCAATGCGATCCTGTCGGTCAGCCTGGCCGCGGCGCATGCAGGCGCAGCCTTCCTGGGACTGCCGCTTTATCGCTACATAGGCGGGTTGCGGTCAAACCTGATGCCCATCCCCATGTTCAACGTGTTGAACGGTGGCAAGCACGCGGACAACAACCTGGATATCCAGGAATTCATGCTGGTCCCTGTGGGCGCGCCGAATTTCCACGAGGCCGTGCGCATGGTGGCCGAGACCTTCCATACCATGAAAGGCATGCTGAAAAAGGACGGTCACTTTACCGGCGTTGGGGACGAGGGTGGTTTTGCACCTAACCTGAAATCCAACGAGGATGGGCTCAAGTATCTGCTTTCCGCAATCAAGAACGCCGGTTACACGCCTGGTTCTGACATTGCCATTGCATTTGACTCGGCTGCCAACTCGTTTTTCGAGAACGGTAAATACGTACTGAAGGACGACAACAAGGAATTGTCCGCGGAGCAACTCGTTGATTATTATGTAAAATTGGTTGATGAATACCCGATCATCATCATCGAGGACGGCCTGGCCGAAGAGGACTGGGACGGGTGGCAGGTGATGACCAGGAAACTGACAGACAAGGTCCAGTTGATAGGCGATGACATCTTTGTGACCAATCCAGAGCGGTTCCAGAAGGGACTGGACCTGGGCATTGCAAACGCGATCCTGATCAAACTGAACCAGATCGGGACCGTGACCGAGACCTTGAACGTGATCCACATGGCTCACAAGGCAGGTTACGGCACGGTGGTCAGCCACCGCAGCGGCGAAACCGAGGACGTCAGCATCGCACACCTGGCGGTTGGCGCCCAGACCGGCCAGATCAAGACCGGGTCCGTGTCACGTTCCGAACGCGTGGCAAAATACAACGAATTGATGCGGATCGAGGAGGAATTGGGTCGCCAGGCTGAGATGGCCAAGGTCAAGTGGTCAAAGTAGGCCCGGATTACCCCTCTAAATTTGGGCATAGGGACGTAGCCTGCGGGTCTTGCGGGATTCAGTCACAGTGACAGGTTCAGTTAAGGGTTACGAATATTCCCGGTTTATGACGTAAGATCTTTACCGTTTACGCACAAGGGCGGGTTTGGAACCCGCCCCTACCGGAATGTATCGAAATCCACACCTCCGCCCACACCGCCACCGCCACGGCCACGGACTCGGCCACGGCCAACGGTCACGGCCACGGACTCGGGCATCGGGCCTCTGGCGTCGGGTCGCAGCCTGCGGCTGCGCGGGACGGCCCTGCGGGCCTTGCGGGATTCAGTCACAGTGACAGGTTCAGTGGCAGGTTTATGACGTAAGATCTTTACCGTTTACGCACCCGGAATGTATCGAAATCCACACCTCCGCCCACACCGCCACGGCCACGGTCAACGGCCACGGTCACGGCCACGGTCACGGCCAACGGCCACGGTCACGGAAAATTTGGGTTTCTGACCATTTCGATTGACAAAACAGGTGACAATAATTAGATTTGTGATTGCTTTTTGTGCATTTTTTCTGAATTGGAGGCAGATATGAAGATACTGGTAACTGGTGCAGCGGGTTTTTTGGGACTGCATGTGGTCAATCGACTGGTTGACAAGGGGCATGACGTGGTTGCCTTGGACATGGAACCGATCCATACAAGGGAGTATCCCCAGGGGATTAAATTCTTCCAGGTCGATATCAGAAACATGCCGGTACTCGAGAAGGTCCTGGTGGACGAGGGAATCGAGGCCGTGGTCCATGGCGCCGCTGCTTTGCCCTTATGGCAGCGCAAGGATATATTCGAAACGAACGTACAGGGTACCAGGAACATGCTGGAGTTGGCCAAAAAATTCGGGGCCAAGCGTTTTTGTTATATTTCGTCCACCGCGGTTTACGGCGTACCGGAAAAACACCCTATTGTGGAGGACGACCCGTTGATCGGCGTCGGACCGTATGGCGAAAGCAAGATCCTGGCAGAAAGTGTGTGCGAGGAATATCGCAACCAGGGCATGATCGTATCGATCATACGGCCTAAAACATTTGTGGGCACAGTGCGTATGGGTGTGTTCGGTATCCTGTACGAATGGGTAATGGAAGGCAGGCGGATACCCGTGATCGGCGATGGCACCAACCGCTACCAGTTGCTGGAGGTCGAGGACCTGGTGGATGCCATTGAATTGACATTGACAAAACCGGCCAAAAAGGTCAACGATACGTTCAACGTAGGCGCCGTAGAGTTCAAGACTGTCAACGAGGACGTGGGCGCCCTGTGTGACCATGCCGGTACCGGTGCCAGGGTCATGCATACGCCCGCAAACATGGTCAAATTGCTGTTGAAAGGCTTCGAACAACTGGGATGGTCCCCCTTGTATCAATGGGTATATGACACCGCTGACAAGGATTCTTTCGTATCCACAGAGAAAATACAGAAGGCACTGGGGTGGAAACCAAAATACAGTAATGCGGAAGCCCTGATCAAGAGTTACGACTGGTTCAGGGACAACTACGACGACATAAAGCAACAGCGTGGCGTCAAACACACCGTGATCTGGGACGAAGGGGTCCTGGGTATGTTTAAAAAGATCCTGTAAATACCACCTGAATTTGACAGGTAATTTTGGCTTCCCAAAATACCTGCTTGCAAAAAATCCGCCATCGCATAATATAAAAGGGACTCTTGCTGAGGCATAGCCATGAGGATCCTGGGGATCAACTATTCCAACGACGCCGCGGCCGCATTACTGGATGATGGTGTAATCGTCAGCGCAATCAAGGAGGAACGGTTTACCAGGGTAAAACACGACCGGGCGTTTCCCATCCACGCGGTGGAGGCCTGCCTTGCCACGGGCGGCATCGAGTTGCTGGACCTGGATGCGGTGGCTGTGTTCTGGAATCCCGCCATCCACTTGCGTGCCGCAAACTACCGCTTTTCCGGGCTGCCCAGGCATCACGTGGAATTTTTATACAACATACCAAACCACCTCCTGTCAGGAATCGACCAGGACGTGGACTTCATGGAGCAGGTATTCCATTTCAAAAACGGACGCAAACTGCATGTCTTTTACGTGAATCACCATGCGGCGCATGCTGCGGCCGCCTTGTACAGGTCACCGTTTAAATCCGCAGCTGTGCTGACAGTGGACGGGTACGGCGAGCGTGATTCGACCGTGATCTGGGATGCATCGGCCAAGGGCATCAAACGCCTGTGGCACCAGGAATTTCCACACTCCATCGGGTCGTTTTATGCGGCCATGACCCAGTACCTGGGCTTCCGTCCAAACTCGGGTGAGGGCAAGGTCATGGGCCTGGCCTCGTACGGCGCCCCGATTTACAAGGAGGACCTTGCGCGGGTCCTGCGCATCAACCAAACCGGATTCGAACTGGACCTGTCGTATTTTCAGTACTACATGGATGCCCCTGCCCGTTACTCCGGAAAACTGGTGGACATGCTGGGGCCACCCAGGGTCAAGGACCAGCCCGTATTCCCAAAATACGACGACGTTGCGGCCAGCGCGCAATCGCTGGTCGAGGATGCACTGGTATCACTGGCACGGCGTGCCAAGACCCTGACTAAACGGGATAATTTTGCCATGTCGGGCGGGGTCACACTGAACTGTGCGGCAAACAGCATGGTCGTGCGAAGGGGCGGTTTCGACAACTACTTCTTTTTGCCTGCCTCCTGTGATGCCGGCTCCTCCATGGGTGCCGCGTTGTACGTGTACCACGTGCTCATGTCCAAGCCCAGGCGGTCGGTAAGGGTCGAAACCGACTACCTCGGGATCGAATTCAAACAGGATGACATTTCCCGTGCCATACGGACCGCGGGTATCAAGCCGGTGGATGTACATGACCCTTTGGATGGGGCTGCCAACCTGTTGGCCAGGGGCTACATCGGCGGTATTTTCCAGGGACGGGACGAATTCGGACCGCGGGCACTGGGCAATCGCAGTATCCTGGCCGACCCTCGGGACCCCAGGATGAAGGACGTGCTGAACGCACGGGTCAAATTCCGTGAGCCCTTCAGGCCGTTTGCGCCGTCGGTCCTGTCCGAGCGGGTGCACGATTACTTCGATGACGCGACGTATTCGCCGTTCATGCTGCGGATATTCAAAACAAACGCGGCGATGCTGAGCCAGGCCGGGGCCGTGACCCACGTGGACGGAGGCGCCAGGGTCCAGACGGTTACTGCCGAACAGAATGCCCGTTTTTACGAGTTGATTACACGATTCGGCGAGGCCACCGGGACGCCAATGCTGCTGAATACGTCCTTTAATATCCGCGGCGAACCGATTGTCCATACCCCAAAAGAGGCGCTCCAGTGTTTTTTGACCACGGGTATGGACTTTTTGCTGATTGGTGATTACCTGTTAGTAAAGGATGCGGGGATACTATGAACCTGCCATTGAAACAAAGCCTGGTTGACCTCAGCCGCAGGGTGGCGGTGAGGCATGGGGAATTCAAACTGGCCGGGGGCGGTACCTCGAATTTTTACGTGGACATGCGCCTGGTCACGCTGCATCCCCAGGGGGCATTCACCACTGGGAGGCTGGTGTTCGACCTGGCCGTGTCAGTGGAGCCTGGAACCAGGGCCATGGCAGGACCGGCAGTGAGCGGGGTACCCATCGTATCCGCGGTAACAGTGGCGTCCATGCACAAAAACGCACCGCTTTTCGGGATGATCGTGCGTTCTGCGGCAAAAGACCACGGCACGATGTCACTAATCGAAGGTGCAGATAACGTGCAGCGCCCCGGCCCGGTGGTCCTGGCGGATGACGTGCTGACATCGGGGTCGTCACTGTTAAAGGCGGTTGATCGCCTGCGTGATGCAGGTTATAGTGTAAGGCACGCAGTAGTGCTGTTGGACAGGGGTGCCGGCGGTACGGAGGCACTGGCTCAAAAGGGCGTTACAGTACATGCGTGCATGGATTTGAAGGATTTAGGCATTTAAATGGAAACCGGATTTTTTTTGGCCCGGGACAAGACCCGGCTTTATTACCAGACGCAGGGGGACCCTTCCGCACCTGCCATAGTGATTTCGGATGGGCTGGGATGTAACGGCGTATTTTTCGAGGACTTCATCGAACACTTCAAGGACAAGGCCTACGTCGTGCTGTGGAATTACCGCGGCCACGGCCAGTCGGAGTCCCCCCGTGACAAGTCCCACCTGACCATTGATTATTGCGTGAGCGACCTGGAAAGCCTGCTGCGCCATCTGAAAATCAAGCACGCCCTGCATGTCGGTTTCTCCATGGGCGTACAGGTGGTAATCGAATATGCAAGCCGTCATCCCAAGGTTACGGACGGGCTGATCCTGATTGCCGGCACAGCGGGCAAGGTATTGGATACGTTTCACAACAATTCGATGTTGAAATCCGTGTTTCCTTTGCTGTACTTCTTCGTGTTGAACAAGAAGGCCGAGGTCAGCCGGTTCATGCAGCAGGTAATCCCCACAAAATTTGCCTACCTGGTGGCCTCCCTGACCGAGATCGACGGTCGATTGATCAAAAAGGACATGTTCAGCCGCTACCTGGAGCACGTGGCCACCATGGACATGGAGGCGTTTGTACGGCTGCTTGCCAGTGCCGCGGACCACGACGCGTGGGACAAAATATCGAAACTGCGACATCCCACGCTAATCGTGTGCGGCACCAGGGACACGTTCACACCGATCCAGTTGTCCGAACGCATGTACGAACTGATCCCGGGTGCGCAACTGATGCGCGTACGTGGGGCCACCCACTCCTTGCTGGCCGAACAGGGCGACCTGATCAACTTGAGGGTGGAAAAGTTTTTGCAGGATAACGGTTTTATCGATTGACAGGTGTTTCTGAGTCCCCCTGTGACAAAGTGTGTTGATTTGACGGCAAATTCATGGCGTACTTGGAACCCTCCATTGCAAAAAAAATGTGTAAATTCAGTGGGTTAGACACAAACCAAATTGTGTATTGTGTAGACGATTTTACACACCATCGTTACAGGGCGCTTGGAGCCATGCTGCGCATGGACCAGACAATGTTGATTTCAGCGGCTGTTATGCCGGCCTCGTTTTGTACCCGGACTGCGGTTTCAATATCTGTCCTGCCCGTGTCCTGCAGTTGCTGGAGGGCAGATTGCAATGTATCTTCGTCGATATGCGCTGATGCGATTGCCTTTTTGACCACCGGGGCCAGGAACCTGATGGATACGGTCTTAATCAGGGGCACATACACGGACACATCGAAGTTATAGGCTATCAATGCACCACCGGCACACTCGGCCACGGAATACAGCAACGAGGGGTGCAAGGAACCCAGTTGATTGAGCAATTCGTCAGCCACTTCCAATTCGGCCCTGGCGTCAAGGCGCTCAAACCTGGTTGTTTGAACCCCTATATGCTCAAGAAAGGGAACAATATGTTCGGGTTTGACATTGATAGGCCTTTGCATTGTGCACCTCCCACGCCAAGGCTATTTATATAGTAACATAATAATTAATATTGTTCATTGACTTAAAACAATTTTTTTAAATAAAAATAATTGTATTTTAATCCAAATCAAGGTTTCAAACTGAGCCTGACGGAAAAGGGTTTTAATGTCTTGGGAATATTCAGCAGTATGCCAGGGACTGCGGTGTGGTACAAAAATCCATAGGTTGGGGCCATACTCAGGATTTGACTAACGTAGAAACGTACGAGTTTCGGTCTAAGCCCCAGCACGAACAGTTCCGTGGGCACACCCTTGTTCGCCATAAATTCCTGGTGGGCCCTGGATATTCCGGCGTTGTAGGCAACCAAGGCAAGGCTAAGGCACCCATTGAAGTGTTCGGTCAACAGCCTCAGGTAATGTGCCCCAATCAACAGGTTGTTTATGGGGAAAAACAAGGAACGGGCCATCCCGGGCCGTTTTAGTACCCTGGATGCGATCACACGCGCGGTGTGCCTTTGGACCTGCATCAGGCCATAAGCCCTGCTTTTGGATATCGCCCATGCCCTGAAGCGACTTTCTGCCCTGGCAGTAGCAGTAATCAGGGCAACGGGCACCCCGGTACGTCGGCTGGCTATCCCGATCAGACGCTGGTATGCCCTGGGCCAGGCCATGTGGAATAATACTCTTGTACTCCTGTAAGGCCGGCCTCGCAAATATTGGGCCAGACCGGCACGCAACCCCCAGTGCCGGTGTAACAGGTAACTTAGCACCTGGGTATCGGCAGGCCTGAGCATGCCTGTGGCCCTGATGGACAGTAAAAACTCGATAGCAGCAGTGGATCGGCCCATGCGCACCAGGTCAAGGCCGGTCAATCCGAAATCCGATAATGCCCGTATAAAACGGTCTTTATGCACGCGCAAGGTTTTGTACCCGGCCTGTTGCAGCCTCGACCTTGCCAACACGGCCAGGAACGTGTAGGGATAGCCCCGGGCAAGTCGTTTCCATGCCCGGATTGCATCATCCATACGATGTTGTCGCATCGCTGCCAGGGCGGACAGGCTCAGGACGCTCTCATCCAGGTCGAATACCAGGCCATGTCTCCTGCTTGAGTCATCCGGCACAGTCAAAAATCCTGACGCTGCCCTGCCCTGCCTCAGCAGGCACATACCTATTTTAAAGCGCGCAATCGGCCTGTAACCCGTCTCTATGGGGATTGATTTCATTATTTTTGCCGCAATACCAGGCGTCAAACTGTCGCAATACCTGGTACACAGGTTATCCAAGGCAACCGGCATGTAAGGAAACCACCTTGTGCGATTGAGCAGGTTCAACAGTTCTTCCCTGCCCCTGTCGTGTCTTTGTGCGTCCATTACACCGGCCCAACGCACGGCCCAGTGGTCCTGCAATGGGTCCTGCCCCCTGATCTGACTGGCCGCAGCCCATGCAATCGGTAATTTTTTCAAAGTATAATAGTGGCGTCTGACAAACCTGGCCACGTGTTTCGACTCAAACATTGCCTTCAGCAATTTATCCCTGTGTGCCACCAGGGGATTCAGGATTTTTAGTGCATACATTGCGCCTTTTTCCTGTTGTTTGATGGAATTAAAAAACAGGAATTCGGCGAGTCGCAAGGCCCTTTGCACCTGGCCGGATTCCGCAAATGCCTGCACCAGCATGCTACGGATACGAAAGCGGTTTGCGGCATCCATGTTCTTTAGTTCCGGCAAGGTTTCCCGGATACCCTCGTTACATTGCCCCATTCTGCACAATAGTTTTAGCCGCAACACGATTGCGGGACCATGCAGGACCGGTTGCTTTAACAGGTTATTGACGTATTTCAAACCGGTGTTTAGTTTACCCAGGCGAAATGCCGCCCTGGCCTGGAACAACATGGCCACGGGCTTGAGCCTGGCCTGCGTTACCCTGTCGGCGAGCGCCAACGCACATGCATACCTGCCGTCAGCATAACATTGCAGTGCCGCGGCCAGCATGGCGGTCTGGACACCAGGACACCCCCTTCTGTGAGACATGGCGTATAGCCTGTGCATCCTGGCCGGCGTATCATCGAAATCCTTCAGTACACTCCGATACCCCGGACATGCCCGTACATAAGGGGTAAATACCGTGGACGCAATGCCTGTTGCCGGTAAGGAGATATAAAAAACTATCAAGGCTTTGTAAAAACGCCTCATTGCTCTATTATAGCAGATAGGTACGATATGCTGAATCCCCACCACGTAATGCAACAACTGTTGGCCGCGGGGCGGGCCTGGAGTTGCCTGATCATTTTTGTATCATCGATGGTGGAATACGTGTTCCCCCCGTTTCCCGGGGATACGGTGACGTTGATAGCAGCGATCCTGGCAGGCGCGTACGGCTATCCTGTATGGGCCTTGTGCTTGGCCCTGTTTGCAGGGTCCATTGCCGGGACGCTCATAGATTATTATGCAGGCCACAGCCTGGTCAGGTTATGGCCTGGGTCAAGGGGGCTTGAACAGGCCAGGCAAAAAATGGAACGCTGGGGGCCGGTCCTGGTTGTGCTGAATCGATTTTTTCCCGGCATCAGGGCGTTTATACTGGTGGCCGCAGGCATGGCCCGCATGGGGGTATTGAAAGTCCTTGCGTTGTCCGGTATCAGCATCCTGTTGTGGAACGGCTTGCTTTTTGGGGCCGGATGGATGGTCGGCGAGAACCTGGACCGTCTGGTAGCCTTGTTTAAGGCCTATGTGCAATGGTTTTATGCAGGATTTGGTGCACTCACAGTCATAATTTTGATTCGATGGCTCGTGAAACGAAAAACACGTAACGAGCCGTGATTCCCGGTGTGGCCACTGGGAGCCGGGGCGCAGGACGGGCTGACGCATGGTCCCTCCACCGTCGGGACAACATATCAAGTCAAAAAGCAATGGATGTACCACAAATCATAAGACCAAGAATAATAACTATAAATCAATGGGTTATTCGATTATGCAGGTTTACGCACCGGCATGCACTCCACGGTATTTATTGAAACCACGATTTACACCGCCACTGTGCATGGAGGATACAGGTTACAGCCCGGTGTCGAAATTCCACCTGCCCTGAGGAGGATACCCGATGGGACTGTGCTTACGAATGAAATCGATTAGCGTATTCCTCAATAAAATACCCGTATCTTTGGGCTGGTATCGCTGTAAAAAGCCATAACCGTCACCTCCCTTCACCAGGAAACCAATAGTCGCGACCTTGTAGGTCCTGTCCCTGTACCAGGGGGCGCCGTGGACACTTAATTTGAGGATCCTGTGATGGCGTATATCCACTGTCATACCGCAGATTTGCATAAATCCGTTTTTACCACGTTGCTTGATGATATGATATAATAATCTTTTCAATGCCTTACCTTTTATCTTAAGAATAAACACATGGTTGTTGAATGGCAACACTCGGTAGATGTCGCGAAAGGTAACCACGCCTTTATTCAGGCTCCATCGAATTCCACCGGCATTAACGAAGCCTGCATCCGCCCCTGATTGCTCCAGCATAGCGTCACATACCAGGTCGCCCAGGACGGTTTCACGGCTGTGCAGTGCCCTCCCGTTTGCCGGAAAATCCCTGGCTGCAATGCCGATCCTTTTTTGGGCCTCCTTTTTTACCTTTTGCATCCATGGCTCGATGGCCTTCATAACACCGGGATCCGCAGGAATATCCTGAGTCACCGGTATGAGTTTGCTGTCCACGTATTTCAGGCCACCCTTATCATAATCCACATGCATCACACCCAGGTAACGTGCATATGCACCGGCCTGGCATATGGGAATGTGATTCGTGACAACGCATTTTTTTAATACGGTGTGCGTGTGTCCGCCAATGATTACGGTCTGGGCGTGGGTGGTCATTGCCAGTTTTCGGTCGGCAGGAAATCCCAGGTGCGACAAAACGATCAGGTACGGTTTCCTTGCGTAAGTTTTCAGGACACCGGCAGGGTTCGGAAATATTAGTCGTTTCATGGATTTCTGTCCTGATGTCATTAATGGCGTTTTCGTTGTGATCAGGCCCAGCAGCAGCAGTTTGTGTTTGCCCCTTTGTATGGTGGTATATGGCTTGAATACAAGTCGCCTGCTGTGCCTGTACCGGCAGTTCGCACACAACACGGGGAACGAGGCCCGGCCAGCCAGTCCCAGGATGTCCTTCAGGCCGTAATCAAAATCGTGATTCCCAACTACGAATGCATCCACGCCGCAGGCCTTCATGGCGGCAAATTCCGCGGCTCCCCTGGATATACTGCTGATCAAGGTCCCCTGAAAGGCATCCCCGGCTATTACGAATATGCTGTCATCACCTTTTTGGGCCGCATTTTTGCGTTCTCGTTTGACCAGCGTACATAAACGGGCGAAACCACCGTTTTTCCCAGGGCCCAGGTGTCCGTGGACGTCGTTCGTAAACAGTATGGTTAGCCCATGCGCCCATGTCCCGGCAGGCAATCCCAGCAATACGACCGACAAAAAGACCCTTGCAAACTTATTCCTCATCGTCGTCATCCCTTGGCAGTCCATGTTCCAGTTCTGCAATCCGGTCACGGAACAGGACCTTCAACCTGTTGTTTGCACCTACTTCCATCACCTTGCCCAGGCCCAAGGCCTTGTGCGCTATAAAATCACCGACACCGTATGTGTGATGCACATCGTAAACCCTGGTGTTCCTGACATTCGCTGCCTGTGTTTCCTGGTCCCACAGGTGCCTTATGGCGGTTTCCTGGTTCATCCCGGGCTCCGTGTGCAGGGGCTGATTATCCTGTTTTTTGGCATGTGAACGTACCAGCCGTTTCAATGCCCGTTCTTTAGCCTTTTTCATGTCCCTGGGGGGTTGATAGGGCTGGAAATGTCCGCAGGTCTGGCAACGGACCTTTGCAACCTTTCCATCCTGGACTGCGGAAACCACCCCGTTAAGATTTCTTTTGCAATACCTGCAATAGATATCCAGTCTATCGCCCAGATCGACCATTTTACCCACCATTTGATGCGCTACGAAAAATCATGTCCGGCATGTGGAGTCAATTGACCTGTCTTTCCACAAAACCGCCATACAAAAACAGTATATCATACACCAGTGCGTAATAAAGTCCTGCAATAAATCCCAAATTATCTGACTAAATCGTGGTGAATGTCAGGATGCCAGGCTGTGTGCCGTGATCGTTGACCTGGGATCGCTGGCTTCCAGCCGGCATTCTTTCCGTGGCCGTTGACCGTGACCGTGCGATCCCGGTGGAAATGGCAATACCACCAGGGCGGGATCCGGAAGCCCCATAAATCCGTGAATTGATATGGAATAAGTGGCATAGACGTTAAACGTCTTGACAAATAGATCAAGGGGCCTATACTGACAATTATAGGACCTTTGTAAGTTCTTAAATGATTTTTTATTCAAGCGCGTGAGGTATGTCATGCAAAACATTGAAGAGGATTTCAAACAAAAATACCAGGACCTGGAGGTCAGGGGCGACCCTTTTGCTGCCGCGTACAAATTTGACCTGGCCCAGCAGGTAAGGGAGGCCGGTTTGTATCCGTATTTCAAGCCCCTGGAGCGAAACGACGGTGCAACCGCATTGCTGGACGGCCGGGAGGTAATCATGCTGGGGTCCAATAACTACCTGGGCCTGACCGCTGACCCGGACGTCAGGAAGGCAGCGGCCGATTACGCCCTGAAAATGGGCAGCAGCATGTCCGGGTCGAGGTTTTTGAACGGCACCATTGCAATGCACGAGGAATTGGAACGGGAACTGGCTGATTTCGTGGGAAAACCGGCCGCATTGGTATTTACCACCGGGTACCAGGCCAATATCGGGGCCTTGAGTGCATTGATGCCAAAGGGCTCTGTCGCGATCGTGGACAAGTATGCACATGCCTCCATACGCGACGCAGTCAGGGTGGGTGGCGCCAGGATAGTGAAATTCAAACACAACGACATGGCAGACCTGGAAAGGCGCTTGCAAGAGACCAAGGGGACGCCGGCCATGGTGATCGTGGACGGTGTTTACAGCATGGAAGGGGATTTGGCCCCCTTGCCGGATATCGTGAAACTGACAGGGCAATACAATGCGCGTCTGTACGTGGACGATGCTCACGGGATTGGCGTGATGGGTGACGGAGGACGTGGAACGGTGAACTACTTCGGCCTTACGGACAAGGTGGATGTGATCGTAGGCACGTTCAGCAAGAGCCTGGCCAGCATCGGAGGCTTTGTGGCTGCTGACGAGCGGGTGATCGATTTCATACGGCATTTTGGCCGCAGCATGGTATTTTCCGCATCCTTGCCGCCTGCAAACACGGCCGCTGCCATGACCGCACTGCACAAGGTCAAGGCAGACCCGGGGCTGCCGGAAAGGGCCAGGAAAAACGGCGCATTACTGAAGCAATTGTTGCTGGACAAGGGGTTCGATGTCAGCGACAGTGTGGTGCCCATCGTATCCGTGATCATCGGGGATGAACTGACCTGCCTCACCTTGTCCAAGGCCGTGATCGAGGCCGGCGTATATGTCAACCCGGTGGTCTATCCCGCTGTACCCAGGAATCGTGCCGTACTCAGGACCAGCACCATGGCCACGCACACCAGGGAACAAATCGAACAGGCCGTGAATATATTGGCGGATGTGGCCAAAAATTTTGGTATCCTGTAGGGGGGGTGTCATGGGTATCAGGATCGAGAAAGTGGAAACACGGGACCAGATGCGGACCTTTGCCCTGGCGCCGTTCAAGTTCAACAAGGGTGACCCGAATTTTATAGGCCCGTTGCTGCCCATGGAAATGGAAACACTCGATCAGGCAAAGAATCCGTTTTTTGAGCATGGGGAGGCCGGGCTGTTTCTGGCATACAGGGACAACGAACTGGTTGGCAGGATCAGCGGACATACGAACCGGCTCCACAATAAAAGGTACCGGGACAAGGTGGGATTTTTTGGTTTTTTTGACTGCGAGAATGATGTGTCCACTGCCAGGGCACTGGTGGATGCTGCTACCGAATACGTGTCCGGCAAGGGCATGGACACATTGAGGGGGCCTTTCAGTTTTTCAATCAACGACATCAGCGGCATGCTGGTTGAGGGTTTTGATACGCCGCCCTATATGATGATGGGGCACAATCCCCGGTACTATCCCCTGTTAATGGATGCCGTGGGCATGAGCAAGGCCAAGGACCTGTATGCGTGGCATTACCAGATGGGTGACGCCCCCGATGCTACCAAGGAACTGGGCATGGAGGTGCTGAAACGACCTGAAGTCAGGGTCAGGAGTGTTGACCGTAATCGTTTGCAGGAGGACGTGGACATCGTGGTGGACGTATTCAACGCCGCCTGGTCGAAAAATTGGGGTTTTGTTCCCTTTACCAGGCGGGAGGTGGAGCATTTTGCACAAACCCTGTCCATGATCCTGGACGACCACATAGCCTTGATCGCGGAGGTAGATGACAAGCCGGCAGCCATTGCCGTGGCCCTGCCGAACATCAACGAATGCCTGGCGCACATCAAGGGTAAACCCGGTATGCTCGATTATGCGAAGGTTGCCTGGTGTTTGAAGGTACGCAGGCCCAAAACGGCCAGGCTGGTGTTACTGGGCATCAAGCCCGAATTTCGAGGCCGGCGCCTGGGCGCACTTAGTGTTGGGCTGTACGTGGAGATCCACAGGAGGGCCAGGGAACGCGGATATGTTGCCGGTGAGATGGGCTGGACACTGGAAGACAACGAAAAGATCAACCTCGCCATCACCTTGATGGGTGGTGTTCACTACAAAACCTACCGTATTTACGAAACGGCAATCTAAAGCCCGTGTTTTGCTGGATATTATTTACCTAACGCGGAATAAAGCGGGTGGTCGGGGCGACTGGATTCGAACCAGCGACTCCTTGACCCCCAGTCAAGTGCGCTAACCAGGCTGCGCTACGCCCCGACCAACACTATTTATATAGCACGGTAAGCAATTATTTTCAACCCACACAAATTACCTGTCAAATTTGGGACCAGAATCCAGAGACCGAGTCCGTTGGCCGAGACCGTTGGCCGGGGCCGTGACCGTGGAGCGCAGGCGGCCTCGCCTGCTTGTAACCCAGGCGGCTCGCCTGGTCTTTTGACCATGATCGTGGACGGTGTTGACTAACCGCGAAAAATGTTTATAACC
>WGCQ01000077.1 GCA_015493765.1 Deltaproteobacteria bacterium
GCGGCCTGGAGGGTGTTAAAAAGTCGTTATATTACACAACACGCAATTTGTCTTGTTATGTAACACCTTGAATTTACACAATATTCGTAGGGGAGGGTGTAAACCCGCCCTGAAATTACCATCAAATCAACGCCCTTTGTCTCTCAATGCCATCGTCTGTCTTTTCTTTCACAAAATGAATCCAGCCTGGGTGGCACCGCACGGCATTTGCTGTTTATACCTTGTTTGTGTTATACTGGTTGGTTAAGGACGATGGCTCGTTAGCCAAAGGAGAAGATATGATATCCAGGAAATTTATAGAGGCCTTACCCAAAACGGACCTGCACGTGCACCTGGACGGGTCCTTGCGGCTGGGCACCCTGATCGAACTGGCGAAGCAGCAGGGCGTTAAACTGCCGGCTTACACGGAGGACGGTTTGCGTGACCTGGTATTCAAGGACCGTTACAACAGCCTGGTTGAATATTTGCAAGGGTTTCAATACACGATCGCGGTGATGCAGGACGCGGAGTCGTTACAGCGGGTGGCCTACGAGTTTGCATGTGACAATTTCAGCGAGGGCGTGCGCTATTTCGAGGTCAGGTTCGCACCGCAACTCCATGTAAACCCCAAACTGGACCTGGCCCAGGTCATGATCGAGGTTAACACGGGCCTGGCCAAGGCGGCCCAGGAATTCAATGCCCGTGAAGGCGTGAAAAACGGCACTGAACCGCATTACGACTACTCGATCACGGTCAGCGCCCTGCGTTATTTCAACGAGGACACGGCCTGGTACTACAAGAATTTTATCGATATGCACAGGTACACCAGGCCCAAGGTGGTGTTTGGACTTGCATCCCTGGAACTGGCAGAGGCCGCGGTGTACGTCAGGGACCAGTACCACCTGCCGATTACCGGCCTGGACCTGGCGGGCCAGGAAAAGGGCTACCCTGCCGAGGACCATCGCGATGCCTACCAGTACGCACACATGCACTTCTTGAAGAAAACCGTGCATGCAGGCGAGGCGTACGGGCCGGAATCCATATTCCAGGCGATCACGGAACTGCACGCGGACCGCATCGGCCACGGCTACTACCTGCTGTCCCCCAGCATGGTGACGGACCCCGAGATCGAGGACCCGGACGTGTACGTGCAAAACCTGGCCGAGTACATCGCGGACCGCAGGATCACGGTGGAGGTCTGCCTGACCAGCAACCTGCAAACGAACCCCGGGCTGAAGGACATCGGCCAGCACGCATTCGGGGACATGCGCAAGATGCGGTTGTCCACCACGATGTGCACGGACAACCGTTTGATGTCACATACCTCGGTGACCAACGAACTGGCCCTGGCCGTGGATACGTTTCAGTTGACACCCAAGGAACTGAAGAACCTGATCATTTATGGTTTCAAACGTTCGTTTTTCCCGGGTTCGTACGTGGAAAAACGGGCCTACGTGCGCAAGATCATCGATTATTATGACCAGGTGGCTGCCAGTTTCCCGAATCCGGGCTTTTACGGCCAACCGGACAGCGACGACGTGTGACTGTTGCGGCAGGTCTGTGACGTGCCATGAAAGCCTTTGAATTACATACGGATTTTCAGTTAAAAGGTGACCAGGAAAGGGCTGTAGGCCTGCTTACCGAACGTAGGGACCGGCCCGGGCTGCACCAGGTGCTGCTGGGCGTGACCGGCAGTGGCAAGACGTTTACCATTGCCAACGTGATTGCGCGCATGGGGCTGCCCACCCTGGTCATGGCGCCAAACAAGACCCTGGCCGCGCAATTGTACGGTGAATTGAAGGACCTGTTTCCCGACAACGCGGTGGAGTACTTTGTTTCGTACTACGATTACTACCAGCCAGAGGCCTACGTGCCTGCAACGGACACGTACATCGAAAAGGACTCCCAAATCAACGATGAGATCGACAGGATGCGGCACAGCGCAACCATGGCCCTGTTCCAGCGTAACGACGTGATCATTGTGGCCTCGGTTTCATGCATCTACGGCCTGGGCTCGGCAGAGGCGTACTACGGCATGGTATGTTTCGTGGAACAGGGCATGGACCTGGGCAGGGAGCACCTGCTGGAGCGCCTGGTGGAACTGCAATACGAACGCAACGATTTTGCATTCGAACGCGGCACGTTCAGGGTACGCGGTGACAGCGTGGAGGTGTTCCCGGTCAGCGAGGCCCAGCGTGCCGTGCGGATCGAGTTCTTCGGCGACGAGGTGGAGCGTGTTGCCGCGATCGACCCGCTCACCGGCAGGGTGCTGGATGTGATGCCGAAAACCGCGATCATGCCTGCAACGCACTATATTACCACGCGTGAAGGGCTCCAGCGGGCCATAGAAAGCATCCAACAGGAGTTACAGGAACGGCTGAAGGAACTGCATGCGCAGGGTCGCATACTGGAGGCACAGCGCCTGGAACAGCGGACCCGTTTCGATTTGGAGGCGTTGATGGAAACGGGCCGGGTCAAGGGGATCGAAAACTATTCCAGGCACCTGACCGGCCGCAAGCCGGGGGAGCCGCCCCCGACCCTACTGGACTATTTCCCCAGGGAATACCTGATGGTGATCGATGAGAGCCACCTTACGATCCCGCAGGTAATCGGCATGTACCGAGGGGACCGGGCACGCAAACAAACCCTGGTGGAATACGGGTTTCGCCTGCCGTCGGCACTGGATAACAGGCCCCTGAAATTCCCGGAGTTCCAGGCGCGCCAGGACCGGGTCATATACGTCAGTGCCACACCGGGGGAATACGAGGTAGAACAGGCGGGTGGCCGGGTGGTGGAGATGGTGATCCGGCCGACCGGGCTGTTGGACCCGGAGGTGGAGGTCAGGCCGGTGAAGGGCCAGGTGGAGGACCTGTATTTCGAGGTCAAAAAACGGGCCGAGGCAGGGGAAAGGACGTTGGTTACCACGCTGACAAAGAAAACTGCCGAGCATTTGACGGATTACTTGCAGGATTTGGGGGTTAAGACGCGTTACCTGCATTCCGACATCGACACGGTCCAGCGTACCGAGATACTGCGGGACCTGCGGCAGGGCAAGTTCGACTGCCTGGTGGGGATCAACCTGCTGCGGGAGGGGCTGGACCTGCCCGAGGTCAGCCTGGTGGCCGTGCTGGATGCGGACAAGCAGGGATTTTTGCGTTCTGCCAGGTCGTTGATCCAGGTGTCTGGACGCGCGGCCAGGAACCTGCACGGCAAGGTGATCATGTATGCGGACAGCATCACGCCAGCCATGCAGGAGGCCATCGAAACCTCCAGGCGCAGGCGCGAAATCCAGCAGAAATACAACGAGGAACACGGAATTACACCCAGGACCGTTACCAAGCGGCTGCACTGGCTGGAGACATCGGCTGCGGCCATGGACAGCATGCAAACGGATGGCACGGACAGGGACAAGGCCGCATTGTTTGCCCGTGACCCCAGGGCTGCGGGCCGCGAAATCGGTCGTTTGAAGAAACTGATGCGCGAGGCGGCCAGGAAACTGGAATTCGAAAAGGCCGCGGAGTACCGCGATAAGATCATAGAAATCAAGAAATTGCTGGGGATCGAATAAACCTCAAATTTGACAGTCAATTTTGGGCCGTTGGAGGGTCTTGATTTGATGAGATTTAGCATTGATTCGTAGGGGCAGGTCTAAGACCTGTCCTGTTTTGATGGCTCGACGTAAGTCCTTGAAAAAATGGAATATTATTGTCACCATGATGGCGGCGACCCAGGCCAGCAGGGTTGAGTGTGTTGTTTTGATGGGCTTCGCAACAGATCTGTGATTTCGAGTGTTTTGTAATACCATGATTTTTAAGAATGCCGGCTGGAAGCCGGCGATCCCAGGGGCTTTTTCAACACCCTCCTCAGGCCGCCTGCGCTCCACGGTCACGGCCACGGCCAACGGTCAACGGCCTCGGTCAGTGAATTCTGGCTTCGGGTTTCGGGTCTCGGGACGCAGCCTGCGGCTGTGCGGGGCGGCCCTGCGGGCCTTTCGGGAAGGCACCC
>WGCQ01000078.1 GCA_015493765.1 Deltaproteobacteria bacterium
AAAAACAGTGTCCCACACGTCCGTCAAATGAAGGCCGTTGCCTGCAGTACGAAAAAAAGACCGCCCAACTTATAAAACGCCGTGCCTATCAACATACCGAAGCCTTTGAGCAGAAATACCGATACCGGGCCGGCATCGAGGCAACCAATTCGCAACTGGCCAGACGAACAGGTATCAAGCATATCCGATATCGAGGCCTTCCAAAAATGGCCTTTGCCGTGAATCTCAAGGCTGCCGGACTTAACATTTTCCGATCTGCCGCCTTCAAACGCCATAATTGTAGGAAATCGAATGATAAATGCCTGTTTCATTCCTCTATTTACCTGTTTCTCCTCCTCAGATGCCATATTTTCACCCCTGAACCGCGTTTTAACCCAAATCTTGCCTTCCTTTCTCTACAAAATCACCATCAGACCAATTCCTGGATTTGAATTTTTACGAGGCCATCATTTTTTGTTAAATTTTAAGTGCTTTTGGGCTTCACTGGTAGATACCACCCAGGCGGGATCCGGAAGAACCAAAAAACCCGATTCTTTCGTTATCATCCTCTCAAACCCGTTTTACCAAACACCCGAAGACACCGCAGTTGACTCTTTCCTGGTTACCGATTTTTATGGTATGCTTTACACGTGGAAAACCTGGATATCGAAAAGATCGTCCCCATTTTTCAAAAGGCAATGGTCGGGGACCGGGAGGCTGTTGCGCGACTAACTTTACAGCCCATGGCAGGGGATGCCTCAACCCGTCGTTATTTTCGAATCCATACGGGCAGCCGCTCCCTTGTGGTAATGCTGTTGCCCGAGGACATTCACAAAAGTGATGAAATAACCAAGGATGGACCTCAAAACGAACTGCCGTTTTTGCAGGTTGCCCGTTTTCTGGCAAAAGGCGGCATACGGGTTCCGGATGTGGTGCTGAGCCAGGTCCGGGACAGGGTCATAATCCTGGAGGACGTGGGCGACGATACAATAGAACGACTCCTGCAACAGGGGGCAAACAAGCAGGCCCTGTACAAGGCGGCAATCAGGCAAATGGTAAAAATCCACAAGTGGGCACATGAACACCCGGAACCATCGTGCATTTGTTTTAACAGGGCCTTTGATTGGGATCTACTGATGTGGGAATGCCACCATTTTACCCAATGGGGCATGGAGGCATTGACCGGACGGGCACTGACCGGTAAGGAACAAAAAGTGCTGGATCTGGCATTCGAAACAATCGTGCGGCACCTTACAGCCGTACCACAGGGCTTTGTTCACCGCGATTTTCAGAGCAGGAACCTGATGCTGCATGATCAGGAACTGGTGGTCATTGATTTCCAGGATGCCTTGATAGGTCCGTATATCTATGACATCACCGCCTTGCTGCGGGATTCCTACGTCTATTTCAACCCACGGGAAACCGAGTTCTACCTGGATTACTTCTATGACCTGCGTAAAGATGCCGGCCTGGAAACTGAATCAAAAGAGGCCTTTTTGAAGACGTTTCACTTCCAGACGATCCAAAGGAAATTAAAGGATGCGGGGAGGTTTGTCTTCATAGACCGGCAAAAAGGTAACCCGAAATTCCTGCCCAACATACCACGTTCGCTGAATTACGCCGTATCGAGCATGTCGATGTTTTCGGAATTTGACGAGGCAAGGGCATTGATCACGGACTGGCTGGCTGAATTTATGCAAGGTGAGCCGTGAGGGCCATGGTCCTGGCGGCTGGCCTTGGAACCAGGCTTCGTCCATTTTCCGATATCCTGCCCAAGCCCCTGTTTCCTGTACTCGGTATAAGCGCCCTGGAATGGGCCATCCGACGCCTGCGCCATGCGGACGCAGACCAGATCGTGGTAAATACGCACTACCTGGCCGCACAGGTGCAATCCTTCCTGCAAACCGCGCATTTGCCCGTTTCCATTGAAATATCCCACGAAACACACCTGGCAGGCACCGGCGGCGGCGTCGCACTGGCAAGAAAATGGCTTGAACGGGATGAATATTTTGTACTGCACAACTCGGATGCCTTTGTTACTGGTGATTTGAATGGCTTGATCAGGCGGTTCGAGGCCACCAGGCCGGCTGCCATGTTGATGGTCACCCGGGACCCGTCCAGGCCCCGGGACCACGTGGTGGGCGTAGGGCCGGAAAAGGGTGAAATGCGTATAAAAACCCTGCATGCACAGCCGGGGGATGGTTTGCAGCACTACATGTACACGGGCATCGGTGTCTTTTCCCGCCGGATATTCGATGTTCTGCCCCAAAAACCCCCGTCATGCCTGGTCGCTAATGGCTTGAAGCCCATGATACGGGCCGGACTACCTGTATTGGCATACCCATGTGATGGCACGTTCGTGGACATTGGTACGCCCAGAGGCCTGCTACAGGCCCAGGCCCTGGCCCTGGCGCATACACCACGCATATTTCTGGACCTTCACATGCAACCTCCGACCCAGATTCAACCAGGTGTCTTTTGCATGGACAGGCCAACCCAGGGCTTCCAAACGGTGCCACCCGTGTTCATCGGTCGCAATGTACATATCGCCGAGGGTTGCACCCTGGGGCCAAATGCCTTCATCGGGAATGACGTGACCATTGCAAGGGACTCCATGCTCAGGGATTGCGTGGTCCTGGACCGTTCCAGGATTGCAGGCATAACCAAAGGACCGGTTGTGGGAAATTTATAATAGTCCGCGTTAGTGATACAGGCGCTGCCCCTTAGCATCGAATCGCTGGGCTGCCACCGCAGTAGGATACATGTGCTGGGTATTTGGGTCCACCTTGCCAAAGGATGCCCATACCTCCATGAACTGGTTTTTTATGCCTGCCACGGCAGGAAATTCCTCAAACTGATTATAGACGGAGGGGTTGATTTCGTTGCCCAGTTTCAACTTGTTATCGCTTGTCCTGAGCCTGACATGGGCAGTATTGTCCTTCTGGCATTGCCATGTCCACGCCATCATAAAGTGTTTTCCGTCCAGGAAGGTCCCGGCCTTAGGATTTTGTACATGCAGGCAGTCGTTCAGGCTGATCGATACCGGGTTTTGTATTAACGGCTGAATTCTGCTGTTTCCGTATTTAAAGGTCTGTCCCTTGAATACGCCGTTATCGACCCAACCTATTCCAAATTGATTGTTGTCAAGCCCGGAGACCGCAACCCGGTCCTGGAGAGAGGACGTTGAAACGATAGTGGTTCCAGCGAGTTTCTGGTTGTTCTCATCGATAACCATGGCATATACACTCTGCCAGTTCATTCCCTTGCACCGGTACGCCATTATATAGTTACCCTTATCTATGTATGCCGTATCAGGATAGTAACAGTTATTCCATCGTCCTGTCAGGTCAACCGCATTTCCCGTTCCCTGCCCGTTTTCGTCGAAAAATCTGTACATAACGTGATTGTTGCTCATATGGTAGTACTCTACCTTGCGCGTCCATACCACGAGGATCTTGTGGTCCCTGCACGCCAGCCGGGGCAAGAATTGCACTATATCATGTTCTGTGGACACAAGGGCCTTCTTGCTCATCACCGGCGTGCCATCGGCCTTGAACACCCTGATATAGGGAATCGCCTCGGTCAATTGACCATTTTCGAACTTGAATTCCATCCACACCAGCGCAAACCTGCCGTCACCAACCCAGCATGCATCCGTCCCGCCAACGTAATAACCTGTATTTGCAGTGGCAGCAACCACTTCATTGCCCTGCTGGTGCCCCTGTGTATCAAAACGCTTGAACCTGATCTGGCTGCCATTGGCATCCCCGTAAGGCCAGGCCACCACGTACCCGGTCGTCCTGGACGCAGCCACGGCCGGGTCACCGACCGCGTGATTTGTGGCCTGGTCATCGACCTTAAACTCCACTATCTGGCAGGAATTACAGCCGTCCCAGTCCGTATCATTGCCATCGTCACAGGCCTCGCCCTTGTCCATGAAATTACCATCACAATCCGCGTCCTTACCGCAAATACTGTCTTTGGAACCGGGATACACCCTGGGGTCGGTATCATCGCAATCCCCGGGGTCTGTCTTGGGTATGTTGTAGCCGGTATTATCGTCCGGTGCACACAGGCATTTGCAGTCATCATGCGAGGCAAAGGTATCGTGGTCCTGGTCCCGGCAGTAATCCTTGCAACCCTGAAGGTTCTCGCCCTCGTCCGTCTGCCCGTTACAGTTGTCGTCCTTACCGTCGCAGACTTCCGGAGTGGAATTTCCGGGCTGGGCCGAGCACACCACACCCATGTGATCACTGCTGCATACCCACTTGCCCGTTGCCTGGCATGCACCCTGGCCTGCAGTACAATTCGTACCCAACTGGGGCCATGCTTCATCCGTTTTACCATTACAGTTGTTATCCTTACCGTCGCATTGTTCGGCCGCAGGCTCGGGGGCACCGCATACCCACATACCGCCTTTGCAGGTCTCCTGACCCTTGCATGTCCCGAACTGATTGCTCTTTTCGCAGGGCTGTGCTTGCAAGCCATCGTCCGTTTTACCATTACAGTCATCGTCCTTGCCGTCGCACATCTCAGGCTTGGATGGTCTGGGTTTCGCATTGCATTCCAGCCCGGTACCGTCGGCCTTGCATACCCACACGCCCCACGCCTTGCACTCACCCAGGCCCTTGGAGCATGCCTCGCCTTTCTTGGGCCATAATTCATCCGCCTGCCCGTCACAGTTATTGTCCTTGCCGTCGCACACCTCAGGCGGCGGATTAGGTACAGTACACTGGCCGAGGCCGGAACCCTGGCACTGGCGTACCCCCTTGCACTGTGGCTCGTGGAAGGCAACGCAGTCGGTCCTGGCAGCGAGTGCTGTGGCCAGCGGTGAACAATCGCATTGACCACTGTTCGGAGTACAGTGGCCGTTGTCACATGAATACCCTGACCCGCAATCGTCATTGGAGGCGCATTCGTACAGGCAAAAGGCCCCGTTGTCAGGGTCATCCAGGGCCTTGCATTGCGCCTTGGGCATCCCCTGAACCCTGTCACCGCGTGCGCAGTCCGTATCGGCCTGGCAGGGCATGCACCGCCTGGGCATCCGGTCCACACAGTATTTCTGGCCGTCCACGTCAACACAATTCAGATTGCCCTTGCAATCGTCCTGGGATGTGCAAGCGGCCGCACACACCTTGCCCCACGCAGTCTCGGTACACAGGCCGGATGAACAATCCTCGTCCTTGTCACACGAACACCAATCCGCGCCCGGGCAGCCCTGCTGGTCAGGCCTGATCACCGTGTCTTGTACGTGCGTATCCACAGGTTGTATTGCGTCCGCGGTTATAATTTCAGCCGTTGTCGTTTCATGTACGTCCTGTTGGTATGGTACATCGCTGGTTTCATTGCTGTCCGGCAGAGGCGGTACATCCGAGACATCAATTATATCGTTTTTACCCGGTACGTCACTTGCGTCCACCACGTCTGACACATCCTCACCAGGCAGGCCATCACCGACCTGAACATCCTCTCCCTGAACATCCTCTTTTTGAACTATATCCGAAATGGTCGTTTCCGTGTTGTCCGCCACGTTGGTATCCTTGTCCATAATGACATCACGGCCTTTTACATCCGAAACATCGACATCACCATTACTGTCGCCAGCCGAATCGCTGGCCTGGAATGCATCCATCTTGCCCGGGTCAAAATGGACATCCATGTTTATGATGACGCCCTTGGAATTGCCACCACCACATCCTGCCATTAACACAAGAAGCAATAATATACCGGTCTTTTTCATATTTATCGACCTCCATTTTAAGTGTAACGGTTTTAAGGTAAATGAGCAAGATTTTACCGGTGTTCCACGCTACCTGCCAGGTAATTTGGGTGGTAGATACCTCCCAGGCGGGACCGGAAGAATATGTTTTGATGGACTCTTAAAAAGTCCGATTTTGGTCATTTTACCCTCTGTAACCCTTTGATTTTATTAGGCATAGATCTGCCCGTTTTGATTTATTACGAGTCCATATGTTTTAATCTGCGCCTGATCAATCCACGGTCTTGTCGTCATGGAGTGCGGCAAACAGCCTCTCGGGTGTGATCGGTAGCGTTTTGACCCGCTTACCCGTTGCATTGTACACGGCATTCGCCAGGGCCGGCGCAATCCCGATCAGCGGCTGTTCCCCGAAGCCTTTTGCACCGTAAGGCCCGTGTTCGAACCCGGTTTCAATGATGATGGCATTGATTTTCGGTGCATCCCCGATCGTGGGGACGATGTACTGGGACAGGCGGTTGTTTTGCATGAGCCCGTCTTTGTGTATGATTTCCTCCATCAGGCCGTAGCCCAGGCCCTGCAGGCTGCCGCCGATGATCTGGCCCCTGACCTGGGCCGGGTTGATCGCCTTGCCCACGTCGTGTGCGGCCCATATCTCGATCGGTGTCACCACACCTGTTTCCGTGTCCACCTCCACCTCCACCACGTTGGCTGCCCACGCAAATGTCATGTACGGGCTGCCCTGGCCCTTTTTTTCGTCCCACGTGGTTTCAGGTGACTTGAACCAGCCCGTGGACGCCAGGTCGCGACGCTCCAAAAAGCACCGGTGCAACACTTCGTCCAGCGTTGCCGCCCCGTTTTTGCCCGTTACCCTGCCCGGCTCGATCGTCAATGCATCCACCGGCTCGTTCAGTATGCCTGCCGTGGCCTCGAGCAGTTGCTGTTTTATGCGTGCACAGGCATTCAACACGGCATTCCCCGACATCACCGTCGTCCTGGACGCCACGGTTGGACCACTATCGGGCAGCAGGTTGGTATCCGGCGGGAGCGCCCGCACCCGTTCGATGGACACACCCAGTTCCTGGGCAATCACCTGCGATAACTGGCTGACCATGCCCTGGCCCATCTCCACCGTGCCCACTGCAAACACAGCGCTGCCGTCGTACATCACCTGCACGAATGCACCCGCCCGGTCCAGCGCCTGTCCTGCAGCGCCCAGGCCCACACCATAGTACACCGCGCTGACCCCGAGCCCCCGGCGCACCGTGCCCTGCTTGCGCCCTGGCGTCTCGAACCGCGAGTCCCAGGATGATGCCTCCCTGACCGCATTCAACGCCTGCACCAGGCCCACGTCCTTTTTCAGGACCTGGCCCGTTGCGGTCGTGTCGCCAGGTTCCAGGGCGTTTTTCAGCCGCATCTCTATCGGGTCGATCCCCAGTTTGTCCGCGGCGATGTCCATCTGGGATTCAAAGGCGAAGTGGATTTGGGGTTCGCCGAATCCCCGGTATGCACCGCACGGGACCTTGTTCGTGGCCACTGCCAGGGCCTCGATGTCCACGTGCTCGACCCTGTACGGGCCTGCCGCGTGCATGGTCCCGCGCCACAACACGATCGGCGATAACGTGGCATACGCGCCGGCATCCATGACGTAGCGTGCCTTTACGCCCAGCAGGCGCCCCTGTTCGTCAAACCCGGATTCGTATTCGATCACGGCCGGGTGTCGCTTGGACGTGACCAGTATGTCCTCGTCCCTGGACAGCACCAACCTGGCCGGTCTCCCTGTCAAAAAGGACGCCAGGGCCGCGTGTGCCGCGATCGTACTGGGCACGTCCTCCTTGCCGCCGAATCCGCCCCCTGTGGTCGCCTGGATCACGTGGACCGAGGACAGGTCCAGGCCCAGCACTGCGGCCACTGCGTCCCGCACGTAAAACGGACACTGCATGGAACCGTGGACCTCGATATAGCCCTCGTCGCTCCACCAGGCCACCATGGATTGCGGCTCCAGGTACAGGTGCTCCTGGTACGGGGTGTGGTAGGTGCCTTTAACCACCAGGTGGGCGTTTTGTAATGCCTTATCCACATTGCCTTTTTTTACGGTCCAACGCCGAAACACGTTGTCGTTGCCATGGAGTTTATCCGCATCCTTGTCCAGGGCCTTTATTGGGTCCAGGATTGCATCCATAACCCGGTATTTCACATCCACAGCCCTGGCCCCGGCCCAGGCCGCTTCGCGGGTATCCCCCACCACCAGGGCCACTGCCTCGCCGTGATAACGCACCTCGTCCATGGCCAGGGCCGGCATGTCCTGAAACACCAGGGGCACCAGGTTTTTACCCGGTATATCCCGGGCGGTAAACACCCCCAGCACGCCGTTGATCTGACTCGCCCTGGATGTATCGATTTCCAGTATCCTGGCCCTGGCGTGGGGCGAGCGCACCACCGCAACCTCGACCATACCCGGCAGCCGAATATCACCGGTAAATTTTGCAGCACCACGGGCCTTGGCCCATGCATCGTTTCTGTGTACGGAAGTCCCAACAATGGCCATATCCACCTCGCTGAGGTCTATTTTACTAAGCCGTCAGTAATAGTACAAGTATGGCCCAACTTACCTGCTAAATTCGGGTAATACTACGTTGATTACCCACAAGGATGCTATAATCACACAGGAAAGGAGGTTTACATGACCAGGTCGTTGAGTGTTATCGTGCTGTGCAGCGTGATTTTATCCGGTGCATGTTCGAAAAAAACAAAACATCGATTGCTGCATATATCGTCGCCTGCCGTATCGGTCAAAACCGGGACGAAGGGGATACAGAAAATCAAGATCCAGGTGACCGCGCCATATCATTTCAATACGGACTTTCCATCCAGCCTGGTCATTACAGACCCCGGAGGGCTTAGATTTTCCAAAACAGTATGGGGACAAAAGGCCTTTAAAAAGGATGGAAACGGTGCACAGGTGGACCTGCCTTTTGGCTTACCTGCCGGCAAAACCAGTACCAGGGTACGGGCAGTGCTGGATTGTTCCATCTGCCGTGCCAATGAATGCCGCGTTTTCAAAGGATTACACCTGAGTTTTGAAGTCAAATCTCAGGATGGCAGTGGAAAATAAGGGTCTTCCGGATCCCGCCTGGGATCGCCGGCTTCCAGCCGGCATCTTAAATTGTCTTTGTATTTCAAACTATTACAAAACAAACAAATTTCCGAATTCGTCACTAAAACCATCAAATCAACACTCTCGAGGCCGCCTGCGCTCCCCGGCCACGGCCAACGGACTCGGCCAACGGTCTCGGATACGGATACGGACTCGGGCCTCTGTCATCGGGCGTCGGGTCACAGCCTGCGGCTGTGCGGGGCGGCCCTGCGGGCCTTCGGGAAGGCTCCAGTTGCAACCGGAAACCCCGGCCAC
>WGCQ01000079.1 GCA_015493765.1 Deltaproteobacteria bacterium
CCTGGCCTTTCTGAGCAATCTCAGCCTTTTCTTGATCGGCAGTTGCCTGACCTCAGCCCGGTCCACCATGGCAAGTGCCTTTTTGTTCAATGCCTTCAAGGCCATGGACAACCTGCCTGCCGCATAGTTTGCATCCACACCTGTCAGTGATAATCCCTGCAAGGACCGGGCCAGTGCGTCCTCGCGCAACGCCAGGTCCGCGGCCTTTTCGAACCTGCCCCGGTCCATGGCCTGTCTGTAATCCATGTCCATCCGCCTGAACGTCCGCTGTGCCTCCAGTTTCAGCAGGGCCTTTGCCTTCCTGTCCTTTGGGTGTTGCAGGTAATTCGCCGCATAATAGGCCACCGCGAATTCATGCATGCCCCGGGCCGAATAGGTCCTGGCCGTCTTCACCGCGCCGGCGCAGCCCGCAAACACCACGAACAACACCAGTAAACGCAACTTCATGGGGCAACCGCTTTCAACATGACCCGGCCCTTACGGTTGAACACGATCACGCATTTCTGGCCATTGCCCTTTCCGTCGGCCCAGAAATAGACAAAGATTCGGCGCCCCTTGGGGTCCGTTTCCCTGGCATAGGGCTCGCCCATTATGCGGACCACGTCACTCCCACTGTGATAGCCTTCCTTTACCTTTGTGCAGGAATTGCCGAAATTCCGGCCCATCTGCAAGGGGCCTGCACATGCCATGAGGCCCAGCAATACCACGATAACCAGCCACCAACCCCAAAATACGGCCCTTCGGCCACTGGCCTTGTTCCAAATCACGGGTCCCCCTGTTCAATGTCGGACAATAGACCTGAGGCCGCATCCTGCCCCAGTTTATACAATGCCTGCCTGACCAGGTAACCCCTGCCGGGCAGCCTTTTCGCGTGCCTTTCCCCTTCCGGCCATCCGGCCGGCGCCTCCCTGGCCCACGGGTGTCCCCTGTACACGAAATACCGGGAATCGGCACCGGCTGTTGCAACCCCTGTCACCGCCAGTGTCAGGTTGTGTGTCCCCAGGTGTTTCAAAGCCGCATTCCACGGGATGTCCACCTCCTGGTGCCGCCTGAAAAAACGCAATTCCCCGTACACCAGCACATATACCAGCCTGGTTTCGTTATGGCATTTCACGACCTTGTTGCCGTTAGATGTCAGTACCCTTTTGCATACCCTGACCCTTTCGTACACCAGGCGACCCTTGCGGTCCCGTTTGGGCACCCACTTGTGAAAGGCCCTGCGCCTCACCATGACCCACCCGGTGTCGAAGAATTCGGGCTGTACCAGGTCCAGTACCAGGTCGGCGTTGTATTTGCTGGACCCGGCTCCTACCGGCTGTAGCAGTTCCTTGTGTGCAATGGCCAGCCTCCTGGCCACCATGCCCTGCACGTCGCGTGGCTTCAGCGCCGAATCCCGGGCAAAACGCACCCTCGTGTAGAACTTGAACCGGTCCAGCAGGGCCTGGTATCTCTGTCGCAGCAGCCTGTCCCCCGGATTCAGGGCCATGGCCCGCCGCAACACGGCCAGGTCCCCCTTGGCGGCGCGCACCTGCATGTCCCTGTCCACTGTGTTCACCAATTCGAGGGCCGCCCTGGGCCGCACGGTTTCAATGTCCCGACCCAGCACCCCCGGCCTGGCGTCACCCCTGTGCATCGCCCTGGCCCGTGCCAGGGAATCGTACAAAAGATACAGTTTTTTCAAGGCCATATAATGCTGGCCGCCTGCCTCCAGGTCCTGGAATGCATGCCTCAGACGGGATTCATTCAGCAGCGAGGCCATGACGTAATCGTTCCACAAGGCCTTGTCCCCGGTTTTTTCCCTGTGCCCTGCCATGAAATACTCGGCCGCCACGCCCGGGTTGTTACGCGCCATGTACTGTTTGCCCACGTCCATGAATGTCGGCCCGCATCCTGTTATCCACAGCAGCAACGCAACGAAAACAAAGACCAGCCCCCTGTTCAATGACTTGTTTTTCATCATGCAAATTCCGCAAAACCGACGTCTTCATTGTATCCGTGTTGTTTTTTGAGGTCAACAGGCCTGGGTGCCACCCAAATTACCTGGCTAAATTCGGGTATTACCTTGTTCAGCCGCAGGAGGGGTTTGCGGCCCCGGGTGTCCCGTAATTTGGTTTTCCGTCGGTATTGTAGGACGCATCAATGGGATAGGTATCCGGGGTTTTGCACCAGTGGGACGGGTCATCGTTGGCCGTGGCATCGTAGTGGTCCGGGTCCAGGCTGGTGGAATGGCCCGACTGACTGCCGGAATAGCCGGCATGGTCGATCACGGTGTCACCGCACTTCAATTCCACCCAGTCCGAACTGTTCGACAGGTTTATCGCAGTGCCGTACTTGTAAAATGGTGTATCCGCGGGTAATGCGGCCTTTACCGTCTCGCTGGAACCGAACACGAAGTACCCCTTTGCCCCGATCTGGGTGTCGTGCAGCCCGTCGTCAGCAGGCTGAATCGTAAAGTCTTCCGTCCCGGAACTGGTCTTGCTGAGGACCTTGCAGTTCAACAGGCTGATCGGATGGCCGGTAGTATTGTAGACCTCCACGTATTCACGCCCCTTGTCACTGCTGTTCGGATTGGGCATCATCTCGGTGATCACCACCTCGCCCTCGGCAGGTGGCGTTGAACCGGCAGCACACGTCGTGTTCAAGGCCCCGGGTGTCCCGTAATTGGGCAACACGTTGCCGCTGTTGTCCTGATCATTGCTGTAATCCCCTGTAATCTCGGTCTTGGACGCACACCAGTTCGCAGGGTCATCGTTCGCCGTGGTATCGTAGTGGTCCGGGTCCAGGTTCAAGGACTTGCCCGCAGGTATTGTCCACCCGTTGTCCACATCGTATGCCACCGCATCCATGGGTATCCCGTCGCAGCTCAGCGTGATCGTGTCCCGTTTGGGGTCCAGCCCGAATGCGCCTGCCACGTTTACGAATACGGCGTCCTTGGGCACGGCCGTGGCCACGTGGGCATCCACACCCACGACCAGGTAGTGGTTCCCTGGCAAAACGGTGTCAGTCAGGTGCACCGAGCCCCCAGTGGTCTCCAGCATGCATTTGGCCAGGTCCATGGGGCTGCCATCCGTATTGTACACCTCGACGTATTGCTTGTCCGTGTCCACCGTCGCGGGGTCAATCATCATCTCGGTTACCACCAGGTCGCCGGCCTGCGGTGCCTTGGGACATTCGCCGTTATCCGCCCCGGGCGTGCCCTTGTTTGTGCCGTTGGCGCTGTACGCGCCCGGGATGGGCGTGAAGGACGTACACCAGTTGGCCATGTCGTCGTTTTGCACCGCATCCCCGCCCTGCTTCAGGAACATGGATGCCCCTGTTTTTACGACCCAGCCATTCCCCGTGTCATAGGAAACGCTGTCTATCACCTTGTTGTCACACATGATACCTGCGAAATCCGAGGCCTTGTCCAGTTTCAACAGACCGTCGAAATCATAGAAGGCCGCGCCTGATGCAACGGCCGCCTTGACGCCGGAATTCCCAAGCACCAGGTATCCGTTGGCCGGTATGACCACGTCGTGGCTGCCGTCCTCGGCCCCTTGCATGGTCCCGGTCGTCGTGTTGGTCATGATCGTGCACCCGTCCATACTGATCGGGTGGTTGGTGGTGTTTTTCACCTCCACGTACGCATTATCGCTGCCGCCGTTCGGGTCCGGCATGATTTCGTTTATAACAACCTCACCCTGTTTTGGCGCAGGCGAGCAACTGGGGTTATCCCTGCCCGGTGTACCGTAATTGTCGCCGTTGTCATTGTACGGGTAGTTCGTGGGGTCATCGCTGGTAACCAGGTTGTCCGGGTCCTCGAAGGTAAAGCACCAGTTGTTCATGTCATCGTTTGCCGTGGCATCGTAGTGGTCCGGCGACAGGCTCAGCGAATGTCCGGAACTGGCCCCTGTGTAATCCAGTTCGTCCAGCACCACGCCGCTGCACACGACCTTGATCACGTCCGACGTGTTTGCAAGGCTGAATTTTACGTCCTTGTAATCGTAAACACCCCCGTTGGTCGGCACGATGTGCCTGACCACGTCGCCGGAGCCGAACACCAGGTAGCCCTTGGGCGGTATGATCGTATCATGCAGCCCGTCGTCCATGCCGGCAATATCGATTTCAGGCTCGCCCGTCTTGCCCTGTATCTTGCAGCCCTCCAGGTCAATTGCCTTGTCCCTGGGGTTGTAAACCTCGAAATACTCCTTCCCGGTATCGGTTCCCGCAGGGTTGTTCATCACCTCCGTGATCACCACGTCCCCTGCCTTTGGCGGGGCCTGGCACTGGCAATTCACGGTCATGGTAATCTGGTCATTCGTGGCATCCGTTATGTCCTGGTACAGCCCCAGCATGGCCGCCACGAAATAGAATTTCTGGCCCTTGGTGGCATTAAACTGTACCTTGGCCGTATTTGCCTGCATGAATGAATGTTCCTGGCACTTGGTAGGGTCACAGGTATCGCTGCCATCCAGGATGTACAGGTCGTACGCGGCATTGGCCCCGTTAGGCGTGTCATCCGTAAGCGTCACGGTCACCGGTGTATCACACGTGGCATCGAATTCCACCGTGTATTCGGGGTACTTATCGTAAAACGTATAAGGGCTGTTATTGCAGGTAAACTGGGATATGGCGTTCGTCCAGTCCTTGTCAAAGTTTTTCACCGTAATCCGGTCACCGCAGTGAACCACCTTTGCAGCCTGGCATGTGGTTGCAGTGCACACGGGCTCGCCCTTGCAGGAATCGTCGTCGCAGTCCGCGGCCCCATCGCTGTTGTCGTCCTTGGTATTCCAGCAGGATGCCTCCGGCGGTGCGTTGCTCTTGGCCGTTATGTTGAGGTCAAACATCCCTGCATCGTTGTTTTTTGCCCCATCCACCACCAGGTAATACGTACCCGCGGCCAGGGCCTGGTCCAGGCTGGCCTTCTGCGCGCTTGCCGCATTGCATGCCACCTCGGCACCGGCAGACCCGCAGGTGTCCTTGTACAGGTACAGCGCAGGATGCCTGAATCCCATGAACGTCAAGGTTGCAGTCACGTCCAGGGTCTTGTCCAGCACGAACTTGTACACCAGGTCGCCTGCGCCAGTGCCCCCGCAGCTGCCTGCCATGGAGTCCTGTCCCCCTATGGTGGAATTCCAGAAATCCAGGGAATCGCCCGCGGTCAAGGGCTGTCCGTCCTTTACCTCGAACGGGTCCTGGCAACCAACCCCCGTGTGTCCGCCCGTGCACGCGTCATCCTTGAAGCAGTCAGGGTCCTGGCAGTCCACCAGTTTATCGTTGTCGTCGTCCTTGTTATTGTTGCAGATCTCGTGGGCCACCACGTTTACCACGGTCACATCCAGTTTGAACTGCCCTTCGGCCTTGTCCGCATCACCGGATGCCCCATCCACGACCACGAAGTACGTACCCGGGTCCAGTTCCGATTGCACATCCACCTTGCCGTTTTTGTAGGTAACGCACGTGACCGGGGTATCAGCACTGCAATCGTCCTTGAATATGTACAAGGCGGGTTCGAATTGCCCTTGCGGGGTCACCACGAATTGTATGCTGGCCTGCTGGTCCAGTACCATCTTGTAAACCAGGTCGCCCGCTGCGGCGCTGTCAGGTGCACAGGCCCCGCCAAGGTCCGCGTTTGCGCCCTTTGTCGTGTTGTAATAGGTAAAGGTCTTACCGCTGTCATCCATGCCGATCCCCTTTCCATCGTTGATCAACAGCGGGTCCGTACAGTCCTCGCCGGAATGGCCGCCCGTGCAGGCCGCGTCCTTGAAGCAAACAGGGTCCTGACAGTCCGTCAAGGAGTTCTGGTCATCGTCCACACCGTTATCGCAACTTACTTCCTGCTGTGCCACGCAGGCCACGTTCAGCGTGTAGGCAGGCGTACCTGCCTGGGATGCAACGACCTTGACGATGTAGGTGGAGTCCTTTTTGGCCGCAAACGTCACGTCAGCCCCCACATCGCCCTGTTTTACCTCTTTTATATCGTCGCAGCCCTGGTGGGTGTCCTCGTACACCGAGATCGCAAATTTGTCGTTCGGATTGGTTGGCGTCAGGTGCAGCGTCACATTTTCATCGAACTGGGCCGTAAACTTGTACATCCTGGTTTTTGGCCCGTCATCCCTGGTAAGCGGCTCCTTGACGGACTGGCCGCAGCTCAGGTCAGCCCGGGTATCGCAGGGCGTACAGCCCGGGTCATTTGCGCAATCCGGGTCCAGGCAATCCACCTTGCCGTCCAAATCGTCGTCAACGCCATTGTTGCAGTCCGTTTCCGTGGTCGGTGGCTTGGCAAACTGCAAGGATAGCGTGTACGGCCCTACGTCGGCCTGTGCATACTCGCCGTCCACCACTATGTAATACGTGCCCGCGGTAAACGACCCGTCGATCACGGCGGCATTTTGCTTGCCCGCGGCACACCCGGCCAGGTCGCTATCACCGCAAGCCCCCTTGTACATGTACACCACTGCCCAGGGGTCGGTTTGCCCACTGCCGGCAAAGTCCATGGACACGCTGACTTTCATGTTTTCGCCCAGGACCATTTTGTACACGCAGTCCTGGACCGGGTCGTGCCCTGACGTGTTGCAGGTGCCCTGGTAGTTGTCAGTAAAATGGGTGGTATCGCCGGTTACGGTGATCGTGGTATTGGCCCCCAAGCCCGCCAAGGTAACAGGGTCCCCGTTATTTATCAAAAACGGATTTACGCACATGTCCCCCTGCTTGATGTTCTGGCACTTGGGTGCATCCTTGCAGTACGGGTCATCGCAGTCCGTCCACCCGTTTTTATTGTCATCTATGCCGTTGGTGCAGTTCTCGCAGCCCGGGATAGGCGTGTTGACACACTTCCCGGTGCTCGTATCGCATGAATCCTGCGTACAAGGGTCACCATCATCGCAGTTTTTCGGTGCCCCGGCCACGCATTCACCCTTTTCGTTGCACTTGTCGTCCAGGGTGCATGGATTGCCGTCATCACAGGATGCCTGGTCCTGCGGTGTCCACTGGCATACGCCGTCCACGCACTTGTCCTGGGTGCACTGGTTCGAGTCGTCACACTCCTCATCCTTGGAGCAGTTCTGGCACCCGGGGATCGGTTGCGACTGGCAGCCCTTTTCGGGGTCACAACTGTCCGTGGTACAAGGGTCACCATCGTCGCAGACCCTGTCCACACCGCCGCCGCACGTGCCCTGGTTACACACCTGGTTGTCTTTGCAGATGTCGGTTACGCAACTGTCGCCGTCAGGGACCTGAATATCCTCGCATTTACCGGTATCCGGGTTGCACACGGACTTTCCGCAGACCCCGTCACCAGCCTGCTCGCAGCCCACCGGCTCACCGGCCACGCACTGGCCGGACTTGCACTTTGGCAAACCGTGGCACTTGTTGCCATCGTCAAAGGCCGTGCAATCCGTATCCTTGGTACACGTACCGCATTTGTCCGCGCCAGGCACGCATTTCCCCGCGGCGCACTTGTCGTGCACTGTGCACGTCAGTCCGTCCTCGCACGGGGTATCGTCCGGTGCATTTTGCATCACGCACTTGCCGGTCTTGGGGTCACACGTGTTGACCTGGCATGGTTGCATGGGGTCCTGCAGGCAGTGGATCACGGTTTTCGGGTCCACCACGCACTTGCCGGTGCCCGTATCGCATACCATTCGGCCCTTGCACTTGTTGTCGCCGTCCACCCACGTGCTACAGTCCTTGTCGCTGTGGCATGTGAGCGTGCTTTCCCCTGTGCACACGCCGGCCTTGCATGCGTCGTTTTGCGTAAACGCATTGCCGTCGTCGCAGGGCGTGCCATCATCCACGTTCTTGTTCATGCAGCCCTTTTCAGGGTCGCAGGTGTCCTTTGTGCAAGGATTTTTATCGTCGCAGTCCCTTGCATATCCTGGCTGGCACTCCCCGGACAGGCAGTAATCGTGCAGGGTGCACACGTCGCCGTCATCGCACGGGACGTAATCGGGCAATGATGCCACCACGCAGACGCCCCGGTTGGTATCACAGTGTACCGACTGGCATGGACCGTGCGTTACAGCCTTGCAGTCATCATCCGTGGTACACGTGGTCTGATGCGTTTCGAACGTGTCGTTGCCAGTCCCTACGTCCTCTGGCTGTATATCCACGTCCACGAAGGTATCGACCCCTGTATCCATACCCGTGTCCCAGCCGGCCTCTGCCTCTTGGCTTGAATCCCTTGTCGTATCCTGGATTATATCCTGCCGGCCGGCTTCCCACTGGTCGGTACCGGTATCCGTGCCATGGGAACCACTGCCGCCGGAGCAACTTACAGCCATCCCCAATACAATAATTCCTGCTATTTTCGATCCCCAATGTGTCATCGTTTATACCTCCGAAGGTTGACAGCAAAAATATATAATTATTATACATCCAGGTCAACAGGCGTACACAGATCCCAAGGCAAAAATATTACGACCCGAGACCGAGACCGTGGCCGTGGCCGTTGGCCGAGACCGTGGCCGTGGCCGTGTGATCCCGGTGAAAGCGAAAGCCGTGGAGCGCAGGCGGCCTCGAGGGTGTGTAAAGTCGTTATGTTACCCAACGCTCAATTTATCTTGTAACGTAACGCATTGAATTTACACAATATTCGTAGGGGCGGGTCTGAGACCCGCCCTGAATTTGCCATCAAATCAACACCCTCGGCCTCGCCCGCCTTCCCGAGACCGTTGACCGTGGCCGAGACCGAGACCGTGGCCGAGACCGAGACCGTGTGATCCCGGTGAAAACGAAAGCCGTGGAGCGCAGGCGGCCTCGCCTGCTTGTTTCGCGGGCGTCCCGCCCGCCTTCCCGTGGCCGTCCGCGCTCTACAGGCTTCGTCCCTGCCACTGTTTTTTTGTCGCTCTACTTCTTTACCCTGTGGTCGCCGGTGCCATCGGGTGTGACCTTTTCCACCCACAGGTCCTCGGCCCTGCTCTCGTCAAACCTGGCATAGCCCACTGCCACGAATCCATGGTCCGGGGCGTTAACTATCCCGTAAAGGCCGTCCTTGCCGCCTACGTCATAGCGATACATCCAAGTGGTATTACCCTTGTCGTCGGTCCTGATCATCAAACCGTCCATCGAGCCATTGTCCGGGTCAGCCAGGGCGCCGGCAATGGCAAAACCGCCGTCAACAGTCTGCACCAGGTCGTACCCGTATTCGTTTGGTCCGCGTCCCAGGTCTCCCGCTGGAAACCCGTAATGTTGATCCCACACCTTGTCGCCCGTGGTATTGATCTTCACCAGCCAGACATCTCGTTCAGGCTGGCTGGCATACGATGCAGTGGCGCCAACGGCGGCATATTGGTGATCATTCGTTTTGATCAGCGCATAGCCAAAATCCTCCGGCGGACCGCCGATGGTGCTTGCCCAGTCCGCATCACCATTGTCCTTCAACCGGAATACCCACATATCGTGCTGGCCTTCCCCAAATGACGCTGTATAGCCAAGGACCACAAAACCGCCGTCCCATCCACGGACCACGGCCCTGGCGTAATCATTCTTGTCACCGCCGAATTGCTTGTTCCACACGATATTGCCATCCGCATCCAACCGTACCACGCGTGCATAATTGGTGTTATTCGCAGGTTCGAATGATTGGCCGACCACGATACAGCCGCCGTCGTCAAGTCCCAGCACCCCCCAGGCCTCGTCATCTTCTTTGTAATTGATGAGTTTTCTCCATTTTTCGTTACCCGTGGCATCGACTTTCAGGACTACCATGTCGCTGTCCTTTCGGTCCTTCGGATAATAGTATCCTGCCAGGAAAAAGCCGCCATCCTTGGCCCCTGCGATTGCCTTCAACGAATCATTTTTGGAGTCGCCATACCCCATAACCCACAATACACTGCCGTACTGGTCGAGTTTCAGTAAAAGCATACCGGGTGTCAAGCCGCCGCCGCCGTCCGTGGACCCGGCGACCAGGTATCCGTCCTTTACGGCCAATACCTTGAACCCATAGTCCTCACCACCGAAATTGATCAGTTTCGACCACGTGGTGGGCTGAATATGACCGGTATCACCGGTTACATCGGCTGTATCAGGGCTTTGCTGGTCATGCCCGGTATCCACGGCCTGGTCCTGTCCGGAATCCGGGATATCGGTACGTGTGTCCACAGGGTGGGCATCCCCATTATGTACACTGTCCGGTTTGTGGGTATCCTGTACAGAAACCACGTCTGTTGTTTCCTTTGATGAATCAACAGCGTTGTCGTGAGATGTTGTGACATCCTGCTGCTGATTTATATCAGGCTTTGGTTCCACTGTCTTATCCGAGGAACAAGCCAACACCAAAACACTAAAAAATACCAAAATCCATGATTTCATGGTCCCTCCAAAACGGGTATTTCCCGGCCGCATATCGTTTCAATATGCAAAACAAAACTTCTACAATAATTTATAACATATTAGATTGATTTGCAAAAGATGCATGGCCGGTACCGGAACGGTATAAGCCCAAATTACCTGACTAAATTCGGCAGCGAAACCTTACCTTACGGCTCGTTGTCACGGCCTGTGGCCTTAGGCAAGTTGCAGCAAGCGGCCCATCTGCGTTGTCCTCAAATTTGTCCGGTAATTTGTGGTTGTGTTTCCACCTTGACAGTTACCCATTGTAAGCATAAGTTAATACAGGACGAACCGAGTTGTTTCGGAGGCAGTATGGGCATATTCGATAAGTTATTCGGCGGGGATAAAGGTGATAACGGCAAAAAATTTTCTTACCAGGTAGCCCGCGCAGTCAAAAAGATTACAAATCCGAACCAGCAGCCCACCGAACGAAAATTCGCCATACAAAGCCTGGCACAACTGGGTACGGATGAGGCTGCCCAGGCGCTGGTCCTGCGTTTCAGCATGCGCGCAGAGCAGTCGATCGTGGACGAAGAGGAAAAAAAGATGGCCGCGGATGCCCTGGTGGGTATGGGCAAAAAATCGGTGGAACCATTAAAGGACTTTATACACCGTGAAACATCGCTGTACTGGCCGATCAGGGCACTCAGCAGGCTCATAGGCGAGGCCGAGACCGTGGATTACCTGCTGCAAGAAATCGAGGAGTGCGAGGCAATCTTTGACCGGGACGTCCTGCGCAAGATGGAGCTGGTGAGCAACCTGACCCAGTTCCAGGACCCCAGGGTCGTGGAGACACTCAAAAAACTGCTGGAAGAAGAGGAAAACGAGGAAATCAAGGTCAAGGCCATCGAAGGCCTCTCCAATCTGGCGGACAATGAAATTATCCGCTACTTCGTGGACCGGTTTGTCAATCCTGATGAGACCCAGCGAATCCGCAATACCATACTCCACATAGCAGTGGAGAAAAAATGGAAAATGAAATATCGCCGTGAAGAGATCAAACAGTTTTTGCCCCCTACCTACTGGATAGACGACGTGGGCATTATTCGCAGAAAATGATGTGGCCCGGCAGCACTGGGCTGTCAGGCATAACCCCGCAATATTGACGTAAAATCCATAGTTCTTCCGGTTCAACCTTTCTCTATCAAGTATCCGGAGACATCACAGTTGACTCGTGCACAGGGCACTCCTGGTCCGGTAATTCGGGCACGAACAACATCCGGACTTGACCATTCATGCGGATCCGTTTAAAAAATCCACAGGGAGGCCGCAAGTGGTAACTTTTGATGAAGAATCGATTATCCGGGATTTGTGGTACATGTTGCCTTATGACCCCGGAAAGAGCAAACAACTGCTGGAAGACATGCAGGTGTGCGTGGAAACAGGGGACTGGCCCGTTCCCCCCAGAAAAAGAGATGTTGACATCTTCCTGGGCATACTGGACCGTATCTACAACCCGTTAAAGTATTCTTCTTATAGACGGCGGTCCAGGAGATACGCGAAACATACATTGGACGTGCTGCACACGTGTCTGCGCAACACCCTGGCCCAGCGGTGCAGGGCCGGAAGGTCAGTGTTACCCCAGTACCTGGATGCGTTGCAGGTGCTGCCTGTAAAATGCCCCGGCCGGCCGCCTGTCGAGCAGGATTACCGGGGGTGCCTGGAAAAGCACCTGGACCGCGCAGTGCAAAAGGGCACGGCAAAGGACCTGTTTTTGGTGTTGACAAAGGGCACGGGCGAGGACTCCCTGGAGGATGTGCTGCACGAAATCATGGGCAGGCCAGGGGGAAAAGCGATGCTAAAGGCCCTGTTGGATTACATGATGGGGCTGAAGGAAGAACGGTTCGTACCCCGTAACCACAGTGTCAGGTTATTCGCGCATACCGCGTGGCTGCTAAGTGTGTCACCGGCGCGACTGGCAATCAAAAGGGGTCTGAAACTGCCTGCATTCTGGAAATACGTGATGGACAGGGCCATGAAGGCCCGGGATTACGACAGGGTCCTGGAGGCCCTGGAGGGGCTGCTGGATGTATTTGGCAATGATAAGGAAGCCATGGAAAACTGGCTTTCCAGGGTGTTGAGTTGGCTCTGGATGACTCCATTCATGCAGGAACCCCCCGAAACATATCGTATGCGGTTCTTTTCTGCCTGGTTGCGTTTTGACCCTGGATTTTATCATGCCAAAACAGCACTGTTAGCGGCTGATGATATGGGCCTGGACCTGCATGCCTGGGCGGAGTCCGAAAAATCGACCTTTCTGGCGTGGTTAAAAGACAGGCCGCTTGATGCAGGTACCGGTGCTGTTTTGCAAATACTGCACGCGTTTTCGGGTGACTTCGAAGGCATGGTCAAGACCTTTGATTTGCCCCTGAAGGTGGTGAAACTCGTGGGGCTCCCGCTGTTTTTGCTGGGTGTGTGTGCCAAAGCCGGGATTGAGCCGGAACCGGACTGGCAGATATCAAGGGTGGTTCAGAACAATATCGATGGATACTTTTTATACGTGGAATACCCGCGTTTCATATCCCGGGTGCCGACGCATGAAGTATATTATGCCGCCATGGAGTATTTTTCGAAATATCCGCCGGATGGCCTGACTGTAACGTCCGGTTTGTCCGTTTTGCAGGATCGGGCATTGGAGTACGCAAAGCAGGTCACCGGTTCGAAGAGGCGTGACATATATTGGGATGCCGCGTCCGTGATCGTGGCCGTGATGGAGGCCTGGGTCTTGCACGCCAGATTCGACAGGGCCCGGTATTTGCAGGACAGGGCAATGGAGGCGTTGCGCAGGTATCCTGCCATGATCCGGGAAATCAAGGAATGCATCCGTGAATCATCCATGTTCGAGGAGTGATCCGGGGCGGCTATCCCTGACCGGGATCGTAGGGGCTGGGTTCCAAACCCGCCCTCTTTGGGACTTGACAATCCAAATATCCCGGTAATATGCTTGGACATGTTGTGTAGTGTTTTGGTACTTTTTGTTTCAACAATCTAATTAAGGGGGGCATTATGGCAACCGATCAAGGGACCCTGGCAGGTATGCTGGCAAGGGCAAAAATGGTGCTGGACAACGCGGATTCCAGCGACGAGATCAAAAAAATGATGAAGCCTTACGGGTACGACGAACAAAGGCTGAAAGAGGGTCGGGAATTGCTGAAAAAGGTCCAGTCCCTGCAGCATGAAAAAGAAAACGAATACGGCCGGCAATACCAGGCCACCCAGGCCCTTGCACAGGCCAGGGACCAGGCCAACAAGGTGTACATGCGCCTTGTAAAGATCGCGCGGGTCGCACTGAAGGACAACATGGCGGCCATGATGAAACTGGGCCTGTTTTCCAGCCGCAAGGCCTCCTATTCCGGGTGGCTGGCCCAGGCCAAACTGTTTTACGGCAACCTGCTAACCGATGACGCGGCCATGGCCACCATGGCCAGGTTCGGGGTCAGTGGGGACGCACTCAAAGAGGGCCAGGCCCTTCTGGACAAGGTCGAACACGCCTACTCCGAGCAGAAAAAGGAGATGTCCGAGGCCCAGCAGGCAACCGCTGACAGGGACCAGGCCATTGACGCGCTGAACGACTGGCTGAGCGATTTCATTGCCATTGCCCGGATCGCACTCGAAGAACGCCCCCAACTGCTGGAGCAATTGGGTGTGAAGGCGTAGGGGGGCACGGGCATATTTACGGGTTAAGGGTTCAGCCGAAGTACCGGACCACATAGGGGTAAAAAAGATATGAATGAAGCATCCATTGAAGATTTGGCCGACTTGATGTATGACGCGAAAGAAACAAAAGAAGGCCCGCAACCCATATTCTTTTTGGGTGCAGGTGCGTCCGTATCAGGTGGAATACCGTTATCCAAAACGATTATTGACGATATATTCAAGAAATATCCAAGAAATCGTAAGCTCCAAAAACTGGATGAGACATCCAGGACGGATTATGCACAGGTTATTGGTTGTCTGTCCCCAATAAACAGAAACCGACTGTTAAAAGGCTATGTTGATGAGGCACGGATAAACGTGTGCCATATTTACCTGGCTCAACTGGTGAAAAAAGGATACGTTGACTATGTGTTGACCGTAAATTTCGATAATTTAATGATCAGGGCATTGGCATTGTATAATATATTTCCAGCAATCTATGACATGGCCATATTAAGAGATTTAACCACTTCCGAATTCCATACGCCATCAGTAATATATCTACACGGACAGCATTATGGCCTGTGGCTTTTGAATACCCCTGAGGAAATGAGCAGGGTAAAAGATCGTATTAATACCGTGTTCAGTAAGATATCAAACAACAGGCCGTGGGTATTCATAGGTTATAGCGCCAGTGACCCGATCTTTAAACATATTAAAGCCATAGCCAGGTTTGACAATGGCCTGTACTGGGTCACACACAAAGATAAAGACCCTAACAAAAATGTCATGGATTTTCTAAATACCGAAAACAGAAACGCCTACCTCATAAGGGGTTATGATGCGGATACATTCATGATGAAACTCAGTAATCAGTTGGGGCTGGAGCAGCCGGAAATATTAACAAAACCATTCAGTTCCTTGAAACAAATGCTTGGTAATATCGTGGATATCGAGGATGAAGGCCCATTCAAGGGTGTTAGTGATCGGTTGGAGATTGCAAAGAAGCAAGTGGATACGGCAATAGAATATTTTGAAGAGGGCAACAAGGACGCCCTTCGTAAGGCAGAACAATCCAATGAATCTTATTTGCTGAAAAAACGAATCATAAAATTATTAATCAGTTCTGAAGATTATCCTGCTGACGAAATCAAGGAAATAGAAGATGAAGCCAGAAAGTTTAAAGGGGAGGAAGATTTTTCCAAGTTGTTGGCTGTTTTGTTTAACAACTGGGGAAACGCTTTATATAAACAGGCAGTACTTAAAGAGGGGCAAGAGGCTGAAGACCTTTACAAACAAGCAATCGAGAAATTTGAAAGGGCCACTAAACTAAAACAGGACTATTATGGCGCATATTACAACTGGGGACTGGTTTTATCTAAACTGGCTGAATTTGAACAGGGGCATGAAGTGGAAAGGCTATATAAACAAGCCTTTGAAAAATTTGAAAAAGCCACTGGAATAAAACCGGATTATTATGAGGCCTATAATAACTGGGGTTTACTTTTATCTAAACAGGCAGTACTTAAAGAGGGGCAAGAGGCTGAAGACCTTTACAAACAAGCAATCGAGAAATTTGAAAGGGCCACTAAACTAAAACAGGACTATTATGGCGCCTATTACAACTGGGGACTGGTTTTGTCTAAACTGGCTGAATTTGAACAGGGGCATGAAGTGGAAAGGCTATATAAACAAGCCTTTGAGAAATTTAAAAGAGTCATTGAAATACAACCGGATTTTTACAAAGCCTACTTCGCCTTGGGTCGTTCTTTATTTAATCTGGCGAAACTCAAAGGTGGACAAGAGGCCGAAGACCTTTACAAGCAATCTATCGAGAAATATACAAAGGCCCTTGAAATCAAACCGGATCTTCACGGAGCTTATAACAACTGGGGAATTGTTTTATATAAACTGGCAGAACTAAAATCAGGACCAGAAGCGGAGAATCTATATAAACAAGCCTTTAAGAAATTTAAAAAAGCCCTTCAAATTAAACCTGATTTTTACGAAGTCTATCACACCATGGGGTCGGCTTTAATATCTCTGTCATACCTGAAGGAAGGAGCGGACAGGGATGAAGTTTTAGATGAAGCGATTGCTTTGGGTAAAAAGGCCGTTGAATTGGGTGGTGGTTCGTACAACCTGGCATGCGCATACGCGTTAAAGGGTGATAAGCACAAGGCTTTGGAGTTCCTGGACAAGGCATTGGCAGGGAAAGAAATACCAATTGAACACGTCGGAACGGATAAGGACTGGGATAGATACCGCGACGACCCGGATTTTATGGCCCTGATGGCTAAATACGCCGCATAAAAAGCTGGCACAGGCATGATGTAAGTGTGCAAAGTCACGTTGTAACAGTGCAATATGGCGTTGCACTGTTACAATGCAACAATGTAAGCTTACTTTATCGTATTGTGATGGGTCTTAATGCGCAAGTAAGCTTACATTGCGGCTGTGTTATGGTACAATACAGTGTTGCCGTGTTACAATGCGGCAAAGTCAACTTATTTATTGGTTGCGGAGGCTCATGAAGCGAAGGAAACGGGACCTTGCATCAAGGACCGCGGCCGCCCGGCTGGCCATTGACAACCTTTGCCGGGATCAGCAGGGCAAGGAACAAATGGCGCAGTACGGTTATGATGAGCACAGGATCGGGCAGTTGCGGGCAATGCTGGACAGGCTGGAAAAACTGCGAAACCAGCGAATGCAGGCCCTGGCCGAACAACACCGGGCCAGTGATGCGTTAAAGGCGGGCAGGGCCTGGGCGGACAAATACTATAAAAACCTGTTAAAGATCGCACGGGTCGCGTTTGCAGACAGCAAGGGGGCATGGGAACGCGCGGGCCTGTCAGGTAGGCGCGACAGGACCTTTGCGGGGTGGCTGGTGCAGGCAAGGCAGTTTTACGAAGGCATTGCGCATGATGACGCAATGCTGAAAATGATGGGCCGCTACGGGGTCACCGGCGCGAAACTGCGCGCAGGGCTCGACATGGTCAGCGAGGTCGAAAAACTGGACAGGGCGCACAAGGCCATGATGGCCCACACCAGACAGGCCGGCCTGGACCTGCGCCAGGCCGCAAAGGCCTTCAACAAGGCCATGTCCGCATTCTATGCCATTGCCCGGGTCGCGCTGGAAAACAGGCCCGACCTGCTGAACGCCATGGGCATTGCACCCGCACACAGGCCAAAGGCGGAATGAATTGGCGGGTTTACACCCGGCCCCTACGAGTCCTTCAAATCCAGGGCCACGGGGCAGTGGTCGGAACCGGGTACCTGGTCCAGGATCTGGCAGTCGTCAATCAGGGCCATGGCGGCATCGGAGGCCCAGAAATAGTCGATCCGCCACCCTGCGTTGCGTTCCCTGGCCTTGAACCGGTAACTCCACCAGGAATACTGGACCTTGTCCGGGTAAAGGGTCCGAAACACGTCCTTCCAGCCAGCGGCCTCCAGTTCGTCCAACAGGGC
>WGCQ01000080.1 GCA_015493765.1 Deltaproteobacteria bacterium
CTCCCTGGCCACGCCCTCGTGTCCCCACAAATCGGGCCTGTGCGTCACGGACTTGTTGTCGATTTCAAAGATATAGTCCACCCAGTCCATGGCCTGCGCCAGTTTTGTACCCGGCTCCATTGCCTGGACCACCATGACACCGCTGTGGTCGTCGGTCAGGTCCATCTCCTTTTCGGACAACAGCAGCACCGCGCTTTCCACGCCCTTGATCACGCTGCGCCGCACCTCCACGCCGCCAGGCAGCCTCGCACCGGGCAATGCACCCGCCACCACCAGGCCCTTTTGCAGGTTCGGCGCGCTACTGACCCCGCTGACGTATTCCCGGCCCGTCCACACGCGCACGTGGTTCAGTTTGCCGGCACCCTCCACGGGCCGGACATCCTCGATGCGCATGGCCATCACGTCGTCCAGCCCAGTGCCCACGGCCTCCATGCCCTCCAACTCGGCCACGCTCATGGTGTAGCGGTCCGCCACGTCATTCGGGTCCACGCCATTCAGGTCGATAAAACGCTTCAGCCAGTTCCACGATAATTTCATGTCGTCACCTTAGAATTGCTCGATAAAACGCAGGTCTCCGCCCGTCAGCAGCCGGATGTCGTCGATCTCGTAACGCATCATCACCATGCGGGACATGCCCAGCCCGAATGCCCAGCCCTGCCATTGTGCAGGGTCCAGTTTGCCCGCACGGATCACGTTCGGGTGGACCAGGCCGCAAGGCATCAGTTCCACCCATCCCGAGTACTTGCACACGGGGCAGCCCTTGCCGCCGCACACCATGCACTGGATATCCAGTTCGAACCCGGGTTCCACGAACGGGAAGTAGCCGGGCCGTAACCTGACCGTCATGCTGCGTTTCAGCACCGCCTCCAGCAGGGTCTGCATGTAGTACAGCATGTTGGCCACGGATATGCGGTGGTCCAGCATCAGGCCCTCCACCTGGTCAAAGGTGTGGTCGTGGCTGGCATCCGTGGCCTCGTAACGATACACCCTGCCCGGGAATATGGCGGCAAACGGCGGCTTCAGTTCCATCATGGCCCTGACCTGTCCGGCCGAGGTATGCGTGCGCAGCAGATTGCCGTCCTCCAGGAAAAATGTGTCCTGCATGTCTCGGGCCGGGTGGTCCTTGGGGATATTCAGGGCCTCGAAATTAAAGAAATCCGACTCCGCCTCCGGGTAATCCATGACATAGAAACCCATGCGTTCGAATACATCCATGATCTCCTGTTGCACCAGGGTTAATGGATGCGCATGTCCTGCACGATTGGTAATACCTGGCATACTTATGTCAAAGTGCTCATTTTCCGCCTGGGCCTGGGCCTGCCTGCGTATCACCTCGGCCTCGCGTTTGGGTATGGCGGACTCGAGTTCCTTGCGCAGGCCGTTCAATTCGATTGCACGCTGCTTGCGCTGGTCCGGCGGCAGTTTTTTCAGACCTTTCAGGCCCATGGTGATCAGGCCCTTGCGGCCCAGGTAGCGGGCCTCGAATGCGTGCAGGTCCTGGATGGTCCGGACCGCGGCCAGTTCCTGCATCGCCTGCTTGAAGATATCCGTGTGTTCCATGGCTCTCCTTCAAAAAAGCAAGGGCATTGTGCCACAATCGCACATCATAGGCAAGGGGGGAATGCCGTGACCGTTGGCCGTTGGCCGTGACCGAGGCCGAGACCGAGTGGGGCCGGCATCCTGCCGGCCTTTCCGTGTCCGTGACCGTGTTGGCGGGGATGTGGATTCAGGTGTGTTTCGTAGGGGCGGGTTCCAAACCCGCCCTTGTGCGTAAACGGCAATAGGCTTCCGTCATAAACCCGGATCACCCGACAGACCCGCAGGGCCGTCCCGAAAGCAGCTGCAGGCTGCGACCCGAGGCCCGACGCCAGAATCCCGATTCCAGTGGCTGTCTCCGTGACCGAGTCCGTGACCGAGTCCGTGACCGTGACCGAGACCGTTGGCCGGGGTTTCCGGTTGCGACGGGAGCCTGCCCGCAAGGCCCGCAGGGCCGCCCCGAAGCAGCCGCAGGCTGCGTCCCGAGACCCGATACCAGAGGCCAGAATCCCGAAAACACGTCACCTGCACAGCCCCCACACCAGGCCATTCAACCGGTCGAG
>WGCQ01000081.1 GCA_015493765.1 Deltaproteobacteria bacterium
CAGTCGGACCCAGTAACCGATATGCATCGCATATCAATAAAAAATCTTGCAATTCAAAAAACGCTATAAATGCATGCAAATACGCTGCTATAAGCACCAAATGTTTGCTCTAATCCCCTGTACTTGCGTTTTGTCAGAATTGATGATTTTGACCCTTGATTTTGTAACGTTTTGATAAATAGAGTGCTTTAAAAATAACCTCACATCGAAGATCCCTCGGACATTAGGAAAGTCTTGATTAGTTCCGGATTTCGTCATATCATTAAACGACAGGCTGCCTATAAAAGGAGGAAACATGCCTTTTGACTGGTATCACCCGATTATTCCCAAGACATTCCAGGAAAAAATCAAGGACCGCTTTCACGAGGCATATATTGCGGAAACCCGTTTCAGGGCGAGGTTATTTTTTAATCTGGGCTATTCCCGGCAGTATGCGGTAAAAAGAATCCAGGAAAACCTGGCGTGGGAATTCGAGTTGTCAAAGGTCCCGGGCTTTTACGATGAGATACCCAAGGTCGTATCAGAGGTTTATGCCTATTACGGCCAAAAGAAGTAAATCCTGGATTTGATGGCGCTATAAAGTCGTCATATTACACAACCCGAAACTTGTCTTATGATGTAATGTATTGAATTTATAGAACATTTGCATGAACGGGTTCTGAATCCACCCTGAATTTGCCATCAATTCAACACCCTCTTCCGGGCTGAATCGCAAATCAGGCCTTGACTTCCACGACCTTCTGAACAGAGGAAAGTTGTACGGTTTCGATCGAACCCTGCCCTTCCAGTTTCAACAGGCCGTCACCCACGGACACCAGTTTTTTGCCGTCCGCCACTCCTATTGTCACCACCCCGTCCTTGTATTCGGCCAGCCTGCCCAGGTGACCCTTCAATTGGGATTCAAGGGATGAGGTATCCTCGGATTCCAGTTTCTTTTGCCTGGTTTCCTCGGGTGCATCCCTGCCCTCGAGTCCGTCCTTGAAAGAGCGCATACCTTCACCCAAACCCTTCATAACCTTGGGGATCCTGGATGCACCGAACAACAACACTATCACCAGTATGATTATCAATAATTCCGTACCACCGGGAAACATATTTCCTCCTGTTCAGAATAGTTTTTTGAACTTATGGCCTATGTTACCTATATTCTTGATTTTTTTGCCTATATTTTTGATCTTGTTCGCAGTTGACCCAATCCTGTCAGCCGCATTGCTGGGTGCACTTACCGCCTTGTCAGCCTTCTTGGCATACTCGTCAGGACCACTCAACATCTTGTCCTCTTCTTTCAACACCTTGTCCGCCTGTTTATCAGGATTAAACTTCCCATTTCCAGCCATGGAATACCTTGCCTCCCTGACCCCGTCGGGGGATACGCCAACCTTGTCCGCCCAACTCACAATGATGTCAAACTTGGAATTCCAGTCGATCGGCACCAGCAATACGTAGGGATGCTTGATCAATTTCATTATCACGTAAGCCACGGCCTTGGATGGCTTTTTGTACCAGATAATCGGTCTCTTCCTGGTATGCTTGTCCAGGCCTATCGCCTCCGGGGGATAGCCGATCTTGGCCAGCATGTCCTTCAGGATCGACACGTTGTCGTCCCCGATGTCCCGATCCTCCTGGTCCATACCGTTCAGCAGTTTGACATGGGCATAGCCCGTTACCTTTTTAAAATCGGGTGTCTCGCGGATCGATGCAAAATCCTTGTCCTTGCGGGCCAGCCTCAATTTTTTGTACCCCTCCTTGCGTTTCAGGTCCCTTATCCGCATCAGGTATTCGATCGCCCCTGCCTTATCCCCCATCAAGGCCCTTGTGCAGGCCTCGTCATACAGCGCCTGCACATAGCCGCCATACAATTTCAAGGCCCTGTCCAGTAACTCCAGTGCCCTGGAATACTGCTTTTTGTGATAATACCGCATGGCCCTTGCCCTGATCCTCTTGGCCTTGCGCTTGGCAGCCTTGGATGCGGGCAGGGGTATGTACCGACGCCGCAGTTTTTTTGCCTTGTGTTTTTTGAAATGCTTACGCCTTTCAATATCGTCCTGACTGGGCGGAAAACCCAGCCTGGTCATGGCAACCTTGGCCAGGTAACTGTCGTGTTTGGGGGCCTCGATAAATATCCGTTCGAACACGGTCGCCATGAATTTGCGTTTCTTTACAGGCACCCTGCTGACATCCCTGTAGGCCTCCCAGAATTTCATGCACATGGTCAACTGGTCCAGTTTGACCTGCTGGTAGTTCAAGAATTTTTGTTCACAATCCCCTTTCATCCTGTCCCATTCAGCCTGGGCAAAGGCGTGGGCAGATGTCACAATTATTAATAAAACAAGCCATTTTTTCATATCCATGGCCTCATAATCACGGAATCAATGATTCCCAAAAGTCAGGGTTCAGGGTCGGTGTACTGGTCCAACCCTTTCCAATATGATATTGTACCATGATTTTTGTACTTTTTTATAAAGGCAGGCCATGAATATTGATTTTTCAGACAAGATCAAGGCATTACCCACCTATCCGTTTGCCGAAATCGATGCCACGGTGCACAGGTTGCGGGCTCAGGGAATCGATGTGATCGACTTCGGGGTCGGTGACCCCCGGGTGAAGGTGTCCGAGGTGATCCGCCAGGCCTTACACGATTATGTGGAACAACACCCGGATGCAGGTTATCCGTCCTACCAGGGCAGTCCTGAATACAGGACCGCGGCTGCCCGCTGGTTCGAGTCGCGTTTCGGCGTACACCTGGACCCGGAAACCGAGGTCGCATCCAGCATCGGCTCGAAGGAAGCGGTCTTTAACTTCCATCACGCCATGGTAAATCCCGGTGATTACGTGCTGGTTCCAACCCCCGGTTACCCGCCTTACTCCAGGGGGGCCGCCTTTTGCGGTGCAAATGTCTATTTTTATCCCGTGGGTCCCCATAACGACTGGATCCCGGACCTGTCCGGCGTCCCGGATTCGGTACTGAACAAGGCGAAATTATTGTGGCTCACGCAGCCGCACGCACCCACGGGAAAGGCACTGTCCATGGGACAGATGCGGGCTCTACTGGAATTCGCTCAAAAATGGGGCATCGTGGTGGCCAGCGACGAGGCCTACTCCGAAATATGGTACACGAGTCCGCCCCATTCCATGTTGGAGGTCAGCCGTGACGGTGTAATCGTATTCCAGTCCCTGTCCAAGCGTTCGGCCATGACAGGTTACAGGGTCGGGTTCGTGGCAGGCGACCCGCGTCTGGTGAGCGCTTACAAGAAACTGAAAACCAACATAGATTCGGGAACACCGGATTTTGTCCAGGCCGCGGCCATTGCGGCACTGAACGACCAGGCACACGTGGACCGTATGCGTGCTGATTACCAGCAAAAAATGCAGGTCCTGACCCGGACATTCGACGAAATGGGCATGGATACCCGCAGGCCTGACGCCACGATCTTTTTGTGGCAGCGCGTGCCAGGCGGCATGACCGGCATTGATTTTGCCAGGCGGCTGTTGGACCCGGGCGTGGCAGTTGTAGTTACCCCGGGACAATACCTGTCAGACCCGTTGGCAGACGGCACGAATCAGGGCCGGGAATACTGCAGGTTCGCACTGGTCCCGGAAGTGCACCAGGTTGAGGATGCTGCACGCAGGATAAAAAAATGGTGGATGACTATTCATTCGTAACATGGTAAAATAGGTGCGGGAGGTGAGCAAGATGGACAACAGCCCTACGAAGCAAACTGGGAGTGGCGGCGTCCCCATGGATGTCCTGGAGGCGGAACTGGCTCGCAGGATGCGTGCAACCCTCGGGGTCGTAGTGGCAAGCCCGAAGGATGTGGAGCAAATCAAAAAAAACCACGGTGAGGAAGGGCTTGCGGAGATCATGGAACAGATCGTGGAGCGACTCAAGAGCAACGTACGGCGGGTGGACCTGGTTACCATGCTGGACAAGACATCCGTTGCCGTTATATCAGTGGACCGCAATCCCGGTGGCCCGCGGGTACTGGCCGATAAGGTGTACAGGATTCTCAACGAGGACCAATACGTCAGGATGGGCATGCCTGTGACAATTGAAGTGGCTGTCGGCGGAATCAGCGGGAGGCCGTCGGATAACGGTGCGCTGAAAGGATTTATTGACCAGGCAAAGGATGCGCTTGGCAAGGCCATAACAGGAAACGATTCATTTATATTCGATGCAGCCTGAAACGCGTGATAAGAAAACTGGATTGTTCGATCGGGCTGTAGCTCGTATTCGTGCCGCCGGTTTTCCTGTTCAGTTGAACCCTGCGACAAACAATGCTCTGGTTGACTTGCAGGGGCAGGAAGGCCTGTATCGATTGGTTTTGAAGGCCCTGCCGAGTCCCAAGGAACCAAGGTCCCTGCATTTGCAAAGCATACTGATGGAGCCTTCACCGGATGCACTGGGCATCTCCCGCGACGTCCTGATGGAATGGTTGAATGCCAAAAATTCCGACATCATTTTTGGCCGGTATTACGTGGTCGATGACTACAATGCCCTCGTGTTTGAAGTGGCCCTGCCCGTAATGGACAATGAGTGCGACTGGGCTACCTTTGACGAATACCTGCGGCTGGCCGTCTTTTCAGTGGAGGATGCCCTGGCCCAGTTGAAGGCCGTTGCAAAGGCTTAGCATCCTGTTTTCGAATTCAGTCGAATATTTTACAAATCGCTTCTTGACAGACGAAAACACCTGCTTTATCCTCTATAAAAGGTAGTGTTACATTTTTGGTAAATTTTAACCTATTTTAGGAGGATGAGGATGAAAAAGATAGTGGCAGGCGTAGTATTGGGCATGGCCATGTTAGGCGGGGTCGGATCCATGTATATGGCCAACACAGGTTGTCACAAGGGCAATGCATGCCAGGAACTGATCAAAAAGGCTTGCAAGGGAGCGGACAAGGATCCCAAGCAGCAAAATATTTGCAAATTGTGGAAAAGCAGGGTCAATAATGGAATGAGCAACGAGACCTGCGAAACCAACCTCAAAAATATGAAGTAATTTTTATTTTTACCAAGGGGCCATAAGGCCTTACAATGAAACTTTCCCTTCCGACAAGGGTATTTTTGGCCTATGCCGTAGTTACAGCCCTGTTTGGGGGGTCTGTATTTTTTCTCGTACATCAATTTACAGGAGTCTTTGACCATGTTGTCCGGGTCCACAAGGTCCTGGACTCTACTAACGAAGACCTGAGGCTGCTGGACAGGGAATTGCGGCAGATCGGAGTCGGCCTGGGCGACCATTTCGACGGGACATATGTACGTGCGGCCAGGCGGATTGTGGAAATGAATATCCACATGAGGCTGCATAATGCCGTCATCGCCGTATCCAGGATCAATCAACACGGGGAATGGTCCAAAGAGGTCAAGGATGTGGCCCAGAAGACGCTGGCATTGCTGGAGACCTTGTTATCCAAAAAGGACAAACTCTTACAGGCCAGGCGCTCCAATATCCTTGCATTGATGCAAACCAGGCCGGATACGGACATAAAATTCCTGGAGGCCCTGGCGGCAACCCTCTCAAAGCCGGAAAATCTCAATCGAAATACGGCAAACGTGCTGGGTGCCCGGATGCGAGGTCTGTTATTGTGGTTGCAGGAAAGGGTTTCCGTGCTGGCATCGCTGAGTTCCACCTTGTCGAGGCTGGCATACATCCAGTTGGACCGCCAGGTAACCCGGACATCCACGGTTAGCCTGTTTGCACCGGCAGTGGCGCTAATCATATCAATCCTCGTGATGCTGCTGGTTTTTCTGTGGCTGCGTCCGGTGGGCTTCCTGGTGAAAACGGTCAGACGTATCGCATCAGGCAATTATGACCTCAAACCCACGTCCCTGGGTGTACGCGAATTCGACATGCTGGGCGAGGCCATATTCCAGTTGGCCGGGGCATTGAAGGCCAGGGACGAAGAAATCAGGCAGCACCAGCAAAACCTGGTCCAGTCGGAACGAATGGCAGCGGTGGGCAAGACCGCCTCCGTGATGGCCCACGAGATTCGTAACCCCTTGAATTCAATCAGTTTAAACCTGGACATGCTGAAGGAGCGGCTGGAACGGGAAGGCAGGTACGGAGTCGTGGAGGACCAGGTTCGGATCATCGAACGGGAGGTCAACCGGTTGTCTAACATCACGGGTGAATACCTGAAATTTGGGCGTATCTCCCAGTCAGTAATGGATTCATGTGACATCACCGCCCTGGTGAGGGAATTACTGGAATTTATGAAAGGGGAACTGGCAAAAAACGCCGTTGAGGTGGTAACCAGGCTGCCTGATCGGCCGGTCATGGTGACACTCGATGCACAGCGTATGCGCCAGGCATTGATGAACCTGGTAAAGAACGCAATCGATGCCATGCAGGGACAGGACGCGGGGGCCAGGCTGGAAGTCGGAATCGAGGAAAAGGCCCGAAAGGTATTGATTTGGGTCAAGGATACCGGGCCTGGCATCAGCCCGGGGATCATGCAGGACCTGTTCGAGCCTTTTGCCAGCACCAAGCCCGGCGGCACGGGACTGGGACTGGCATTCGTACACCAGGTGGCGGCCGAAAACAAGGGCCGCGTATGGGCACAAAACGCCCCGGACAAGGGCGCAATTTTTTATGTGGAATTAACCAAGAGTTTGGAGTAGAATACCGAAAGACCGTATCATAGGAGGTTTACATGAAATACGTTGTTGGTGCCATGCTGGTGGTGGGCATGCTGTCATGGGGATGCGCCAAAAAACATGCCAAGGTCGCGCCCGCAAAGAAGGTGGCGGCCGTGAAACCGAAACAGAAAAAGGTGGCAAAGAAAAAGATGTTGAAAAAAGCAAAACCCAAATACGAGTTTTCAGAGACCTATGTCAAGGCCCAGTTGAAAAAATTTGCACCTGTTACCATGAGTGTACCGGAAAAGGACCTGAGTCCGGAACAACAGAAGGCTCTGCACTACCTGGTTCTGGCTGCGGATGTGATGGACCACCTGTTCTGGGTGCAGGCCGGGCCGAATTGCCTGAAAGTGCGTAAGGAATTGCAGGAAAAGGCCAAAAAGGACCCGGCATACAAGGATGTATTGCGCCTGGTGAACATCATGGCAGGGCCATACAACCGCCTGGAGGCATTCAAGACATTTTATGGACATTACAAAAAACCACTTGGCGGTACGTTCTATCCATTGAAAATGACAAAACAGTGGTTCAACAGTTTTTTGGCCTCTCACCCCGAACAAAAAGAGGCATTTTTGTCGCCGGTCACCGTGATCCGGCAACGCGACAGCAAACTGGTTGCCGTGCCTTACAGCGTGGAGTACGCAAACGACCTGCACAAGGCGGCAGATTACCTGAACAAGGCCGCCCGGTTCGTCAAAAACCCCACCCTGAAAAAATTCCTGTTGAGCCGTGCAAAGGCTTTCACGGACAATCGCTATTTTCAAAGCGACTGCGATTGGATGGACGTCAAGGGCGACGGGTTGGAGGTCACTATAGGGCCGTATGAGGTTTACGAGGACCGGCTGTTCAATTACAAGGCGGCGTTCGAAACGTTTATAGGACTGGTGGACCCGGTGGAATCCAGGAAAATGGCCCTGGTCAAAAAACATATCGGTGCCATCGAGGACAATCTGCCGGTGCCTGACAAGTACAAGGGCAAGGGTCGCTCAAAGGGGTCACCGATCCGGGTTATTGACCTGATCTATGCGACGGGAGACGCCCACAAGGGTGTCCAGACGCTGGCCTACAACCTGCCCAACGACGAACACGTACGCAAGGTCAAGGGGTCAAAAAAGGTGCTGCTGAAAAACATGTCCAATGCGAAGTTTGAGATGATCCTGAGGCCAATCGCAAAACTGGTCCTGACCAAGGCGCAATTGCCGTTTTTGTCGTTCGATGCGTATTTCAACCACACGTTGATGCACGAAATCAGCCACGGGGTAGGGCCTGGGTTCATAGAAAAAAACGGGACCAGGACCACGGTGAACCTGGCATTGAAGGACACCTATTCCGCGATCGAAGAGGCAAAGGCGGACGTGCTGGGCGAATACAACACGCTGTTTTTCATCAAAAAGGGTTGGTTCCCACAAAAACTGGAAGATACGTCCAAGGTCACCTACCTGGCCGGAATATTCAGGTCCGTACGTTTCGGCGTGTCAGAGGCCCATGGAAAGGCCAACATGATCCAGTACAACTACTTGAAACAGTTCGGCGTTTTCAAGTATGACCCCAAGACCCGCAAATTCAGCGTTGATACAAAGAAATTCGCTGCCGGCATCAAGGCCCTGGCGCACGACCTGTTGATGCTGGAGGCCGAGGGCAACTACCGCAAGGCAAAGGCATTCATCCAGACCTATGGCAGTGTGCCTGAGGAGGTAAAAGAGGCCCTGGCCGGAATGGGTTCCATCCCGGTGGATGTATGGCCCAGTTACCCGCTGGCCGACAAGATGCGAGCCCTCAAACTGTAATCTTCAGGTCTTCCAATGTCTTAGCGTGCAATGTCGAACGGTCTATCGTTACAAACCGGTTTGCGCCCAGGTAAAGGGTGGGCCTGGCACCCAAGGGCGTGATCCCGTCCTGCGCGAACACCTGCTGGTCCAGGTGGATTCCCCTGACCCGCCCTATGAACAGGTCGTGGTCCCCCGTTGTCACAATCCGGTCCAGGTCGCACTCCAAGGCCGCGTAAAAACCGTTGAGCAAAGGGACATCCAGTACACGTCCTTGATTTACATCAAGGCCTGCTGTGGCGACTTTGTCGTAATCCCGACCACTAAGTCGGCCTCCCAGCACGTAGATGTCCAGTGCCTCGAACGCATAGAAGGCAACACTGAAACGTTTCGAGTCCATGATCAATGAATGGGTATAGCGCTTGGGGCTGATCGATACCCCGTGCAGTAGCGGATCCATGGACAACTGGGACTGCCACACCACGGACATGAAATTAGGCCTGTGTTCCCGGTCAAATGCAGAAACCACCGCCACCGTATTCGGGTAAGCTATGTAGTTTTTTTTCAATTCTTCGGGTTTTATGAATCGAATTCCTGTCATATGGCTACCTCCATGACAGGATTAACACATTTTCATTCGTTTGTCCCGGCAGGTAAAACATCCCAAATTCTACTGATACAAATCATGTTACATCATTATGGTAAAAAATAATCTTGACAAAAAAGTAAAAATTGTTATCCTGGGGATATGAAGGTGACCTCGAAAGAGGAAATGGGCCTGCGGTGCATGATGAGGCTGGCGGAACGCTCGGCAGGTGGCAGGACTGTCACGATCAACGACCTGGCACAGGCCGAGGGATTGACCCCCGGTTATGTTGGCAAACTCGTCAGCCTGCTGGGCAGGGGCGGCCTGGTAAAAAGCGTGCGCGGTGCAGGCGGCAGGATTGAACTCAGCCGTCCGCCCGAGTCGATCACGCTGGCCGAGATCATTGCGGTGCTGTCCACGCAGGCCACGAACTCGAAGCGGGTCCCGATCGTGGAGGCTGGCAAGGCCAAGAATTGCAATCGCTATCCGAATTGCAACCTCAAGGCCGTTTGGGGCGCGCTGGCCGCGATCGTGGAGCAAACCCTGTCCAAGGTCAGCCTGTACGACCTTGTATGGGGCAATCCGCATTCCCTGGTCACGGAGATCGGTGGCAGCGAGGGACCTGAAAACAGCAGGATACTGACGGCAACGATACGCAAGGCATAAACAGGAGTGATTATGAAACCATTGTTGGAAATCAAGGACCTGCATGCGCAGGTGGAGGGCCAGGAGATACTGAAGGGCATAAACCTGGCCATGGATGATGGCCAGGTCCACGCGGTCATGGGCCGCAACGGCTCCGGCAAATCCACGCTGGCAAACGTGCTGATGGGCTCGCCGTTTTACGAGGTTACGCAGGGCCAGGTCCTGTTCAAGGGCCGGGACATCACGAACGAGGATACCACGACCAGGGCCAGGATGGGGATGTTCCTGGGCTTTCAATACCCTGTGGAACTAGCCGGGGTACGGGTGTACGAGTTTTTGAAGACCCTGCATCGGAACAAGACCGGCGAGGACATAAAGCCCGCGGAATTCAGGGCATACCTGTCGGACATCATGTCCACCCTGGACATGGAGCCGGACGTGCTGGGCAGGGGGTTGAACGAGGGGTTTTCAGGCGGGGAAAAGAAAAAACTGGAGGTGCTGCAACTGCTGCTGTTGCAACCGGAACTGGCGATCCTGGACGAAACGGACTCGGGATTGGACGTGGATGCCTTGCGCACCGTGTCCTGGGGGATCAGGAAGGCCGTGGAGCGCGGCAGCAAGGTGTTGATCATCACGCACTACACCAGGATCCTCGATTACCTGTCACCCGACCGCGTCCACGTGCTGCTGAACGGCAGGATCGTGGCCTCTGACGGGCCTGACCTGGCCCAAAAGATCGATGACCAGGGCTACGAATGGCTGGGAGGTGCCCAGTGAGTGCCAGTGTGCCTGTTAAAATAAATGAAAACCTGATCCGCGAGGTCAGCGAGTCCAAGTCGGAACCCGAGTGGATGCTGGACATACGCCTGAAGGCGCTAAAGGCCTTCCGCGCCTCGTCCCTGCCCGATTTCATGCCCGTGAAATTCCGGGAACGGATCCGTTTTGACGAACTGGCGTACTACGTGCGTGCCACGGACGGACCTGTGCAGGACTGGGAGGATGTGCCAGAATACATCCGCAAGACCTTGGAGGGGCTGGGCATCCAGGAGGCGGAGCAAAAATACCTGGCCGGCCTGACCGTGCAGGTGGAAAGCGAATCCGTTTACCAGTCCTTCCAGGAACAGTTACAAAAACAGGGTGTGATATTTACGGACCTGGACACAGGGGTTAGGGAATATCCATCGATTGTGCGGCGCTATTTTTCAAAGATAACGCCACCTGAATCGAACATCTTTGCCGCCTTGAACACGGCACTGTGGTCCGGCGGGGTGTTTTTATACGTGCCTGCGGGCGTGGAGGTGAAATTCCCGTTGCAATCGTATTTCCGGATCAACCGGCCGAACCTGGGACAATTGGAGCACACGGTGATCGTGCTGGAGGAGGGGGCATCCGTGCATTACATCGAGGGATGCAGCGCCCCGATCTATTCCAAGGTGGACCTGCACGCGGGCGCGGTGGAGGCGTTCGTGGGCCCTGGCGCCACGCTGAAGTTCACCACGATCCAGAACTGGTCGCACAACGTGCTGAATATCGGCAACAAGCGGGCAGTGGCCATGGATGACTCGTTCGTGGACTGGGTGGATGCAAACATGGGCGCAGGCCTGAACATGAAATACCCGACCGTGGTGCTGTCAGGCCCTGGTGCGCGGGCCCAAACCCTGTCGCTGAGCATGGCGTCCGAGGGCCAGTTGCACGACACCGGTGCCCGGATGATCCACCTGGCACCGCACACGAGTTCCACGATCACGTCCAAGTCCGTGGTGAAACAGGGCGGTGCCTCCGTGTTCCGCGGCAAGGTCAAGGTGGAGATTGGCGCGGACCATGTAAGGGCACGCAGCAAATGCGATTCCCTGATCCTGGACGACGAGGCGCGCAGTGACACGGTGCCCAGCCTCCAGGTGCTGCAAGACAATGCGGACGTGGGGCACGAGGCAACGGTCAGCAAACTGGGCCAGGACCAGTTGTTTTACCTGATGTCCAGGGGCCTGACAGAGGAAGAGGCCACGTTTACGGTGGTCAACGGCTTTGTCGCGGACTTCATCAAGACCCTGCCCATGGAGTACGCGCTGGAAATGAACCGCCTGATCGAACTGGAGATGAAGGGCGCACAGGGATAAGGAGACTGGCAATGGGAGCACAAAGCAAGGCGATCGCTATATTTTTGCAGGAATCGCAACACAGCAACTTCAGGCACGTCAATCCAGAGGTCAGCGGCGACGGCGATTTCGAGGTCAGCCATGTGATCAGGCCGCAACTGGGCGAGACCAACGTGGGCCTGCCCGTGTACTTCGAGCAGAAGGTCCAGAAGGTGGATGTCCGGGGCGGCGTGGTGCACATCGTACACCCCGCGGTGCTGGCCGATGCGCCGGTGCTGTCCACCACGTGGATACAGGTGGCCGAGGGCGCACACGCCACGATCATCGAGGAATTCGAGGGCTCGGACAGCGCGGTCCAGTCGGGCATTTCCGTGCTCACCGGGGCCAGGGACGCGGTGGTGGATTACGTGCGCAACATACGCATGCAGCAGGGCCGGGCCGGGATCTACAAGTGCGTGGTCGAGGCCCTGGGGCCGCAGGTCAGGGCATGGCAGATCGTTCGGGGTGCGGGCATCGCGGACTCGTCCATGAACATCCGGCTGCTGGCAAAGGGGGCAAACGTGGATTTGATGAGCGTAACCCTGGCTCACGGCGATGCGGATGTGCACAACGACCTGTACACCACGCACGACGCGGCAAAGACGCATTCCCGGGTCATGGCGCGTGCCCTGTCCTTCGGGGACAGTCGAATCACGGCCAGCGGCAGGGCCGTGTTGCCGGACATTGCAAAGGGTGCGGAAACGGCCGTGGACATGAAGGGCCTGCTGCTGGGCCAGGGTAGTATCACCATGGTGCCCAAGCTGCGGATCAACCAGTTGGACGTGGTTGCAGGCCACGGCGCAGCCATAGGTCCCCTGGACCCGAATGCCGTGTTTTACCTGAACTCGCGAGGCATTGATCAAAATCAGGCACGCATGCTTTTGTTACGCGCATTCGTGATGCCCTTGATTGCCAATCTGCCGTCAAAGAGTATCATGGATGGGGTCATCAGTGACCTGGACAACCTGATTGGAGGCACCTCATGAGTTTTTCACCTGCGCAAATACGCCGGGATTTTCCCGTGCTCAGGGAGGGCAAGGTCCGTTACCTGGACAGCGCGGCCACTGCACAGAGGCCCGAGATCGTGATCCGGGCCGAGGCGGATTTTTATACCCTGATCGGGGCCAATGCGCACCGCGGGGTGTATGGCCTGGCCGTTGAATCCACCAGGCTCTACGAGGCGGCACGCGAGCAGATCGCGGGATTCATTGGTGCGGACACGGACGAACTGGCGTTCGTGCGCAATACCACGGAGGGGATCAACCTGGTGGCCCGGGCCTGGGCCGCACACCGGCTGGGACCGGGCAAGGCTATCGTGACCACGGTCATGGAGCACCATTCCAACCTGGTGCCCTGGCAGATGGTGGCCCAACAAACGGGCTGCGAACTGCGTTTCGCACGGATCACGCCCGAGGGCCTGCTGGACATGGACCATTTGCAAGAGTTGCTGGACGAACGGGTGGTTCTGGTGGCCATAACACACGTTTCCAACGTCCTGGGCACGGCCAACCCGGTGGCGGATATTTGCAAACTTGCGCACGAACACGGTGCGGCCTGCCTGGTGGACGGGGCCCAGGGCGCACCGCACAGGCAAGTGGACGTACACGCCATGGGCTGTGATTTTTACGCATTTTCCGGGCACAAGATGATGGGTCCCATGGGGATCGGCGGGCTGTACATAAACAGGCAGCGCTTCAACGAGATGCAGCCGTTCATGGGCGGCGGCGAGATGATCGACCGCGTGGAACTGTCGCACACCACGTATGCAAAACCGCCGCTGATGTTCGAGGCAGGCACGCAAAACGTGGGCGGTGCGGTGGGCATGGCCGCTGCGGTGCGATATTTGCAACGCCTGGGCATGCGGGAGGTGGAGGCGCACGAGAGGCTGCTTGGCGGGTATGCCAGGCAGAAACTGGCCAGGATACCGGGGGTCAAGGTGTTCGGGCCGGACCCGGATTCGGGTGGCACCGGCGGGGTGCTGACATTCACGGTGGATGGGCACCACCCGCATGACGTGGCACAATTTTTGGACCATGCGGGCCTGGCCGTGCGGGCAGGCGACCACTGTGCCCAGCCTTTGCACAAGGTGCTGGGCGTCATCGCCACCACCAGGGCCAGTTTTTACATCTACAACGAGATGTCCGATGCCGATGCACTGTCAGAGGCCGTTAGTGACATGCTGAAACACAGGGCCAGCGTGGTGCCGGGCGCATCCGATGCCATGGAAATGCTGGACTACTACTTTCGCAACCCGGTGGCCCGGGACCCGATCCCCGAGTGGGAGGTGGAAAAGGAAGGTGTAAACAGCCTGTGCGGGGATGAACTGACAATAAGGCTGCACGTGGATGGGGCAGCGATAAAGGACCTGCAGGTGGAGGCCAGGGGATGCAAGGTCAGCCAGGCCTCGGCCTCGCTGGCAGCAGCCACGTTAAAGGGCAAGGCAGTGGACGAGGCCATGGAAATCATAAGCAAGGTACAGGCCATGCTGACAAACAACGGGCCGAAATTAGAGGGTGAGCTTGCGGCGTTGAACCCTGTTGCGGACATGCCCGCAAGGCTGAAGTGTGCCCTTCTGGCGTGGAAAACCTTTGAGGAGGCTCTGAAGGATGTCTGAACAACAGGAAAAACAGGCACAAGGACAAGAGACATTGAAGGACCGCGTGTGGGCGTCCCTGAAGACCGTGATCGAGCCCGAACTGGGCGTGCCCATGGTGGATTTGGGGCTGATCTACGACGTGGAGGAGATCGATGACGGCCACGTGCACATAAAGATGACCCTGACCTCGCCGTTTTGCCCCATGTCCGGCTACATGGTCCAGCTGGTTGAAAATGCGGCCCTGGAAACCGACGGCGTAAGCAGCGCCGAGGTGGAGGTCGTGTTTGACCCGCCCTGGGACCCATCCACCATGGCAACGGACGAGATCAAGTCCATGCTGGGTTACGGTGATCCCATGGAGTGGTAATCATTTGTTACCACCACACTGCCACTGTAACGGCACGGACCATGCCGCGGATGTCACACGTGATGGCAGTGTCGGAATTATACGTGTGCCAGTTTTATTGCCATGCGTACGGCCTCTATTGCGCTGGATGGGTCCGCCTTGTCCAGGCCTGCGATGTCAAATGCGGGGCCGTGGTCCGGTGAGGTCCTGGGCCTGGGTAATCCCAGGGTAATATTCACGGCATTGTTGAAGTGCATAAGTTTCAAGGGGCCGAGCCCCTGGTCGTGGTACATGGCCACCAGCCCGTCGAATTCCCCTTGTACGGCCCTGGTAAAGGCCGTATCCGCAGGCAGTGGCCCGGACGCGTTGACCCCGAGTTGTCGCGCATGTGCGATCGCAGGTGCGATCACCCGCTCCTCCTCGTCGCCGAATCGGCCATGGTCAGATGCATGAGGATTGAGTCCCAGCACTCCGATCGCCGGATGGTCCTTGCCCAGCAGGGATTTCAGGAAATCCCGTGTCAGTTCGATCGTTGTAATGACCTTTTGCCGGGTAATTGCCTCGGCCACCGCACGTACAGCCACGTGGGTGGTAACCAGGCTGATCCTCAATACCGGTCCTGACAGGTTCATGGCAAATGCATGGACCCCCAGTGCCCGTGCCACCATTTCGGTCTGTCCCGGGAAATCCAGGCCTGCATCTAAAAAGGCCCGCTTGTCAATGGGTCCTGTGACCAGTGCATCTATGCGGCCTGCCGCAAGGTCCGTGGTTGCCTGCTGCAATGCCCTGATCGACGCCTGTCCCCCGGCCCTGGTGTATGCGCCAATGGGGGCCGTCCCGTCCAAATCGATTACACGGTTCTCGCACGTGTCCACGAACCCCGAGAGCGCCTGTTTCGGCCCGTAAATCACGTAATCCGCGGCCTCCTTGTTCGCGGCCACGGACCGCGCCATGACCTCCGGCCCGATCCCTGCCGGGTCCCCCACGGTGATCCCCACCCTTGGCCTGTTATGCAGCATTACAGCCTCCACCATACGTCGATGACCGGGAATATGGGAAATATCTTTACCTCGGACGGTCCCACCTGCAAGGGCAGGTTGGAAAAGGCCAACCCCGCACTGATCCGCACGTAATCAAAGGCATGGGTATAGACCAGCAATCCGTACGGGATGTGAAAATTGTGCTTGTACGACCACTGCTCGCTGATTGACATGGTAATCATGTCCGCTGGCGTAACCAGCCAGTTTGCATCGACCCCGGCCTGTACGCCATGGTCCATGGGGCTCAACGATAACAGGTAACCGGCATGTGCCGTGAACGACCATTTTTTTGACGGGTAATACGTGGCAAGCACCAGCAAGTGCCCCACCGCCGGGATATGCACCCTGCTGGAATCCAGGAAACTCTGCATGTAGCCGGCCTGGATCGACAGGTCAATATGTTCCCTGGCCAGTACGCGTCTCCTGAGGTACAGGTTCGGGGTCAACAGCAAGGCCAGTACGGGGTGCAAAAATATGGACAGGTCGTCGTTGATCCCATAGCCAAGCGGTGCAAACAGGCCTATCATCACCTCCTGGTCCTGTAGGGTCGCTGCGGAGTGCATGACAATGCTGTGGATACCGTCGAAATCGGCCTTTGCCGGCATGCTCAGGAAGGTCGATAATACCAGTATTATCAGTCCCCTGCGACCCATTTTACCCCCGCGGCCGGTAAGTGACCGTCAAACGGCGTGTTGCGGGACCTGGACCGGGGTTCCCATTTGCCTGGCTGCGAGGTACTCTCCATGTCGAGTTGCAACAGGCCCTCCGGCGATATGCCCGTGATCTCCATGGGACGCTTCACCAGGACCCGCATTACGTCCGTGAGCGTCAGTTCGCCCTGGCGTACCAGTCCCATGAGCGCGGGAAACACGAATTCGAGCCCAATCATTCCGGGCACGGCAAAATCCAGTTCCAGTTCCTTTTCGTGCACAGCAACGGGCGTGTGATCGCTGACCACGGCATCGATCGTCCCGTCCCGCACCCCTTCCAGCAGCGCCTGCCTGTCCTGTTGCGAGCGCAGGGGCGGATTGACCAGCAAGTTCTGGTCAAAGGCCTCCATGGCCTCGTCCGTCAGCAGCAGGTTGTAAAAGGCCACGGACGCGGTTACATTGACCCCCTGCTGCTTTGCACGGCGGATCGCCTCCACGCCCTGGCCGGTGGATACCTTTGCAATGTGCACACTGGCCCCGGTCAACTGGGCCAGGACCAGGTACCTGTTTATGGTGATCGCCTCGCCCGCCCATGAATCGGGCCTCAGGCCCAGCCTCGCTGACACCGGACCCTCGTTGACCTGTCCCTTGCCCAGTTCCGGGTGAAACGGGGTCAGCACCACGTACAAACCGAAATTGCGGGCATACTCCATGACCCGCCGCAAAAAACGGTCGGACCGTACCGGTACCTCGCCGTTGGTCACGCCCCACAGCCCCAGCCCGGCCATGTCACCCATCTCCGCCATCCGTTTGCCCTGCTGCCCCATGGAAAAGGCTGGCATGGGAATCAACCGGACCCCATTAGCATCCCGCTGCATGAAGTCCTGTGCCACGGATGCATTATCGATCACTGGCAGCGTACAGGGCCTGCACATCACAGCCCCATAGCCGCCCGCACGGGCCGCCCCGGCAAAACTAACCACGTCCTCCCGGTACTCGTATCCCGGGTCAGGCAAAAATGCGTACAAATCGATGAACGGCCTGCTCCACACCCTGCCCTCGCGCACCACGTCCCTTTCGCTGACCTTGTCGTCCAGGACCTTCAGCCCATGTTGCGGCTCGAACTCGGCATTGACAAAACCCCTCTGCGGGTCAAAGAAGTAGCCCTTCATTCAACCTCCTCGTTCGTGGTCGCGGCCAGTTTGAACAGCACCGCCATCCTTACGGCCACGCCGTTTGCCACCTGGTTGAGGACCACCGAGTGCGGTCCGTCGGCGACCTCCGGTTCGATCTCCACGCCGCGATTCATGGGCCCCGGATGCATCACCAGGCAGTCGGGTGCGGCAAGCCCGAGCCTGGTCCGGTCCAAACCGAATCTCCGGAAGTACTCCCTGTCCGACGGCACCAGTTCCTCGGTGAAACGCTCCTTTTGTACCCGCAGCATCATCACCACGTCCGCCCCCCTCACCGCGTCCGCCGTGTTGTCGAACACCTCCACGCCCAGGGTTTCGATCCCGGGCGGCAGCATGGTCCTGGGACCCGCGACCCTGACACGTGCACCCAGCGTGGTCATACCGAACATGTTGGACCTGGCCACCCTGGAATGGGCGATGTCACCGATGATGGCCACGTTCAGCCCCTTTATGCGTCCCTTGTGGCGGCGGATCGTCAACATGTCCAGCAGGGCCTGCGTCGGGTGTTCATGCGGCCCGTCGCCCGCATTGACGATCGATGCATCCACGTAGCGCGTCAGCATGTGTGGCGCACCCACCGCACTGTGACGCAGCACAATGATGTCAGGATGCATGGCCATGAGGTTTTTTGCCGTGTCCACCAGGGTTTCACCCTTTTTCAGGCTGGACGTGCTGGCCGACAGGCTGATCGTATCCGCGGACAGGCGTTTCGCAGCCAGTTCAAAGGACAGTTTTGTCCTGGTACTGGGCTCCACGAAAAACAGCACCACCGTTGTACCACGCAGTGCAGGCACCTTTTTGCGCCTGCGCTCGCTGATCTCCCGAAACTTGTCCGCACTGTCCAAAAGCCCTGTGATCTGCTGCGAGGTCAGACCCTCAATGCCCAACAGGTGTTTCATTGTTCCCCTTTTCGTAAACCACGATCTCGTCCCGCTCGAATCCCATTTCCCGGAACTGTACCCTTACGGTCTGCGTGGGGTCGGCCTTCCTGACCGTCGTTGCAGCCAGGTCCGCGCAGATCGGATACTCCTTTGCAAGGCGGTCCACCAGGACCAGCAGCCTGATGAATGCGGGTCGTCCAAAATCGGTCAGGCTGTCCAGTGCGGCACGCACCGTCCTGCCCGTGTACAACACGTCGTCCACCAGCAATAACCCGCGACCGCTGAGGTTGAACGGTATGTTGGTTGTCCTGACATTGGGCTGAACACTGCCTTCGAACACGTCGTCCCTGTACAACGTGATGTCCAGCACGCCCAGCGGCAACCCGGGCAAACCCTGTTTTATCCTGACGTCGTTTATCCGGTTTGCCAGGAACACGCCCCCCGTCTGGATCCCCACCATGGCCAGGCCGTCGCATGCCCAGCGCTTGTCGGACTCCAGGGCAAGGTATTGCACGGCCTCTGTAACACCTTCCGGCCCCAGGAGGTGTTCCTTTAGCCGGTAATCGGAAAATCTTTTTTTCATTAACCTGTCTCCAGGACATGATCATACAAATCCTGGAAACTTTTGCAAGGAATACACCCAAAAAACCGGGTTTTTACCCCAACCCGACCAGGAGGTCTATTCCGTGACCGTGGGCCGTGACCGAGACCGAGACCGTGGCCGTTGTCCGTGGCCGTTGACCTGGGATCGCCGGCATCCTGCCGGCCTTTTCCGTGACCGTTGTCCGTGGGCCGTGACCGAGACCGAGACCGTGGCCGTTGTCCGTGGCCGAGACCGTTGCCGTGGGCCGACTACCGAATTTGGACAGGTAATTTTGGTGCTAAGTCGGGTTGTGGACCCATCACGCCGTTTGATGTAAAATGCCCGGGAAGGCGATTTAACAAAATCGCAGGGTATGCGCTGATGGACAGGCAAAGGATATACATAAAAGAGGGCAGACCGGGCAGGGGCAAGGCATTTGTAGTGGCCTCGCTGATCCTGGCGGTGGGTTTTCTTGCCGTCTGGGTCATCCTCCCTGGCCCCAGCAAGCCCCCGAACAAAAACGCCATCACAGTGCCTGATGCCTCCTTACTGCATACGCCGGTTATGCCGCATGCAGGTGCCAAAAATCCGCCTGTCATGTCCGCCGAATTGACCCTTGGCAGGGGTGAAAACCTGGGCACACTGCTGCGGCGTTCCGGGGCCAGAAACATCGACATGCCAGCACTGATCGCGGCGTTGTCATCATTCCTGGACCTCAAAAACCTGAAGGTGGGCCAAAAGCTCAGGGTCTTTTATGACGCCAGGACCCACGATTTGCGCTCCGTGATCGTGCCGCTGGATGTCGTACGTTACGTCGAACTGAAACGCACAAAAAAGGGGTATGTTAGCACCCTTAAACGCAAAAAGACCGTAACCAGCATCGTGTCCTTTGCGTGCATGATCCGCTACTCCTTTCACAGGAGCCTGTACAACTGCGGGGCCGACGCCCCGTTGGCCTCAACGGTCGAGGCCTTCCTGGCCAGGCGCATCGACTTGTTCAGGCAGGTCCGGCGCGGCGACGTCTTGCGACTGATCATCGAAAAAATATCCGTATCGGGGCGTTTTTTGAAGTACGGACGGATCCTGGCGCTCACCTACACGGGCAGGGTGGTCAATGAATCGGCCTTCTACTTCAAAGGCATGCACTACGACCGAAACGGCGAATCCTTTGAAAGGCCGTTTTTGCCCTCCCCGCTGCAATACGCAAAGGTGAAGTGGGGTAAGGTGGCATACAAACAATCGAAAAAAAAGCACCGCCTTTCCATCGAATACTCGGTGCCCAGCCAGACCCAGGTGTTTGCGGTCGGTGATGGCAAGGTCCTGTTTTCCGGCCGTGACATCCGCCTAGGCAGGCAGGTGATCCTGCAACACCAGGACGGATATCGCAGTTATTATGCGCGGCTGGCATCGATCGCAAAAGGTGTCAGGGTGGGCACCATGGTCCAGCAGGGCCAGGTCATCGGCAGGGTGGGCAGGCACCCGTTGTATTTTGCCGTATCAAGAAACGGGATTTACAGGAAACCGAGTGTGCTGGGCAAAATACAGGGCACCAGGCTGGACCCCGGGGAAATGGCGGCGTTTAAGTCAAAAATAAACAAACTTATCAAGCAGTTACAGGAACTTCCTGTGCGCAACAGTTACGGTCCATGAACATCGATCGGCCAAAACTTGCCATAGGTACGTTTTCGACCACCCTGGCAGCCGCGTTCTTCGGCATGATGATGCTGCCGTCCAGCCGTGTCAACATCGCGTACAAGGCCGCCTGGCTGGGCAGCGGATACCTGTCCGTGGATGCGTGGGACATGCGCAAGAACAGGCACGACCAGGTGAAAATCCTGTCCGTGCGGGATAAAACGGGCCGGGCGCTCCCGTTTAAAAAGGTGGGTCCCAGGTTGTGGCGTGTGAATACGGGGAATGCACGCAAGGTCAGCCTGGTCACCGTGGTCAGGGGCCACAAACGGCTGCTGCACATCCACGCGGACCGCAAACCCATGCCCGCGGTGGTGGAAACGCCCGGGCCATTTGCCTTCAGGTGCAAGGACATGGGCTTTTTGGTGGTCCCGTTGGAGGGTGTGCCCGTGCTGGGCCTGGATAACCCGTTCCTGGTGATGCCCAGGCAGGAATCCGGTGCCCTTTCACCCGTGTTGCCGGCGAGGCTGCGCCTGGTATTCGAGTCCTCGGGCAAATCAGTGACCCTGAACCTCAACCACCGGCGCACCCAGGTCGTATCCATGCCGGTGCAGCCCACGAGGCCCCTGATTTTCAAAGTCATGCTGGGCAGCGAGCAACTGTGCCGCTATTCCTATTTCCTGGAGGGCCGGGCAAAGGGAATCGTGATGAATGATGCCACCCTTTTATTACAAGGTACTCAACAGGTAGTCTTTCATGCACGACTGAACATAATAGAGCCACCTATGCACCTGTATTGTTTTGCCTACCAGCGCCAGGATGTCCACCTGACAGGACCTGTTGCCTACAAGTCCGTGGACATGGACGCACCACAGGCCAGGCTTTACATGCGTTTGCCGTCGAAACCGGGCCTGTACTACGTGCTGTGTACGCCGGACCCGGTGACCCCGTTGTTTTACTATGTACGCAGGGATGTGCTGGTCGCTGGCAAGTACCCGGCAAAGCAGGTGATCGATGCCATGGACCACTACGATATTGCAAAAATCGACAGGCACACGATTTTATCGCTGGTAAAGTCCGGGCGTATCAAAGCGGCCGTGGGCTGCCTGTCAGCCCAGATGCCCGACCTGCTGCCGCCTGTGGATGTGGCGGTATCCACGTTGAAAACGGATCAGAAACAGCGCCGCGAGAGGCATGAAAAGGCCGCCAGCACCTTGCTGGTCCTGGTGGGCATCGCATTTGCCGGGATCACGCTGTGGCTGGTGCTGGTATCGCTGGAAAGCCATCGCGGTCTGCGGCAGGCCCTGGAGGACGAGGGCGCGCCGCCAAGCCGGGCCCAGTGGCCTGAATTGGCCTTGTTCGTGTTGATCAACCTTGCCAACCTGGCGGTGCTTGTATATACTCTGGCCCTTGTGTTTTTCTAACCTTGTTTCTAACCTTAAAGGTGATTGCAATGCTCAGGACACACAATTGCGGGGAATTGAGGGAACAGGATACGGGTTCATCCGTTACCCTGGCCGGCTGGGTGGCCTCCATCAGGGACCACGGCCGGTTCGTGTTCATCAATTTGAGGGACCGCTACGGTATCACCCAGGTACGGGCGGACGAGGGCACCGATGCCTGGCAGCAGGCCAGGCAACTGCGCATGGAAAGCGTGATCCAGGTCCACGGGACCGTGCTGTCCAGGGGCAAGGACAGCAACCCGGACATGGCCACCGGTGCGATCGAGGTGCAGGCCCGGGCAATCCGGGTGTTTTCACAGACGAAAACACCGCCCTTCGTGATCAAGGACACGACCGATGCCAGCGAGGCACTGCGACTGAAGTACCGATACCTGGATTTGAGGCGCCCGGTGATGCGCAAAAAGATCGAGGCCCGGGTCAGGTTCACATCGTACATCAGGCGCTACTTCGAGGACCTGGACTTCCTGGAGATCGAAACGCCGATCCTGTTGAAGAGCACGCCCGAGGGTGCCCGGGATTTTTTGGTGCCCAGCCGGCTGCGTCCGGGCCAGTTTTACGCCCTGCCCCAGTCACCGCAGACCTACAAGCAGATATTGATGGTGGCAGGCTTTGATCGCTATTTCCAGATTGCCCGGTGCTTCCGCGACGAGGACCTGCGTGCGGACCGCCAGCCCGAGTTCACCCAGTTGGATGCGGAGATGTCATTCGTGGAGCCCAGGGACATCATGGGGATCATCGAGCGGCTGTTCAAGGGCATGTGGCGCGACTTGCTGGGCGTGGATTTGGCCGGCGACTTCCCGGTGCTGACGTACGACGAGGCCATGCACAGGTTTGGCAAGGACGCGCCGGACATGCGCTATGGCATGGAGTTGCAGGACATCACGGACACCGTGAAGCCCAGCGCATTCGGGCTGTTTCGCAATACCATCGAGGCAGGAAACCGGGTCATTGCCATGAACGTGGCCAAGGGGGCCGGTTTCAGCAGGAAACAGGTGGACACGCTGGTGGAATTCGCCAGGTCCAGGGGCCTTGGCGGGCTTTTGTGGATGAAGGTGGGCGCTGACGGGGTGACAGGACCGGGTACGAAGCACATCGAGGACCCGGTAAAGCAGGCGATCATCCGGAGTATGCAGGCGGAACAAGGCGACCTGATACTGGCGGCGGCAGCGCCGGAAATGACCGCATTGAGGGCCATGGGTGCCCTGCGCGAGGAGGTGGCGTCCCGCATGGGCCTGGACAAGGCGGGCGAGTGGCGTTTTGTGTGGATCACCGAGTTTCCCATGTTCGAATACAACGAGGAGGAGGACCGGCCCCAGGCCGTGCACCACCCGTTTACCAGCGTAATGCCCGAGGATTTGCACATGCTGCACTCTGACCCGTACAAGGTCAGGGCCAGGGCATACGACATCGTGCTCAACGGCGTGGAACTGGGCGGCGGTTCCATCAGGAACCACGACCCGGATGTGCAGATGCAGGTCTTCGAAGTGCTGGGCATGAACCGGGAGCAGGCCTTGCAAAAGTTCGGATTCCTGGTGGATGCGTTGTCCTTTGGTGCGCCGCCGCACGGCGGGGTTGCGTTGGGACTGGACCGTATCGTGATGATGGCCCTGGGCGCGGGCAGCATCCGGGATGTGATCGCATTTCCCAAGACCACGGCAGGGCTGGACCTGATGAGCGGCTCACCGTCGAATGTTGCGGACCGGCAGTTACGGGAACTGCATTTACAGGTGACAAAGGGCTGATGCGGTATGAGGCAGGGCAATACGTACTCATGGCCGTGCTGTTTTTCGGCATGCCCCTGGCCGCTGACCCTATCGGCTACACCCCGGTAGGTGGCGAGGCATTCGGCATGGGCGGGGCGTACAGCGCCGACTACGAGGACAGCACAGCCCTCCTGTTGAACCCGGCCGGTGCCGTGGAGCCGTGGATAAAACGGAAAAAAAACAAAAAGAAACGCAAGTACAAGGGCTCCGTGTCCACCGGATTCAACGGCAGGCTGGCCAGGCGTGCTTCCCCTGATTTTTTGAAACTGTACAATCCACGGACGCATACCTTTGCCTTCAAAAGGTATTCCGTGGGCCTGATGTCCAGTGGGACCACGGCCCGTCTCCAGATAAAAAAGTACAAGGTCCCGTTCGGTGTTGGACTCTACCTGCGCAAAAACAATTTTTCGGACATCTGGTTCGAGAACTTCATCAACGGAGCGGGCAGGGTTGCGGTCAGCAAGGATTCGGGCATATACGAAGGCGGGTTGAGTGGCGCCGTGATCCTGGGGGGCAGGTGGGCGGTCGGTATTTCGTTGAAATTTTTATACGGATACTCCAGTGTAGAGCGTTATTTGGAATACACATCCGGGGTTGGGTCAGGAATCACGAATTTTCAGTATTTTCGTAATATCTGGGGCCTGGGAGCGGCAATCGGGACGCGGGTCAGGGTTGCCAAACACGTCACCATGGGTCTGACCATCGACCTGCCCGATTTCTCGATATTCGAGAAGACACAGTATCGTACCGCGTGTGTTTACAGGGGTTCCAAGGTGGCCACCGATTACAGGGATGACTATTCAAACACGGGCAAGCGCTTTTCCGGCCCCCTGTTCCGCCTGGGTATCAGGTGGAAACCCAGTTACCGTTGGAAACTTGCGGCACAATTCACGCTGAACCCATGGCCTGCACGATGGGAAAACGATTTTTCCGATGCTCACCTGCTGTCCGCAGCCATGGGGGTCAGTTTCATTGCGGCTCCCAGGCACAAACTGGCCATGGGCCTGACCGCGAGGGTTTTGTCCAGTGCCCTCATCCGTTTCCCTGCGGATACCAGGACCTGGGCTGCGGCCTGGTCCCTGTTTTATAGATATTCTTCACATCCGGTTCACCTGCCCTGGATAGGCAATTCCATCATCAGGCTGGCCATTGGCCTGCGATACACATATACCGGCGGTCGAATCGGTGGTATCGCAGCCCATTGCGGCGAGGGAACCAGCCAGGTCGCCCTGCGCTCGGCCAAGTTGAGGGCACAGGCACTGGACCTGCTGCTAAGGATCACCATGGTGTATTGATTGCACGTACACAATACTTACTGTGCGGGCAGGATCGCTATCTCGTCGATGCCAACGGCGTGTCCGTCACCACCCAGTACAGGGTCAACGCGGATCTGGTGGATTTCACCTACCCAGCCAGGTGTATTGCTCATGTCAATGGTGACGGTCTGTGTTCCACCGCCATTGCTGATATGCACCATGCGGTTCCATGCCTCACGCAGTCCCCTGTCCCCAAACCGGTCCCAATAGACCTTGAGGTAGGACTTGTCAGCGGGACCATGGTCGTTTGCAACCTTGATGCGCACAATGGGGTGTGTGGCTGCTTCAATGCTGAGTTCCGGACTGGTCAACATGGGCTCCGGCCCCGGGACCTTGAATATCCACATCCCATTCGAAGGTCCGTTCGTCAGTTCCTGCCCGTTGGTCAGGGTCCAGCCTTCACGATCCCCATCAGTGTTAAAGCCAAATACCACTGGTTTAACGGGGCGACGCGTATAACGCAGGGACAGGTCTTTTACGCGCATGCTAACGTTGTTCAGGCCCGACACCTCCCAACCGATGTTCATGCCACCGATCCTGTAATCGGAAAGCACGTTCGAACCGGTCAAAAATCCGTTGTCCCAGGCCCGCAGCAGGGCATCACGCATGGCAGGCAGGATGTCGCCCTGGAATGTCTGGCCGGGCCCGCCCACCTTGAGCCCATGGGTGATGAAAGGTTCACCGCCCACGTTGTAGATCAGGCGTTCCGTACCGCCCTTATCCTGCATGATCACCTTTATTGGGACATCGTAGCGGTCGTCGTAGAATGTTATGCCAAACCACAGGTAGTCGCCGAAACCGGGGCTTGATGTGTTTTGATTCTGAACCGTGAAATACACCAGGTACTGGGCCGCGTGGTAGGTGGAATTGTAACCGCTGCGTTGGTTACGATCCGCCTTCAGTAGTTGCGCGAATGCATGAAAATCGAGCCTGGCAATGGCTGACATCGGTGGCGACCCGGTATTGTAATTACCCGGATAACTGATCTGCTGTTGTGCAAGGTGATACACCCAACCCTGCTGGGCGGATGGCACGTAATACACACCGCCGTATTCCACGTAGCCCTCCACGTCCGATATCAGGTCGCTTTCCGGTGTGCCTGGTGCACCTATGGTGATGCTTCCATAGATGTCTTGCCATGTTACGGACCCGTCAGCAAGCGTCTGAAGTGGCTGGTTATACAGGGTTGACTTGCTGTACCCCAGTGCCAGTTGCCAGACCGGGGCACCCTGGACCAGGCCTGACGGCATGGTTTTGATGGTAGCCCCTGTTTTGGGATTGATGGCAATGAAGCCCTTTGAAAAATGCCGGTCCCTGATCAGTTCGTTCGGGTCATCCGGGGGATACGTGGCCGTGCAGGTATTGTTGACGCAACTCAGTCCTGCGGCGCACCCGCAATCCGCCGCGCAGGTTCCGCAGTTTTCACCATATCCGGGTTCGCACTTACCATTCCCGCAACATGAGCCGCAATCCCCAGGACAGGAGTGGCAGTTTTCGCCGTTGTTACAGGTTTTGTCCCCGCAATAGGGTTGGTTCACGCATTTTCCTGACACGCAGGCCTGGTGTTCGCCACAACTACAGTTCAATATCCCGCCGCAGCCGTCCGAGGCCTGGCCGCACTCGATATTTAGGTCCTGGCAGGTCCTGGGCGTACAACATGCGGACTGGTAGCACACATCACCGTTCTTGCACCCGCAATCCTTGGCACAGGTTGCACAGTTTTCACCCAGTTCTGCCTGGCACTGGCCGTTTCCGCAACAACCGCCGCAATCCGCCGGACAGGATGCGCAATTCTCGTCCGCCTGGCAGGTCCCATCACCGCAATAGGGCTGGGCCTGGCATTTCCCCGACACGCAAACCTCATGGGCCCCGCATGAGCCACAATCCAACACCCCGCCGCAGCCGTCCGATGCCTGGCCGCACTCTATACTTAGGTCCTGGCAGGTCCTGGGCGTACAGCATGAGGACTGGTAGCACACATCACCTTTCTTGCATCCGCAGTCCACTGCACAGGTCGCGCAATTTTCACCAAATTCCGCCTGGCACTGGCCGTTTCCGCAACAACTGCCGCAATCCGCCGGACAGGACGCACAGTCCTCGTCCGCCTGGCAGGTGCCATCACCGCAAAAGGGTTGTGCCTGGCATTTTCCCTGTTCGCAGGCCTGGTGCAGACCGCACTGCCCGCAATCCACCTGGCCGCCACATCCATCCGGCCATGTACCGCATTCCTTGTTTAGGGTCTCGCATGATTCGGGCGTGCAGGATGCGCCTTCGTCCACGCTTGTATCCATTACCATATCTTGATCTTGATGGCCATTGTCCTGGATGGTATCCCGAACCGTATCACCTAACACATCAAAAACATCCGAATCCACCAGAATGTCCGTTCCGTTTTCCCCCGGGTCCTGTGCGTTTGCATCGCCCTTTGCATCCACACCCACCACGCCAGGGTCCTTGTTACCCTGGTCCGGGCTCACCAGTACATCCCCTGACTTTGACAGGTCCCGTCCGGTAGATGCATCGGGGACCACTTGTATGTTGCTGCATCCCATGGCCCCTGATAGCAATCCTACCAGGGCCAACGCATATAGCCTCTTCATTTGAGTTCCTCCTGTCCAAGCATAGATAGTATATGAAACAGTGTTGCTATAGTCAACAGGTTGGTACATCACAATTGGTGTACGGAATGCAGGCTTAAGAGGGCATTGATTCGATGGGATTTGGCGTTGGATCGTAGGGACTGGTTCCAAACCCGTCCTTTTGGGGGAGGCGATGTAAGTTCTTGAAAAAAAATGGAATATTATTGCCGGCGAGACGCCGGCGAACCGAGCAGGCCAGCGGCCTGCGCTCCACACGGCCAACGGCCACGGACTCGGCCAACGGTCACGGCCAACGGCCACGGCCAACGGTCTCGGCCAACGGCCACGGCCAACGGCCACGGCCAACGGTCTCGGCCAACGGTCTCGGCCAACGGTCTCGGAAAATACGGGCGAAACGAGTGTGTTGATTTGATGGATTTATAGACGAATTCGGATTTTTGTGTGTTTTGTAATAGTTTGAAATACAAAAATAATTCAAGATGCCGGCTGGAAGCCGGCGATCCCAGGGGGAACTTTGTAACACCCTCCAGAGGCCTGTGCTCCAACGGGGGCCATCCACACCCTCTTCCAGCCGGCATGCTTACTTTACAATCGGCATACTCTTAACCCGAATTTAGTCAGGTAATTTGGGTCTTAACCAGGCGCCTTGATCAGCCAACACCGGTGAATTTGCTGGTTTCGATAATCGATTGGTATGGTTTTACGCGTTATTTCAGCGATTTCTGCAGCAGGCAGACCATCCATTTGCGGTTCGAAACGCTGGTGATTGGTAGAAAAAAAGATCGTACCGCCCGGGGCCGTAACCCGCAGCACCTTTTGCAGCAAAACCGGGTGATCACGCAGGACCTCGAAACGACTGGACCCGCGTTTTGCCGTGGAAAAGGACGGCGGGTCCACCACAACCAGGGAAAACGGCCTGCCCCGATAATGGTCCAGAAAGTCAAACACGTCACTACGTACAAACCTGTGGCCCGGGAAGACCAGCCCGTTGCGCTCCATGTTTTCACTGGCCCACTGGATATAGGTCTGGGACCGATCGACGGAGGTCGTTGTTTTTGCACCCCCTGCTGCAGCGGCGCAGGTAAATGCCCCCGTATAACAGTACAGGTTCAAGAAATTCTGTCCCCCTGCCATTGAACGCACCATTACCCTGGTATCCCGGTGGTCCGAATACAACCCGGTATCCACGCGGTCCGACAGGTTGACCTTGAAATACAAGTCCCGCTCCCTCACCCACAGCGTAAGATTACGGTTGTCGAGCCGTTCATAGCGAGGCCCATCGGCCTGCCCGGTCCGCCGTCGCTTCATGAATACCCGTTCCATGGGCACACTCAAGGCATTTGCCACTGCCCGTGCCATGGCAGGCAACCACTTAGGCCCGGTTTGCAGCCTTTCGTATTCAGCGATCACCAGGTGACCTGCATACCAATCCACCACTGCCCGGACCTCAGGTATATCCCAGTCATACAACCTGAAAACGTCGATATTTTGTTTGCGAAAGCGCTTTTTCAGCCTGGAATAGGTCTTTTTTACCCGGTTGGCCAGCATTTCCGCCTGCCGTTGAACCTGTTCCTCTGTGTATTGCCAGGTCATGACACCAGTATCCATAAAATCGGCACAAGGTCAACTTTTTATTTTTAGCCCGAATTACCTGGCATGCATCCATTTCTGCAATGTGGTATGATTGCTTGTACCTTGTCGATGCAAGAGGAATTTTATGCGTACTCGGATATCGATGCTGTCTTTTATACTGGCCTTCGTTGCCTGTGCCAGCCCGAGTCCCCTGAATAATATCCCCCTGGACCTGCCCCAGGGCGATATGAAGCCACATGATGTGCCTGTACCCGGTGTGGATATGCAAAAATCAGAGACCCGGGATATTGGCGATTCCGGGGATGCCAGGGACGCCCAAAAAACGGATACCATAACAGACACTAATGGCGGTGACACGCAACAGGCCCGGGCATACCCCGTGCGCAAGTGCACTATTACACTCAAATTCCAGGCCCCACAGGGTGCGAAAACCGTGACCGTCCCTGCGGAGTGGAACAAGTGGGACAAAACCGCGACCCCCATGCAAAAGGGGGCTGCAGGGGAATTTACCGTGGAATTCAAGGGAAACGATGCCATACCGCCGGGTGAATGGGGCTACAAGTTCCTGGTGGACGGGAAAGACTGGGTGATGGACCCTGAAAATCCGTTGTCCAAGTGGGTGGACGGGATACAAAACTCCAAACTGGTCATGCCGAACTGCAATCTGCCATTGATCGAACTGGACAAGGTAACAACCGATGCGAAAAACATGCACATCCACATCGAGTTTTCCGTATTCAGGGGCCAGGATAAAAGGCCTGTGAACCACGTATCGGTGGAGCAGGCCGGCAAGGCGGTAAAATTCAGTGTGGGTGATGACGGACACGGGATTATTGATTTCGATGCCCCGGCAAAGGACAAATATGGGTTTTTGATTACGGCGAGTTCCGACACCGGCAAGGCACAGCGCTATGTACCGGTGTGGCTGGAGGATAAGGCGTTTTCCTGGAGGGACGCGGTCATCTATTTTCCCATGACGGACCGGTTCATGGATGGTGACAAGGCGAACGACAAGCCCGCGGAATGCCTGGATGCGCACAACAAGGCCAACTGGCTGGGTGGTGATTTTGCCGGGATCAAACAAAAGATCGATGCAGGTTACTTCGATAAACTGGGCATAAATACGCTGTGGCTGGGGCCTGTGTGGAACAATCCGAACGGATGCTATCCGGGCGCTGTAAATCACACCTACACGGCGTACCACGGGTATTTCCCCCTGGATTATTCCACGATCGAGGAGCACTACGGCACCCTGGACGAACTGAAGGCATTGATTGATGATGCACACAAACACGGTATAAGGGTGCTTGCGGATTTGCCGGCCAACCACGTATTTCAGGACAGCAAGATATTTTCCATGCACCGGGACTGGTTTCACTATGGCAAGGTTGGCCAGACACCGTTGATATGCAGCGATGACGACAACTGGAACAAACACCCTATCGACTGCTGGTTTCAGCCATACCTGCCGGATTTCGACTACACGAACAACGAGGCTGTGGATTTTGTAACAAATGCGGCAGTGCGGTTCATACAGGAGACCGGCGTGGACGGCTTCCGGGTGGATGCGGTAAAGCACATGGTGCCAAATTTCATCAAAACTTTGCGGTACAAGATTCGGAAACAAATCGAGACCCCGGACCTGCATTTCTACATGGTGGGCGAGACATTTGTGGGTGAATGGGGCGGTGGAACGGGCCAGTCCGAGACCCTCATAAAAAAATATGTGTCCTCTGACCAGTTGGACGGGCAGTTTGATTTTCCGTTGTACTGGGCCGTGCTGAAGGCCTTTGCCCGTCATACCGAGTCGTTTTCGGACCTGGCCGGTATGCTGGCCCAGGATGAGGGTTATTATGGCAAGGCTGCGATCATGTCCACCTTCATTGGCAACCAGGACGTACCCCGGTTTATCAGTCATGCCAGTGGTGTGATCGCGGACCAGTGGGGCAACGGGGCCAGGCAACAGGGATGGGACAATCCGCCTGCGCTGCCAACCGACAAAACCCCGTACAACCGCCTGAAAAGCGCTTTTGCCTTCGTGATGTGCATACCGGGCGTCCCTTTGGTGTATTACGGGGACGAGGTGGCCATGCCCGGCGCAGGGGACCCTGACAATCGCAGGATGATGCAGTTTGACGGCCTTACTGACCTGCAGAAAGATGTCAAGGATACCCTGTCCAAGGCAATTGCATTCAGAAAGGACCATCCGGCCACCAGGCGGGCCACGCCCGTGGTGCTGAGCAAGGGGACGGATTACCTGGCAATAGGTGACGATCAGGGTGGTGATGCGGTTGTATGCCTGTTCACCAGGGAAAGTGTGCGGGACATGGTGGTTCCCCTGGGCAAACTACCGGATATGAAGGGCGTACACGGTTTGAAGGACCGTTTGACCGGCGCTGTCTATCCCGTAACCGACGGTAAAATATCGGTGCACTTCGATAAAAACCGTTGCGCCATGCTGGAGGCCCAGTAGGGCGGTATTGCGAGGTGGCCTTCGTCACCAGTACGCCCCCCCGTCACGGCCACGGCCCCACTCGGCCAACGGCCAACGGTCTCGGCCCCGGTCAACGGTCTCGGCCCCGGTCAACGGTCAACGGTCAGCGGTCACTGAATTCTGGCCTCTGGTATCGGGTCTCGGGACGCAGCCTGCGGCTGCTGCGGGACGGCCCTGCGGGCCTTGCGGGAAGGCTTCAGTTGCAACCGAAAACTCCGGCCACGGCCACGGAAAAGGCCGGCAGGATGCCGACCCCACTCGGCCACGGTCAGC
>WGCQ01000082.1 GCA_015493765.1 Deltaproteobacteria bacterium
GGCCTGGGATCGCTGGCTTCCAGCCGGCATTCTTTCCGTGACCGTTGACCGAGGCCGAGGTTTCCGGTTACTACGGGAGCCTTCCCGAAAGGCCCGCAGGGCCGTCCCGCGCAGCCGCAGGCTGCGTCCCGACACCCGATGCCAGAGGCCCGATGCCCGAGTCCGTGACCGTTGGTCGTGACCGTTGACCGTGGCCGAGTCCGTGGAGCGCAGGCCGCCGGCCTGCTTGTAACCCAGGCGGCTCGCCCGGTCTTTCAGCCGGGACCGTGTGGGCGGAGGTGGAAATTTTGATTCAGCATTTTGTAACCCTTTGATAGATAACTTAATCTGAAAATATCCTGTATCGGAGATTCCTCGTCACAAAGTAATTCGCCATTCAGGTATCATTGTGCTATCATTCCCTGCATGGAGCCTCGCGAATACACAAATATGGCCCGGGTCGAGGAACGCCACTTCTGGTTTGTCCAGACCCGCGCAATGGTCAGGGAAGCCCTGCTGCGTGAGGGCATACGTCCGAATTCCAGGCTGCTGGACGTGGGCTGCGGCACTGGTGGCACCATAAGGGTACTGAAGGACATCTGCACGCCCGTGGGCATGGATATGAGCATCCAGGCCCTGCAATACACGGTCAAAAAAACAGGGGTAACCGCGATCGCAGCCGATGCCACTGCCCTGCCCTTTTGTGATGACACCTTTGAATTTGCAGTGGCCCTGGACGTGATCGAACACATCCCGGATGACCTCGGCGCCCTGCGCGAAATCCGGCGCGTACTGCGCCCCCGGGGCACGCTTGTACTGACCGTCCCGGCACATCAATACCTGTTCAGCACACACGACCGGGCATTGCACCACGTCCGCAGGTATTCCCGCAAACTGTTGCAATCCAGGGTCAAGGCCGCAGGCTTTACCGTAAGCAGGCTGACATACACGAATTTCCTGCTGTTTTTGCCTATCGCCACGGTGAGACTGGCCAAAAAGATATTACCTGAACAGGACACCATGCCCTCCAGCGATGCCGTGGTCCCCTGGACGCCTGTAAACACCGGACTTTCCGGTGTGATGGCACTGGAAAGACGCTGGCTTCGGCGTTTAAACCTGCCTTACGGCGTCAGCCTGATGGCAGTACTGCACGCCTGAATCGTTCTTGAAAATAAAATCTGACGCATGTAAAGACGCGAGAGGCCTGGCCCGCTTCAGGCCAGGCCTGCGTAGAAAATCCCTGGAATTACTCCTCGATGATACCAAGGATGTCGGAGCGCTGGACCACCTTGTATTCCTTCATACCGATCTTGATGTCCTCGCCACCGTACTTCGTGAACAGGATGATGTTTCCTTCCTTTACGATGTCCTGCAGGTCCTCGTCCGTGCCCACTGCAACCACCTTGCCCTGGCGGGGTTTTTCCTTTGCCGTATCAGGGATGATGATCCCGCCTGCGGTCTTCTGCTCCTCAGGTTCCAACAATTCCACTAAAACTCTGTCATCGATCGGCTTGAAATTCATCATTACCTCCATTCATTACCTTATGCCAAGTAATTTATCCAGTTTTGGCCGGTCAAACCCTATAACCGGCCTGTTGTTCACCAACGTCACAGGCACGCCGCTTTGTCCGGTTCTGCGCACCATGTCCCGCAGCCCGCTCTGGTCGCGGCTGACATCCACTTCGTGAAAACGGATATTGTGTTCGCGCAGGTAACGCTTGGTTGCCCTGCACCACGAACAGGTTGGTGTCGTAAAAATTACGACTTTCAAGTTTTTCCTATCTTTTGCTACCACGATTACGTCTCCTTTGTGTCAAAGTCGTCTTCGCAATGCAATAAATTGGTTCTTTTTCTGTTTTGTCAAGGGTTCAAATGCAAGGAAAAAATCCCAAATTTTTCATCACAACAAAAAATGCTGCAATTACTTCAATTTTTCCAGCACCCCCTGTACCTGAACCATGGACAAATACAATTGTTTCAACAGTAATTCGTCCTTGTCCAGCCTCAGCCCCAGGGAAAAGGTCGCCGTATCCTTCCGGACCTTCTGCTCGAATTCCGACATGGGCACGAACGTCTCGATCACGCCCCTGGCCCATTTGACCGTATCCTGGCCCTGTTTTACCAGGTTGCCCGTATCAGAACCGCCCTTCCTGGCATCCCGCAGGGCCTGGTACAGTGTGTTCATGGCTTGGTATTTTTCCTCGAAATCAGGATACGCCTCTGCCAGGGTCTTTGGTTTTTCCTCGGTCTGTTGTTGGATTTCCTCGTCAGCCATCATTGCCTCCAAATTACTCAAAAACACGCCTTGATTGCCTGCGCGGAACCGGCCCGTGATACGCAGGCAGCCTGTTTATCAGTCCATTTATTATTCCAGCAAAACCGGACGCATGCATCGATCGCCTTTTGCACCTGTTTTTTTGTGGAAACCTCCCATTTCAGTTTTGCCTCGCGCACCTCGTCAATTTGTTTCGTGTACCTGTGCTTCAATTTGGCGAGCAATGACTGGTATTGGGCCTTGAGTTTGACTATTTCCCGGTTCCCTTTTGCCTCTTCTTTCTGCTTTGCGGCCTTTTTCTTCACCGAATCCAGGGCCTCGTCAGCCTTTTTCAGATTCCCGATTGTCCGTGCCTCTTCCTCTTGCAGCCTGGCCACAGCCTGGTTCATTTTTGCCTTCAAGGCCTTTATCCTGCCCTCCCAGTCAGGTTGCTTCCTGTTTTGCTGCTGCAATGACACCTGGTTGAAACAGGCCTTTCTGCACTGGTCCTTCGTGGCCCTGGACAGGCACCCCCCTGCAAACAGGACCATGAGGGTCAAAAAAAATCTTTTCACCATCACACCTTAACGCAAAAGTGTCAATTGTTATATAATAGCCCGGGTACAGAATTGTCAATAGGATAAGCCATGATCTGGATAATTGCGATTGCCGGTCTGACCGGTCTGGCCGCGGGTTACGCACTCTACAGCCGGGTCATATCACGCAAATTGTTCGAACCCCTCGACGGACAGCCCACGCCGGCCCACACCATGCGGGATGACAAGGATTTTGCCCCTGCAAACCCCGTCGTTCTGTTCGGCCACCATTTTGCGTCCATTGCAGGGGCCGGTCCCATCGTAGGGCCATTGATCGCGGTGTTGTATTTCGGATGGGTGCCCGCGGTACTGTGGATCGTAATCGGCAGCGTATTTCTGGGTGGTGTACACGATTTCAGCGCCCTGTTGACGTCAGTTCGCCACAAGGGCGGCTCCATTGCCTCGATTTCGGGCGGAATCATCGGCCGCCGCGCAGGCGTCCTGTTCTCGGTATTCGTTTACCTGACCCTGATCCTGATCGTGGCCGTGTTCGCCCGAGTCACAGCAGCGACCTTCGTCAGCAAACCCGCCATCGTACTGCCCACCTTCGGCCTAATCATGCTGGCCCCCCTGTTCGGCCTGCTGGTGTACCGCATGCGCGTGTCCGTGGCCCTGTCCACCATCGGGGCCATGGTCCTGCTGGCCTTCATGGTATATCTGGGCGAAAAATGGCCCATCACCCTGCCCCGGCGGCTCGCAGGCCTGGACGCCGCCCAGCAGTGGTTCGTTATCCTGATGGTGTACTCGTACATCGCCTCGATCCTGCCCGTATGGCTGCTTTTGCAGCCCCGTGACTACCTGTCCATGTGGATCCTGTTCGCAGGCCTTGCCATGGGCTATTTCACGGTATTCACCACCACGCCCGGTTTTCACGTCCCACAATTCACGTCAGGCCTGGACAGCGTGCACCACGTCCTGCCCGTATGGCCCATGCTGTTCGTGATCATCGCGTGCGGTGCGATCAGCGGTTTCCATTCGCTGGTGGCAGGCGGCACCACCAGCAAGCAACTCGCCATGGAAAGCCATGCCAGGCCGATCGGCTACGGCGGTATGCTCATGGAGGGCGTACTGGCCTTCCTGGTCGTATTGCTGGTGGTGGGCGGCCTGCGTTGGGACCCGCACATGACCAACCACGCGTCAGGCTACCAGTTTTTGATGCTGTCCAGGCACGGCAGCCCGATCGTGACCTTTGGCGCGGCCTTTGGCGAAATGGCCCGCCTGGCACCGTTGCTGACCTATGCCATCGGTTTGTACATGGGCATGATCATGCTCAACGCCTTTGTGCTGACCAGCCTGGACACCAGCACCCGCCTGGCACGCTTCATCGTCCAGGAATTCGCCAGGGACCGCGGCAGCGCCTGGCGGGTACTCGAAAACCAACACGGCGCAACGCTGCTAACGGTGCTGGCCGCCTCCTGGTTCGGCCTGTCCGGCAGTTACCAGGTGATCTGGAACCTGTTCGGCGCTGCCAACCAACTGGTTGCGGCCCTGACCCTGCTGGTTGTCTCGGCCTACCTGGTGGGTGTCAAAAAGCCCAGGTGGTACACGCTGGGTCCTGGCGTATTCATGACCCTGACCACGGTGGGCGCTCTGGTCGTCAACATCTACCAGGGCATGCTGCTGTGGACCGCCAAACCCGGGGCACACCTATCAATCGCCATACGACTGGGCGTGGCCGTGTTGCTGATACTGTTGGCGATCCTGGTGTTTTACGATGCCATGCGGTGTATATTCGGCAATAAACGCATGAATACCTGATCAAGACCCGCATGTCCATGACAAATCATGCATCAGGCCCCATTTTATGAGGAATTTGGCATAAACGTGCAATTTTTTTGGATGTACGGAATTTTACAATTAAAATAAATAAATGATGGACCGGTTACAAACAGGTTACTATTGCCCGGTATGTCACAGGACGTTTTCGAACCAACGTGACAACTGCCCCATGGACGGAACACCGCTGCAACCCCTGCCCGGGGAACTACCGCAGCAGGGCCATGCATCGGAGGTGAACCAGCGTTATGTACTGCTGAGGCCGCTGGGCACGGGCGGCATGGGCGTAATCTACAAGGCCCACGATATATGGACGGGCAGCCCGGTGGCCGTGAAACTGCTGAAACCGGGCCTGACAGCCAATGACCTGTCCGTGCGGCGCTTCTTTATCGAGGCCAGGGCCGTAAAACGCCTGAACCACCCAAATATCGTGCAGGTGTTGGACTACGGGGTATCCCAGGAGGGCTACCTGTTTATCGCCATGGAACTGTTGAGCGGACGTGCGTTGGGCGAGTTGATCGACCAGGACGGACCCATGGACCCTGCACTGGCCCTGCGTATCACGCGCAGCGTGGCGGCCGCGCTGGAACATGCCCACAGCCGCGGCGTAGTCCACAGGGACCTGAAACCGGACAACGTCATGGTACTGGACGTGTCAGGTGAAATGGTGACCAAGGTGCTGGACTTTGGTGTGGCAGCGGTACTGGATACCGGACACCGCGGCTCTTTGTACAAGGGCGAGGTCATTGGAACGCCTGCGTACATGAGCCCGGAACAGGCAAAGGGCAAGAGCGTGGACGGCCGGTCCGACATCTATGCGCTGGGCATTTTATTGTACGAATGCCTGACGGGCAAGGTCCCGTTTTACGACCGCGACCCATTTACAACCATGCGAATGCACATCGAGGCGCCCGTACCGCCCCTGGGCACGATCCAGGCGCCCTACTGGCTGACCCAGTCGCTGGATGCGCTGATCGGACGCATGCTGGCCAAGGACCGGGACGAACGCCCGCGTGACGCCGGCCTGGTAAAGCACAGCCTGTCGCACCTGCTGGCCCGGTACGAGGCGGAAACCGGTGCATGGGACCCGGAACGGTTGCTGAGGGCCCTGCACGGCGAGGAGGATTCCACGGACCTGCATAATGCCGTGACGCTGGTATTGCCGGACCAAAAACCAGAGGCTGCCCCGGCTAACGGGGATATAGACCAGGATGCAAAGACCAGGGTCGTGGGGATTTCAGAGGACGCACCCACCATGATACTCCAACAACCGGACGGTATGGCCGGGGAGCATATGCGTACTGTGGATGGGGCATGGACATTTTCCGTGCCCAGCCAGGACAAGGGCCTGCCGGAGGGCGTCCAGACCCTGCTGTTGAGCCTGGTGCACGTGGTTTTCGAGTTCGATGCCGGCGAGCGTGCAATGCTGGGCACACGCGAATTGTTCAGGCCGGAACTGGACGCATTCGAACGACTGGTCATGTCAAAAGGCGGACTGGTGTGTTTCGATTCCGGGGACGTGATCAGGATCGTATTCGGCGTGCTGGAAGGTAAGGACTCACCGCCCAGGATCGCCATAGATTCCGCCAACGACATGGTAAACCGGATTCGGCGCTTCAATCACGGCACTGGCCGCGCCATGAGGGTCAAACTGGGGATCGCAACCGGCCGTGTGCCCAAGGTCAGTTTCTCGTTCAATGACCCAAACGAAAGCCTGCGCGGGTCCAGGATCGATATTGCGGCCAGGCTGGCAAACATGGCGGAACCCTTTGACATGATCGTTGACAACACGACCAGGGTGCTGGCCAAGGGACCGTTTACTTTTGACAAGATAGGGCGTATAAGGGTCCGGGGCATGGAGGTGTTCGACCGGATCTATCGCCTTCGTGTCGCCTGATTTTTTGAATTCTTAACATTTTCAAGGAGTTGTTTTGTTAAAGGGAAAGACTATCGGAATACTCGGTGCAGGAAACATGGGCGAGGCATTGCTGGGTGGGCTGGTCAAGGCGTGCATCATTGAGCCGGACCAGGTCATTGCCAGCCGTCGCAACATCGATGCATTGGAGCGCTTGAAACGGGTTTACGGGATTCGCGTGACCGGTGACAACCGCGAACTGGTGACAAAAGCGGACGTGATCGTGGTGGCACTCAAGCCCCAGGTCCTGCCGGAGGTGCTGGACGACGTGGCATCGCAAATCACTCACGACAAACTGGTGATCAGTATTGCTGCCGGGATTTCCACGGGCATGCTCGAGGCGATGTTTGCCGACCATGTCCCAGTAGTCCGGGTGATGCCCAACGTGCCGGCCCTGTCAGGCGAAGGCATATCGCCATACTGCCTGGGGCAATACGCCCGGGAGGCCCACGCACTGATGGCAAACGAGGTGTTTTCCGCGGTTGGTGTGACCGTCATGGTGGACGAGGACCTGATGGACCCGGTAACCGCACTGTCCGGGACAGGACCGGCGTACGTGTTCTACCTGATGGAGGCAATGGTGGAGGCCGGCGTGGAAATGGGTTTCCCGCCCATCGTTGCCCGTGCCCTGGTCCGCCAGACCTTTTACGGTGCATCGAAACTGCTCAGCGAGGAATTGCGGACCCCTGCACAGTTACGGCGCATGGTTACATCGCCCGGCGGCACCACACATGCTGCCATTACCACTTTGCAATCGCATGATTTCGTAAAAATAGTCAAAAACGCGGTATTTGCGGCAAACCAGAGGGCCCACGAACTGGGAAAGGGTAACCGGTCTTGAGGCTGTTGATTTGACGGAATTAGCCTGGGCGGATGCTGACACAAAAGAGCGCTTAAAAATCCCAGTCCCCACTGTCACTGAATCCGAGGCCGAGACCGTGGCCGTTGGCCGTTGGCCGAGACCGTGGCCGTGGCCGTTGACCGTGACCGTTGGCCGTTGACCGTGACCGTTGGCCGTTGACCGTTGACCGTGGCCGTGGCCGTTGACCGTGGCCGTTGGCCGGGACCGAGTGGTGCCGGCATCCTGCCGGCCTTTTCCGTAGCCGTCTGGATCGCAGGGGGCCTCGAGGGCGTGTAAAGTCGTTATATTATACAACATACAATTTACCTTGTTATGTAACACGCTGAATTTACACAATATTCGTAGGGGCGAGTTCCAAACCCGCCCTGAATTTGCCATCAAATCAACACACTCGTCCTCGCCCGCCTTTCCGAGACCGGGGTTTCCGGTTGCAACTGGAGCCTTCCCGAAGGCCCGCAGGGCCGTCCCGCAGCAGCCGAAGGCTGCGTCCCGATGCCAGAGGCCCGATGCCAGAATTCAGTGGCCGTGGGGTTCGTTATGGGGTCGAAACTCGGTGGAGGTGGCGAAAAAAGAGCGATTGGAACACCAAAATTGCCGAATCACCCTCAGGCCCACTGTCACTGCGCCACTGGATTCTGGCGCCGGGCGTCGGATTTAAGGACTCGGCCTGACATCAAACTCAAATTCCGATCCATTACCCAGGCTAATTCCGGAAGAGCCTATCGTCCTGAGGTTGAGTGTACCTTTAATAAATTGCGCGCTATGACCGAAATGGTCCTGTTGAACCGAATGGGTATGCCCTTGTAGTCATCGAACATGTAATCAAATAACTGGCTGATATGCGGAGACCTGGTGTAATCCCGGTCCGGGGGAACCGGTGCAAAGACCTCGCGCCCAAGGAATGCATCCATATCCAGCCCCCTGGCAAACGGACCGGCCAGAGTGGTAATCGTGGACACGACCTTTAAGAAGGCCTGAATCAGGCCTTTTTGCGTAGGGTAACACTCCACAACCGCCTGTTTTATCCGGTATTCCTCGTCTGACAACAGGATTTCGTGTATGGGCTTTGCCCTCAGCCACGGCCTGAAGCGAAACGGCAGCAGGATCGTGTACTCGTATTCGGGCATTTCAAAAATGTGGCGTGTCCCTATGGCACGCGCTGCACTCACGGCAAACAGGTGCGACAGGTCGTGTTCGGGCTGACCGCCCTGAAATGCAAGCACCCACAGCACATCAGGGTGGATTGCCCGTACCCTGGCCTCCACCTCCTCGCTGATTGCCCCGAAGAACTTCATGGCATCCCCGGAGTCAGGCAGTAACGTGAAACTGCGATAGATCTCGATCTCCGAATGGTCCAGAAAATGCAGCCTTTGCCTGGGGACGCCCATAACACTTGCAGCGCACAGGGATTCGGATTTCCTGGATGCGGCATATTCAAGCGGGTCTGCATTGTCCTGGTAAGCCAACCCGTCGCCGTTGGTCAACCACGCGATATGGACCTGGGCGCCCAGGTTTTGCAGGCGCCGGATCAAACCGGCGTAAGGCGCCTCGTCGTCAAAATGTGCCAAAAAAAACAGGTGCTTCCGCCCTGGCACAAACAGGTCATCCGGGTATGGTTCAAGATATGGCATGACTGTACTCCACGGGTTTATAACAACAGTACGCGATGTAATCATCAAGGGTGTCGATGTCCCTGATACAGGATGGGTCGTCCACGTCCACCCTGTGCACGTCCATGCCTGGCAGGCGCTGTAACGTACGCAGCCCCCTGGATTCGACAAGTCGTCCGTGTTTTCGCAGGAGCGTATTTGCAACGACCACCGGGTGCCCTCCCCTCTTTGCATACACCGGTTTGACGATCGCATTCGGCCACTTTGCGTCAACATGGAACAATCTATGCAGCGTCTCAGCCGACACGGGCAAGGTATCCACCGGCATCACCACAACCCACGCGTTTTCGGGTATCCTTTTTGCGCCCATAACCACGGATACGCCCTGGCCACGCTCGGGTTGACTGTTTACTACCAATACATCGAACACACCCTCGTCAATATGCCAATATCCGTGGCAAGGGTTCACCACACCAACCACCCCCTGGCAGCCGGCGGCTCGCAAGGACTCAACGGCCCGCACTATCAAGGTCGTACCACGGCATTCCAACGTGGCCTTGGGCCTGCCCATACGCGTGCCCATGCCTGCGGCCAACACCATACCCCACTTACTGTGCGTCCCATCCACCCTTCGACCTTAATTCCTCGACCGCCTCCAGGGCCATCCTTTTCAGGGCCTGGTAATCGATCTTGGCAACCCGATTCAAGGGCATCTGCCCCTCCTGCAGGATTACCACGTGTCCCGGCCTTTTGTAAGCGGCCATGCCCTTGGATGCCTCCATCACCTCCGCCACTGTCAGCTCAGCATCCTTGCGCAATTCCACGAATGCGACAATACCTTCGGAAAACACCTTATGCGGCACACCTACCACGCCGGTCTGCACGACCCTGGCCTGGAATGTATCCGTGATGAAATTTTCCACTTCCGCCGGGAACACCTGGTAACCCTTGGGTTTGACAACGAATTTTGACCTGCCGGCAAAATGCAACCCGTCCTTGTCATAAAAGCCCAGGTCGCCCGTGTACAAATAGCCATCCTTGGATATCGTCTCTGCCGTGGCCTCCTCGTCCCCTAAGTACCCCAAAAACACCTGGGGCCCGGAAAACGTGATCTCGCCCACCTCGCCCTCCGGTTTCTCGGGTCCGGCATTACCAGCCTCGTCCATTGGCTCGCGAATGGAAATGGGAAACAGGGGCATATCAAACCCGATGGATCGCATGATTTCGTCCACGTCGGCCCCCTGCCGGGTGTAGGTGCAAAAACCGGAAGTCTCGGTCAGCCCCAGGCCAGTGGCTATCTCAGGGGCCATTTTGCGCATTTTCTCCAAAAAAGGCCTGTCCACGGTTTGACCGCCATACAGCACCAGCCTCAGGCTGGAAAGGTCGAACTGGTCATAGTCCGGCAGTCGCCATTCCATGTTGAACAGGGCAGGAATCTGGCCCATGATCGTGGCCTTGTATTTCTGGATCGCCTCCAATGTCAGGTGAGGGTCGAAAATGTGCAGCAATATCGCTGTGCCGCCCATGTAAAGCGTGGTCATCAGTTGCTCGGTAACGCCACCCACGTGACTGGGCGGCAGATTCACCACCATGCGGTCGTCCGGAGTGACGCCCAGACCAACGCCCAGGCCTATATTCTGGACCAGGATGCCCTTATGTGACAGCAGGGCTGGCTTGGGCATACCCGTGGAGCCGGTGGTAAATATGATCAACGCGGCATCATCCGGCGAAACACGGGCTCTGGCCCGCTTGATCGTACCCAATAGTTTGGCCTTGATGAACAACCACTTTATATCGGATGCCCACTTTGTTACGCCGATTGCACCGTCAATAACCAGGTCCTCTTCCTTCTGAAACTGGACCCAGTACTCCACAAACGAGGCCTTTGGCATAACCTCCCGGATCATTGGACGAAAATCCACCACTTCTGTCTTGCCCAAAAAGAAATATGCCTTTGGCTTGATCTTTTCCAGTGAGTACAGGATTTCCTGGCTTTTCAAACGCAGGTCCAATGGCGCCACCACCACGCCAATCTTGAATGCGCCATACATCAAAAACACGTGTTCCTTTAAAAACGGCAAACTGGTTGCAATGATGTCGCCCTTTTTCAAACCCATGGCCAGCAGTTTTGCGGCAAACGCGTCCATTTTGGTTTTGAAATCCTTGTAAGTCACCGTTTCGCCGGTATTTACCTCTATCAGGGCAGGCTTTGACGGAGTCCGTTTCGCGTACAGGTCAATGTAATCGCTTAATAAGGGGCGAAGGTCCCTGTACCGCCGAAGGCATTCCTGTTTATGCTTGTCGTCCATGGGTCCTCCCTTTCTTTTTATAAGGTTATCACAAGATGTTTTTTGGGACAACACTTAGACCCAATTTACCGGTCAATTTCGATTGATAATTTGGGGTTAACCCAAATTACCGGACTAAATTCGGCAGTGAAACTTCGCCTGACGGCTCGTTGTCACGGCCTGCGGCCTTAGGCAAGTTGCAGCAAGCGGCCCATCTGCTTCGTCGTTTTCACCAATTTGATGCTCAACGTACCGCTAGTACGCCTGCGCTCAAATTGGCTTAACGCCTTGCACCTGGACCACTTTCAGGA
>WGCQ01000083.1 GCA_015493765.1 Deltaproteobacteria bacterium
CAACGGACGAGGCAGACCAGTACCAGTCACAAGGCCCCTGCATATTATTCGGCCAATAACAGCCGTTTGCAGGACCTTTACCGTTATCACAACCTTGGCACGAACCGTTCCAGCATTTAAACTCCAGGCAGCCATCCGTTACCTTGCAGGCGCCGCCTGTGATCGTCTTGTGGCAACCCCTGATCAAACTGCGCAACTCGCTGATCGTGGGCAGGCGCCAGTCCGTGTAACCGCCCAGACTCAGGTTCGCACAGTAATCCTTTGCCTCTTGCCACGTCATGGCTTTACCAGACGGCGGGTCCTGCCACATCAGGCCTGTTTTAGGGTCTGTCCACGTGCCTTTATTGACCTCAATCTTTGCATTCACCTGGACCACATGTGCAGGGTCAGGGTTTATGTCAGTGGATAAACTGCCTTTTGCTGTTTTTACCTCCAGTTTTTTCGCGCACACGGACACCTGGTAATTGCCCGGTACAGGCCCCAGGTCCCTGCCATCCACGATTGCACGGCCTGTCAGGGCATTGCCAGACCGGTCCTGGGCCGTGATCTGTACCCAGCCGAGCTTGGGCTTGGGTTTCAGGGTGATTTCGCGGACCTGGCCCTTTGCCATTACCACGCGTACGGGTGCGGGATACATGCATGGGCTGGCATGGTCAATGGTATAGGGCACGCCAGGGTCCAGCCGCAGGGTCAGGGGTGCATTGCCCGCGGCCCGGCCGTTCAGGGCAACGGGCAGATTCGGGGGCAGGGTCTTTACGGTAAGTGTGCCGAAATTGGGCGTAAGTTCTAGTTTCACCAGGGTGTTTCCCGTGATTTGAACCCGTTTCCTGGCCGGGTCATAGCCCTCCTTTTGCATCTCCACCTGGTGCCATCCTTTGTAGATGTTGCGGCTGCATCCCCTGGACGTATCCTGGCACACCATGCGGCCGTCCACCATGACAACCGCGCCAGGGGGCACGGACTGGAATCGGACCACCACGGGCAGGGCCGTGGGTGCGACAGCACCCGGTGTGGCAACGGGCAGTTTTTGCACGGCAGCACGGGCTTGGGTGGTTTGAGGGCCGATGTTGAACAAGTCCGCGGCCATGGTTTTCAGGGTATTGATCAACGCGGTGTCCGTCATGGCACAGTCGCTGTTCACAGTACGCACCACCTCACCCTCGCTGAAGTGGGTCATTTTCACGTAGTATCGTTTGTCCACCAGGGTGACCCAGGTGGATACCAGGTCCGAGGCCCCCCGGTTGGTCATCAGTTTCCTGATGCACTTGTCGTCCGCTGTGCACGTTTCCCGCTGGACGTTCAGCCGATCCTGCAAATACGCGCTGAAGTCGTCCATGGTATAGACCTGGAATGCTGGGGATTCGCCGATAACCTGTTGGATCCGGCCTGCCAGTACCTGGGAAAGGGCATGGTATTTCCCGGCCTTGGCCGCGGGCACGTGTTTGAATAACACGTCACTGACGAATACGCCTGTGCGCTGTTTGGCATCGGCCTGGAAGCACAGCGCCAGGGCCAGTATGATGCCTGATATCCGTGTGAATCTCTTCATGCTGACAAAAAGCCCCGTTTCCATGGTATCAACATTAGGACAGGACGCCTGGGATGTCAAGAATGTGAAACGCAGGCGGCCTCGAGGGTATTAAATAAGGACCGCAGGCATTATGTGGAGCGCAGGCGTCCTCGCCTGCTTGGTACCCGGGCCTCCTGGCCCGGCAAAATAAAAAATGAAAAAAAATCCGATTTCCTTCGATTATTACAACAGGGACCCTTAAAAGGAGGAAGCCATGGATAAACAAAACAACCCCATCCATTCCCGAGGCTACATCCCCCACTGGAACGTGGGCCAACGCACCCAGTTCATCACATTCAACCTGGCGGACAGCCTTCCCAAAAAACTACTGCGCCAGTGGTATGACGAAATCATACAAAATCCCCAAAAAAGCAGCCATGAAAAGATCGAACAACTCCAACAGGCATTGGATGCTCACCATGGGACCTGCCTGTTGAAACAGCCCGGTCCTGCCAATATCATGGTGGACACGTTGAAACATTACGAGAACCAGCGTTACAAACTCCATGCGTGGGTCGTGATGCCCAACCACGTCCACGTGCTGTTTACACCCATGTCCGGTTTTGCCATGTCAAGCATTGTGCAAAACTGGAAATCCTTTTCCGCGCATAGGATAAATGCCCTGCTGGGTCGCAAAGGCAGGCTATGGGAACCCGAGTACTTTGACCGGTTGATCCGTAATTACAAGCACTTTATGGAGGTCTTTGATTACATCATCTATAACCCCGTATCCGCGGGATTGTGCACCTCGCCCCTTGACTGGCCTTTTGTGGGTTGGTCACCCACTGGAAGGTGGTAAAAGAACAGGCGGGGACGCCTGTGTTCCAAGCAGGCGAGGACGCCTGCGCTCCATGAGAGGCCTGCGCTTCACTCTAACGAACTTTTTCAACACCCTTTGGAATGCCTGCGGTCCACAAGCCGAACTTTGTATCCCCCTGTTCAGCGTTTCAAGGCATCCTGTATGGCCTTGTGCAACTTGATGTGTGCGCCCTGGAGGATCGCCAGTATGCGGCCGTTTGGACTGATCAGGAATATGGACGGCAACACGGACTGGTCCTTGCCCACGTAGCGTGCCCCCACCATGTCGTGGGTCCTGAATTCCGGGTCGTACAGCATGGGGTATGCCAGGTGCCGCTGTTTCCTGAATGCACGCAGTTTTGCCTCGACCTTCGCG
>WGCQ01000084.1 GCA_015493765.1 Deltaproteobacteria bacterium
ACCAAAGGTCTGTGGGGTTAAACCCCGCGCGCGCTGTTTGACCACCGCGGTCGCCCTGTCAAACGTCCCAAAAGGGACGCCCCAAAAGATGCAAATAATGTGCCAGTACACATACCAAACACAATAATGCTGTAAAATCAATATATTGCAGAATCATGCATACTTACTCATAAAAACCAACAGTCCGGAAATCCGGACCATCTGTCCGGAAGAGTCCGAAAATCCGGACTGTTCACGATCCCCACGGTCACGGCCAACGGCCTCGTCCACGGTCACGGCCAACGGCTGAAAGACCAGGCGAGCCGCCTGGGTTACAAGCAGGCCGGCGGCCTGCGCTCCACATGCCGCCTGCACTCCACGGATTTCGTTTTCACCGGGATCACTCGGTCACGGCCAACGGCCTCGGTCCACGGTCCACGGTCACGGTAAACGGTCCACGGTCGTTTGACTGCTTCCTTGCATGGGTGTACAATTGCCTTGGTCTTGCGGTGGATTTCATGTTAGAGGCAAAGGAAGAACAAAATAATCAGGAGGTTGCTCAGCATCCCTTGGCCGTGGTGGAAACCGGCAAGGTCAGGATGTTGGGCACGAATATCATTATGACTGCCGTCAGTCGGCAGGGTGTATTCATGAAATCTGACGTGCTGGTGGTGGAAAGCGACCGGGGGCACGTCCTGGCCCGGGCGTTGGAGGATTCATACAGGACTACGGCCATAGGCACAAAAACCTGCAACGTGGTGCGCAGGCTGACGCCCAAGGACGCTGAAACAACCCTGCATCGTGATGCCCAGCGTAAACAGGACGCTGCACAGCAGTTCAAGGCAATGGTCAGGAAGGCGGGCCTGAACATGAAACTCTCGAACATAGAAATCACCCGGGACGAACAAAAAATAGTGTTTTATTTCACGGCTCCGGGCAGGGTGGACTTCAGGCAACTGGTGCGGGACCTTGCACACGAATTACACTCGCGCATAGAACTACGGCAAATCGGGGTCAGGGACGAGGCCAGGGCCATAGGCGGCCTGGGCCCCTGTGGACATCCATTGTGCTGCGCATCGTATATGAGCGACTTTACCGCGGTATCCATGCGTTTTGCAAAGGAACAGGGCCTTACCCTGAATCCCCAAAAATATTCCGGTATGTGCGGTCGTCTCATGTGCTGCCTGGCGTACGAGGCAAATGTGTACAAGGACCTGTACAAACAGGCGCCCAGGCAGGGCAGGACAGTCACCACGCCCAAGGGCAAGGGCCAGGTCCTGGAGGTGTTGCTGCTGCAAGGTCGGGCAAGGGTCAGGCTGGAAAACGGCGACATCGAGGAATTTCCATTCAGTGACATCCAGTCAAAATCATGAAACTGTTCGATTCACACGCACACCTGGACCAGGAAGGCTTTCCGGAGGGCATCGATGACGTGTTGCAACGTGCCCATTCAGCAGGGGTCCAGTGGATTACGACCATAGGTTCATCGCATGATACCCGTGTCATGCGCCATGCGATTGATGTGGCACAGGCGCACGATTTTATTTGGGCGGCAATAGGCGTACACCCACACGAGGCCAAGGATGCAACATCGGATACGTTTGGTGAACTGAAGGCCTTGCTGGGCTCACAACGCGTGGTTGCCCTGGGTGAATGCGGGTTGGATTTTCATTACATGTCGAGCCCTCGTGATGACCAGGTGGCGGTTTTCCAGGCACAGGTACGGCTGGCCTTTGACACGGGCCTGCCACTGGTGTTGCACTGCCGCGATGCCCACCAGGACTGCCTCGACGTGTTGCGACAGGGACCGCTGAACGACCCACCGGGGATCGTCCACTGTTTCAGCGGGACAAAAGAGCAGATGCAGGACTACCTGGAGATGGGCTTTTACATTTCCATACCCGGTATTGTGACATTCAAAAATGCGGCGCCGCTGCAGGAGGCCGTACGCGTTCTGCCCATGGACCGCATGTTGATCGAAACGGATTCGCCATACCTTTCACCCGTACCGTTCCGAGGCAAACGCAACGAACCCGCAAGGGTCGTGTACACGGCGCAGGCCATTGCAGGCATCAAGGGTTGCAACATCCAGGATGTGGCGGATGTCACTGTTGAAAACACCAAACGCATTTACAGGATACAGGAATAGATGGCTGGCGATAAAAACGAGCAAAAACCGCGTCTGATAGAGGGTGACCTGCCCCATAACATCGAGGCCGAGGAAAACCTGCTGGCCGCGATCCTGCTGGATTCGGACGTTATGGCCATGGCCATGAGCCTGGTCAGGCCAGAGGACTTCTTTGACTCCCGGTATGGCACCATTTTCGATGCCATGATGCAGTTATTTGCCAAGGCCCGTCCAATTGACGAGGTCAATTTGCTGGACCAGTTGGAACAGATGGGCAGCGCCGGTGATGTGGGGGGGCGCGACGTACTGCTGGAACTGGCAGCAACCATCGGCACCACGGCAAATGCGGAAAGTTATGCCAGGATCGTGCGGGATTACGGACTGATGCGCCGCATGATCGAACAGGGCCGTGAGATCGCCATACTGGGGACATCAGGACAGTTCAGTGCCCAGGAGTACCTGGACGAGGCCGAGCGCAGGGTGTTGTCAGTAAGGGACGAAAGGGGACAGAGCAAGACCAGGCCCATAGGCGAACTGGCAATGGAGGCGGTGGACAGGATCGAATTGCAAAGACAGCAGGAGCACCGCATCACCGGCATACCCACAGGCTACCCGGCCCTGGACGATATGCTGCTGGGTTTGCAGCCCGGGGACCTGGTGATCATCGCGGGCAGGCCGTCCATGGGTAAGACCAGTTTTGGCTTGAACCTGGCACTTAATGCCGCCAAGATGGGCAAGGGCGTCTTGGTGTTTTCCCTGGAAATGGGTCCGGACCAGATTACGGACCGATTTATCAGCATAGAGTCCAAACTGCAGGGCCGTTCATTGCCGTTGTCCAGGTTGCGCAGCGCCACACTGGGCGACGCGGAAATGAATAACCTGAAATTGATAACCGGAAAAATGGCCGATTACACGCTCATGGTGGACGATTCGGCCAAGCCTTCGCCCCTGGACATACGGTCTATTGCACGCAGGGTGCATTACAAGGACGCCTGCGACATGGTGCTGATCGACTACTTGCAGTTGATGGAACCCATATCCAGCCGCCTGCCCAGGGAGCAGCAGATTGCCGAGATCTCACGTTCACTCAAGGCATTGGCCAAGGAACTCAATATCCCGGTGGTGGCCCTGTCCCAGTTGAACCGTGGTCCTGAAAACCGACCCGACAAGCGTCCGTTACTGTCGGATATTCGTGAATCCGGTGCCATTGAGCAGGATGCTGACGTGATCATCTTTTTGTACAGGGACGCCTATTACAACAAGGACAAGGCAGGGGATGACGATGTGGAGGTAATCATCGCCAAGCACCGCAACGGACCTACGGGCACGGTAAACCTCAGATTCTTCAAGGAATTTACCCTCTTTGTTACGCCTGCGATGGAGGGATTGTAGGCAAAAACCGTGGCCGAGGCCGTTGTCCGTGGCCGAGGCCGTGACCGAGTGGGGCCGGCATCCTGCCGGCCTTTTCCGTGGCCGTGTGGAGCGCAGGCGGCCTCGAGGATGTTACAAAGTCGTTATATTACACACCACAAGATTTGTCCTGTAATGTAACACACTGAATTTACACCATATTCGTAGGGGCGGGTTCTAAACCCGCCCTGAATTGGCCATCAAATCAACACCCTCGTCCTCGCCTGCTTGTATCGCGGACGGCTCGTCCGCCTGGTCCCCGGGCCTCAATCTATTCTGGTTTCATTGACCACATCGCCGTTGATTGCCCGTCCCGCCAGGGTGTCCACCAGTTCATTGCCCGGTATTCCTTTGTGCCCCTTGACCTTTTTGAACTCGATCCTGGAAAAATCAGACATCAATGCCTTGATTTTTGCGATCAAGGCCTGGTTTTTCCTGATCTTGTAACGCCCGGTAAGCACACCTATTGCGTACTCGCTGTCCGTATAGATGACCACGGGTATGTCCCTGGTTTTCAGTAACTGAAGTGCCCGCAAAATCGCAGTAAGTTCCGCAATATTGTTTGTGCCTTGGCCCAGGTACTCCGAATAGAGTTTAGTGCGGCCCTTATAGTTCATCACCACGCCGATGCCCATGGGTCCTGGATTGTGTTTACAGCCACCGTCGGTATAGACGATGATTTTGTCCGGGCTCATTGTGCAGCGGACAGCACGTTCAGGTCCAAAACAGCCTCTGGACTGTAATAGTACTTGCTGGTCTTGGGGTCCTGGGTGGTAACGATCAGGCGAATTTCGTAATTACCCGCCACATCCGGCGTGAAGCTGACCTGTGGTTTGCCCTGGACATTCAAAAACACCTTGCTGTTCTGTGGCTTTTTGGTCAGGAACCACGCGTAACCGGCATCGATGATTGCAAAATCGCCGCCCTTGGACGTGATACCGTCCAACAGCACCGTATCGCCGGCGTGAATTTCACCGTAATCCGATGCCTTACCAGGGTCAGCCACCGGCAGTTTATGTCCCTGCAGGTCGCTATTGCCTTCCAGTGGCAAGGTCAGGGGTTCGGTCACTGGTTTGCCGGTATATGGATCGTCATAAACAATTTGCAACTCGCCGCTGACAAAAGTCAGGTCGTAATTCGTGTCGTAGTGGACCACTATGGGCAGATAACCGAATGCCGGGATGGTGGTGCCCGGATTAACCGCGGTTTTCAGCGTGAATGCAGGCGGTTTTACCTGGTTTGTGTTCGTCAGGGTCAATGATTCGATTGTCAACGGACCAAGGCCCTTGTTGTAAATCACCAGCGTCCTGTCCTCGGAACCGCCTTTGTTCACCATGAAACTCCAACTGTGCATCGCCAGGGTAGGCGCAATCTCGATCTGGGGCTTTGCACTGCCGCCTGCCATGTGCAGCGTGAATTTACCGTCATAAGGATTGGAATACGGAATGACCAGGTCCGCATCCACGCCTTTTGCGCCCTGGGCCGTATAAGTAACTACGATGTCAACCGTGAAATCAGGGCTCAACGGATACTGGGTGGATGTAATTTCCGCCCCGCCGGCAGCCTTGGTGTAGGGACCGCATTCCTTTGCCTGGGACCCTCCGCCGGTGTACCACCGGACCTTGTAGGCCTTGTTCACCATTGCCTGGTCATCGCCCTGTGCCTTTGGGGTACGCAGGGTTACCATACCAGGGCCTTCGTTGGTTACGACCACACGTTTTACGCAGGAGTCACCCGGTTTGATCACGTTCTGAAAATCGATGAATCCCTTTAACTGGTCCTCGTAGGATATGGACAGTTTGCCAGGCTTTCCCTTGCCGTACAATGGGATCGATAATTTCGGATTGTCCGGGTCGTTGGATTCGATGATTAGCACGTTTTGATCCGTTGGCCCCTGGGGCGTGTACTGAACCTTGACCACGGCCTGCTGGTCCGGCCTGGGCTGGATATTGCCGCCCATGGGTTTGACCGGGCTGTTGTCATAGGGCTTGTCGATGACCTGGAACCCCTGGCTGGTCGAGGCATCAGCATTTTGCAGGTACACGGTCTTGACGATCAATGTGCTCTTGCCGATGTCCGTGATCACAAAATTGTGCACCTCCGGGTTCGCAACAGTGGCCGAGGCAAACGTCCATGCCGTATCGCTGACCTTGATGTGCGGTGCATTGCCCGGTGGCAACAATTCCACGGTAAATTGCGGCTGCTCAGGGTCGTTTGACACTATGGTTAAGTGTGCGGGACCCTGGTGGGCCTCATCCTTGATGCCGGATTCCTGGTAGTACAGCCAACTGTTGGTACGTTTTTCACCGGGGAGTATGATGAGGGGCTGGGTATCACTGACCAGGTACTGGGAATCCCACGTAAAATCCTTGTTACCGGTCAGGGTAATGGACGTGATTTTCAGGTCCGCTGAACCCAGGTTTGTAAATTCAACCCTGACCTTTACCTTGTCACCCGGTGTGCTCGGGGCAGGTACCGTGAACACAGGGTTATTATTGTCCTGGTACGCTACACTCTCATCGTTGAACGTCAGCCCAAGGGCCGGCAGTTTTCGTGTACCGTAACTTTTGCACCCAACACCGAAAAGCGCCACAACAAACAACCAGATAAGGCTTTTAGGTCTCATTATACCTCCGTATAAAATCCGGATACGATAATTTCAGGCATCAAATTTTACCACAAATGTTTTGGAAAATACAGGAATGGGCTCCTATCAAATTTGGGGGATTCCAATTACTGGGTCAGGCAGAGCGTATCGTATTCCACGGTGATCTTCTGGCCGGGTTTGGGCGTACAACTGCCATTTTCCTCGAAGATCACGCTGTTTGAGGGCTCGTCATAACGCCACGTCCACCCGGGTGTGCTGGGTTCACCCAGTTTCAGGTAGCCCGGGCCGCAGTTCTTGCCATCCACCGTGACCTTGATCGTGGGCGGGTCCGCCAGGCGCGTCAGGAAGAACTGTAGTTTCAGCCCGAATGCCTGGGCACCGATTGCATCCATCACCGGGCCGTAATCCGTGTCACACACCGAGCCGACCTTGCCGTTCGTGGACTGGCTGACCTGCGTGTAACGGCATCCGTGCTCCGCCTGGGCCCCGTCAGCCGCGGTGCATCCATTGCTGCAATCGCCCGTGGATGCATCCATGCCAACGATGCTGTTCCAGTGGAACATGTTCGTGTTATAGAAGCCCTTGATGCTCTTAAAGAAGTTCGTGTAGAAACTGACGCTGCCGTGGCTCTGGTCCTCCTCGTCGGACAGGACCAGGATCTCCAACTGGGCATCCTTGCGCAGGAATCCCTTGTTCCAGCCTGCACACGTGCCGTCGATGCAGGAATACGGGCAATCATTTGCATTAGGACAAATCTTGGAATCGCCGGTGCAATCCGCGTCTGTTGAGCATGCCTTGCCCGTATCGGAAATCAACGGTGATGACAGCGCTGCCTGCGCCGCTTCCAGGCCACTCTCGCGTTTGTCGGAACAACTGTTGCCATCACCCAGCATCACGTATTTCTTGAACAGACTACGACCGTTTGGTGTCTTGGGCGTGATAAACCTGGGCATCTTGTTCTTGTTACCCAGGTTCAGTTTACCCCGTACCTTGGCATTGTCCACGCATATGGATATCACACCCAGGTGGTAATCGTTGTGCCACACGTCGGCATGCTGGATGAACTTGTCGAAGTTGTCCTTCAAACGTTGCTGTTTGTCGCTCATGGAACCGGAGTCGTCGATTACGAACAGGATGTCCACGGTCTGACCGGATACCTGGGTGAACTTGTCAACCTGGTGGGTATCGTAGGTGCCCGCACCGGTCAAGCCGACATTAAGCGTCATACCGTTGTCGCTGACAATCGAGATGTTGCATGCATCCTCACCCTCGTCCACCGGGGAATAATTCGTCTCGAAGCACAACGGTGTACCCGCAGCCACGCTGAACGGCAATGCAGGGACCTTTTTCAGGTGAAATTCGGATGAACAACCATCCAGTTTCACATCCGTGATCTGTACGGCCGCGGTGCCAGTGTTGTACACGCAGACCTTGTAGGTCTTGGAATAGCACCCGATCGTGACCAGGCCGAAGTCCACGGTGGACGGCATGACCGTGACGTTCGCAATACCGGATTTGCCCAGCAGGTTTGCACTCCACTTCTTGTTCTGTCCACCACCAGGGTAAATATTCTCGGACGGCGGCTGGGTGAACCGGTTGTATATCTTTACCGCGAACAGGCCGTCGAACTCGTTGAACTGTCCGAATATAGACCCACCGGTGCTGGGAGGCATAAACTGGATTGGGATATCGATTTGTCCGCCTGGTTGCAGCCCGTCAAAGACACTGGGCGGCATCACCTTAATCTTATAATAATTGCTGCCCGATCCGCCACTGAAGGGCTCGGGGCATACGCGACCACCGAAGATACTCGCACTGCAGTCCCATACGGCGGCACCCTTGAACGTACACGGACCAGTACCAGCGTTTTTCAGATGCATGGTCAATGTCTTGCTCATCTGTTCGGCCACGACCCCGTAATTCAGCACGGGCGGGCTCAACACAGGCTTACATTGCGGGCTGCCAGCCCGGTGCGCGATCAATTGCACGTTTGTCGGGTCGCCGGTCGCAGAGTTGCTGGAGATCACCAGCGTGGCCGTTGCATCACCGGAAGCCGCGCCATTGTTCGTGAATTTCAGTTTTATGGGCTGCTGCTTGTTTCCCTGGATCGTGGCGTCACCGCCGCCTGTTGTGGGCGGGAAATTGTTGTCCGGCACAATGGCAAATTCGCCGTTCGGGTCGCCCTGGATCTGTATGGAGTGGATCGTCAGGTCCGCATGACCCGTGTTTTTCAAGGTCAATGTCTTTTGGATAGTAATCTTCTGTCCCACGAATCCGAAGTCCACCTGCGGCGGCACCGGTGTCAGGATCGGGGCATCCACAACGCCCCTGATCGGGACAGAGGGGCCTGCATTGTTCTTGTCATTGATGACCAGGCTCCCCAGGTCCCCCGACGGAGAAAGTGGCGGCTTGGTGGGTTTCCAGGAAATATGGAATTTGTGGCTTTCGTCAGGTGCCAGTGTCAAGTCCTTGGTCAGCGGGTCATCGATCTTCACCCCCGGGTCGTAGGGCTTGGGGTTCGGCCCCGGACCGATCGGTTTAACGAGATATACACCCTTTGGTGGGATCACCGCATTTTCCGTACCCTGATTGACCACGGTCAACACCAGGGGCGGTTTACTGTTGGGTATCGTGATATGCCCAAAATCCAGCATCCCAGGAAATGCCACCAGTTTCGGGCCGATACCCACGCCCTGGATCGGTACGCTCAGCGTGGTTTCCGTGGTCTCGCCCGTATCCGGGTTGCACGCATCCACCGTCAGGTCGATTTCCCCGGTGAACGTACCGGCCTCCTTGGGCGCGAATTGCACGACCAGGGGAATCAACGCGTGATTGGGGTCGGCATTGGCGTTCGGGTCCATGGTCATGGGCAGCAAGGCCTTCTGGCTGCCCTTTTCCCCGATTTGCAGGATCTTGAAGTACTCGGATGTGTTGGCGGACAAGCGCAAACTCTTGGCCACGAAGTTTATGGAACCCGCGTTTACCAGCACCGTTTCTATGGATTTGGGCTGGTTCAGGGACACCTTTCCGAAATCCAATTCCGGAATCGTCATGATCCTGATGTCCGGCTTTGCAGCGCTGACCTTGACCTCGATTGGTCCCTGGGCCGCGTTGCTGTCCACCACCAAAAAGCCGTTGTCCGTTTTGCAGTCACTGGGCTTGTAAACCACGTCAAATGTGGTGGATTCGCCAGCGTTCAATACCATTTTCGGTGGTTGGGTCACGCTGAAATCCTTGCTGCTGCCGGATTTCATGGCAATGCTGTACAGTTTCAGGCCGTCCGCGGTGCCCACATTTTTCACCGTGACCGTTACCTTCCTGGTTGTGCCCTGGGGCACAAATCCGAAGGTGATTGGCCTGGGGGTGATCGAAATCGTTCGATCCGCACCGGTCCCTAATTTTTTACCGCATCCAAAGGCGAGTACAGTTAAAACTATACTCGTCATGACCAAGAGACGCCGATTCATTTGTTCCTCCTACAAGGTATCCGCCACACCATTATACAACAAACCGGAAAAATTATCTCTTTTTTGTGAAAACTTGTCAAATTCTTTTTGTTGATCCCAAATTAGTCCGATAATAAGGTGATAAGTCCATGCCCAAATTACCTGTCAATTCTGGTCCGACAATTTGGTTCCATGTCTCCACAATTCAAATTTCCTGTGCAAAAAGGTTTAATCTGTGCATTTTTTACGGACAAATGAATTTTTTGCGTTTTTCGTATGCCTGGTATAAAATTTTTACAGGTTACGGCTATGAACAGATTATTTCCACGGTTACGGCTGATCCTGAGCCTGGTTATTGCATTGCTGGCGGGCGGGATCACGCTGTGGGTAGTGGCTGACACGCTGATCAACAGGGCGTGGAAGGCGGCATATTTGCGAAATATGGTGGAGACTGTTCAATCCATCGCGCACTCCGTACGTGTGCCTGCAACAGGCAAATGGTCGATACAACAAAAGGGCGGTATAAAAGTGGTGGTGGTAAACCTGACAAAGGGCAGGTCGGACTTGAATGCGGCGTTGAAGCAACTGCATCTGCACCCTGATGTAGCACCCGTGGTCTTGTTCAGGGACAAGGGCGCCGTGTGCGTGGATCGGTCATGCAGGGTCATGGTGGCAGGGGTGCGTATGTACGACAGGGTAAATCACCAGGCCGGTGTTGTGCTCATGGTGGAATCCGGCACCGTGCTGTACAGGCTGGTGCGTTTTAATGACATGATATGGTTGGTGACCCTGGTCCTGGTGGGTTTATCAGCGTTCCTGCTGGGTTATCTATTGTTGTACCTGTGGCAGGTCAAGCCCTACCTGGAACTCATGAAAGAAATCGACAGACTGAAACCTATATTAAAGGATACGGGTGGGCCAAAACGTCCGGGGAATGCATTGGAAATCCTGGCTCGCGTACGCAAGGCATACGGGGAGGAGCGATCCATGCGGAAGCGACTGGAAATGCAGGCACGGGAGGTTAGGGAGGACCTGCTGTCAGCCCAGGAAAGCCTGCTGAGGAGCGAAAAACTGGCGTCCGTGGGCGTATTGGCAGCGGGACTGGCACACGAGATTGGCAATCCGGTTGGTATTATCATGGGCTTGTCCGAACTGATGACCACGGAGGACGCGAGTCCCGAGGAAATACGGGAATACGCGCAGTCGATCCTGAAATCGGTAAAGCGCGTACACAAGGTGATTCAGGACCTGTTGACCTTTGCCCGGCCGGTAAAGGATGAAAACGAGAAGGCGGATGTTGTAATGGTGGTCAGGGATGCCGTGGCATTGTTGCAGCCCCAATCGTCATTTCGTAACGTACAAGTGAATGTGGATTTGCCGGATAAGCCTGTTTTTGCTGAGATAAAACCATCGCAATTACAGCAGGTTATAGTAAACTTGATGCTGAATGCGGCCGACGCAATGCATGGCAAGGGCGTGCTAAACATATTCGTGGGCTCCAAGGACGGGAGGGTATCGATCACGGTACAGGATACCGGACCGGGCATACCAGAGGATGTATTGTCCAGGATCTGGGAGCCTTTTTTCACAACCAAGGATGTGGGCAAAGGAACGGGCCTGGGCCTGCCCATGAGTTTGCGGATTGTGAATGCATACGGCGGTGACATAAGAGTCAGTACCAAACCGGGTGAGGGGACCGATTTCACCGTGTACCTGTGGGAGGTGGAGGAATGAGTTCATCCGTACTGGTGATAGACGATGAGCAGGAAATGCTGACTGTAATCAGGGCAAACCTGCACAAGTATTATCGAGTGGTGACGGCGAGCAATGCCAGGGATGCGCTGAAATTGCTACAGACCGAGGAATTCGACATGATACTGTCGGACTTGAGGATGCCGGACATGGACGGTTTGGAATTTATCAAGGAATTAAAAAAACGCCAGGGCCAGCATACAGTCATAGTGATGAGTGCCTATGCCACCAACGAGACCGCAATCGAGGCAATGAAACTGGGTGCCTACGACTACATTGCCAAGCCCTTTACCAGGGACGAATTGCTGTTGACCCTGCGAAAGGCCGAGGAGCGGGAAAAACTGCGCAGGGAAAATATGCAATTGCGGTCCATGATGGGCAAGGTCAAGTCCGAAATCATTTACAGGTCCAAGGTCATGGAGGCGGTTGTCGGCATGGTACGCCGGATAGCGCCCTACAAGACCACGGTCCTGCTGCAGGGTGAAAGTGGTACGGGCAAAGAGATGATGGCGAAATTGCTGCATAAACTGAGCGACCGTGCGGACAAGCGTTTTGTTGCCGTCAATTGCGGGGCCATACCGGAAACGCTGATGGAAAGTGAATTGTTCGGTTATCAAAAGGGCGCATTCACGGATGCCCACACCGCGAAAAAGGGTCTGATCGAGGAGGCGGACAAAGGGACCATATTCCTGGACGAAATAGGCGAGTTGCCTTTACAATTACAGGTGAAATTGCTGAGGTTTATCCAGGAAGGCGAGACCAGGCGGATAGGTGATACCAGGCCCACGAAGGTGGATGTCAGGATTGTTGCGGCCACGGCCAGGGACTTGAAGGAAGAGGTCAAGGCAGGCAGGTTCAGGGAAGACCTGTTTTACAGGTTGAATGTGGTTCCCATTACCATTCCACCGCTTCGGGAACGCAGCGAGGACATCCCGGTGCTGATTGAACATTTTTTACAGAAGGCACAGGCCAGGCTGGGCATTCAAAGGGTCAAGGGGGTAACCAAGGAAACATTGCAGGCGCTGATGGAGTATTCGTGGCCCGGCAATGTAAGGGAACTGGAAAACCTGATGGAACGACTGGTGGTGTTGAGTGACAGTGAACTCGTGCCAGTGGACCTGTTGCCGGATTCCATGTTACATAACCAACAGACGGATTTAAAGTTTGACAGCATGCTGGGATTATCCATAAAAAAGCATCAACGCTCACTGGAGATGCGCCTGATTCGTAAAGCCCTGGAAGTGACCAAGGGCAACAGGACCAAGGCGGCAAAATTATTGGATATCAGCCACCGGGCCTTACTGTACAAAATCAAGGAATACGATTTAGACAAGGAGGTGTTCAGGTAATGGGTTTACAAGGCACCAGGTTACCTGCAGGCCACAATTTTTCGTAGCCATACGCCTCCACACGGACGCGGCCACGGTCACGGCCTCGGTGAACGGTCTCGGTCTCGGTCAACGGCCACGGTTACGGATTCGGGCCTCTGGCATCGGGATTCGGGTCTCGGGACGCAGCCTGCGGCTGCTACGGGGCGGCCCTGCGGGCCTTTCGGGAAGATTCCCGTTGCAACCGGAAACCCCGGTCACGGACTCGGCCACGGCCTCGGCCACGGACACGGTTACGGATTCGGGCCTCTGGCATCGGGATTCGGGTCTCGGGACGCAGCCTGCGGCTGCTACGGGG
>WGCQ01000085.1 GCA_015493765.1 Deltaproteobacteria bacterium
GGCTACGGCCAACGGCCACGGCCTCTGGCATCGGGCGTCGGGTCGCAGCCTACGGCTGCTTCGGGACGGCCCTGCGGGCCTTGCGGGTGGGCTTCCGTTGTAACCGGGAGCACACTGCCACGGACACGGAAAGGCCGGCAGGATGCCGGCCCCACACGGCCACGGCCACGGTCAACGGCTCCGCGCCACTGGCAGGAATTCGAAAACAGATGCCTCGGTTTGAGTTTTACCATTCCTGTCGCGGACCTTGAATGTACGGAGCAGGCGAAATTGCCGCAATGCCTTCAGTTTCGTACCGTCGGGCAGTCGTACCGCATGTCCGTTAAGTGCCCCCAGCCTTACAAGCAATGTGTGGGCGAAGGCCATGGTAAATTTGCCGTTTTTTGTGACGAAATCATCCGCAACACCTTGTTTTTGCAGTTGGATTCGTACCTGCCTGGGGTCTGGTGGCACGAGGACCAGGTATCGAACTTTCAGGTGTACGAGTTCGTTTTGTACCATCTGCATGTCCGTGCCAAGAAACAGGTTGTTACACCGGTCCATGGCACGGTCGTTTCCTGGCACACCGAAAAAATTATCGCATACCGTGGGCCTGTCTCCGTATTCCTGGATGACGTGTCCCATGTACCATGGGGCCAATACGCAGTACGCCGGTTTGTTCGGGTCAACCGCAGGCGTGTGTGTACGCATGAACTCCGCCACGCGGTACGCCAGGCGTCCGGAGTACGAGAGGGGTTGTATTTTCAGGTCCATGAATCCGTATGATACCAGCATTACCACGGCTGTCATGGCAATGGCGGGGGCGACCGCCTTGAACCCGTCGAGCCATTTAAGTACTGCATACATGCCGAAAACTGCGGACATTACCACGAAGGGCGAAAATCCAATCAGCCAGCGGCGCTGAACCGCCGCGGCAACCCAACCCAGGATGCCCATGATGATGACCAGCCGTAACACGATGCCGTGTTTTTGTGAAAATGCCCGTACAAGACCGCTGACAGTGAACGCGGCCATTAGCAGGGATAAGGCGTGGTGTGCCTGTAAGGGCCTGAAATATGACCTGGATTCCAGGGCAATGCGCATTGGAGTCCCGGCGCCCAGATGCATGGCGGAACTCATGGAATGCCTGATCTCGGGTATCAAACCGGTCAATGCCCCCAGGCCAACGAGGGTGAGTGCACTGTAACGCGCGACACCAGCATGGCGTGACATGGGTGGGGCTGACCGAACAATCAGGTGAAAACCGTAGGCCGCTACTGCTGCCACAGCCGGAAACAGGCAATGAAACAGGGACCCGGAATAAAACACGAAACTGAATGGATTCGGCGACATTGCCAGGGCCGCACCAGCCCCAATCGTGGTACCGGCCAGGATATCCGCTGCCCGCAAAGTGCCCTTCGTATAGTCCTGGTACACCCACGCAATGGAAAACATGCCAACCAGTGCATAGGCCGGTATGAATGCGGCAAGTGCAAAGGCATGGGAAATCCCTGCACTGAACCCGGCCCAAAAGGGACGCTTTTGGGCCAGGGCCACCACCATTAACGCAAACAACGGCTCCAGGACATGGTGGTCCACCCTGCCGGCAAAGGAATACTCGAAAAACGGAAAGAATACCCCTGCAAGCAGCATGGCAAACAAGGCCCACCGGTCATCGCTAAAACCACGAAACACAAAGAAGACCAACAGGCTCACCAGGCCAGCCATTAAGGGTATCAGGATTGATGTGATTAGTGCGGTTTGTCGGACAGATGGATGGCGTCCGTAAAATAGACCTGTGACCCCTGCAAGGATACCGTCGAAACCGAAATTCCAATATACACGATTCCTGGTGGGGTAATCCACGAAAGGGTCGCCTTTGTACAAGACCTTTGGGTTGGACAGTATGAGTTGCACACGCCTAAGGTGGTACGGCGGGTCATCAGGGACCACCAGTACATTGCCGTCACTGAATAGCCTGGGGATGGTTATGTAACGCATTCCCGTGATGACCGTGAGAACGAGGATTACCTCAAGGATTCTTGAGACCCGGGTATTTCCTGTAACACTGCTCAATAATTTCCTCCACCGCGGCCCGGTATTTGAATTTCGGCTCCATTTCCAGGGATTTTTCCAGGTACTGGCAGGCCTTGTAGTAATCGCCCATATTGTTGTACACCTTGGCAATCGCAATCCATCGCATGGCGTGGTGAGGGTCGGCCCCGGCCTTTTCACGGAGATCGATCAGTTTTGCACGCATCTTGTCAAGTTGAGTTTTTGATGGTTTTACGGGCGCGGACATGTGTTGTAACCCTTTGCCGTATTCTGTTTTATTGACTTTATCGTGATTAGGTTGAGTGTTATCGAAATGGGTTTGCGCCTTGGGACTTGATTTGTGTTCTTCTTTTGCAAAAACAAAGAGCAGGAGGATTACAAACAACCCGCCTGCAGCAAGCAAACCCAGGCGAAGGTTGCTCACTCCCTTCTCCCGGACCTGCGTTTTGCAATCAGGAATATGCCCATTACCAGGAACAGCAAAAACTCGCCGTAAGGCGGGGCAGTATTGGACTGGCTGCACTGACAGGAGCCGCCTGCCGTATTTCCGGGCGATGGACCGGTTTCGGTCTCCCCGTTTCCTGCGTGGCCTTCAGCGGCAAAATCGCCCCGGGGGTTGGGATCGCCTCTGCCCGTATCAGCGCCCAGGCCCAGGTCGCTGCTGCCTTGTGTATCCACCGCGGGCTTGCCGCCTTTGTCCCCGGTATTTTCGTCGGTTCCGGCGGACTCGTCAGCCACGGAGCCTGCATCTTTTTCGCCTCCGCTTGCATCCGTCACGGCCTCATCCGCCATGCCGCCGTCGGACTGCGTACCCTCATCCGCCGACTGCTGGTCGGGCACCTCGTTATCAGGCAGGGATGCGCCCTTTTCCTGTGGGTCCGCCGGGCCGTAACAATCCGGGTCGTCCGGGTAGTCCGTGAGCCCGTCATTGTCGTTGTCCTTGCCGTCGCTGCATTCGGTTTCAGCAACCATGAATTTCGTGGTGTGTGTCCGGCCCAGGTACTTTACAGTCAGTTCGTGCTCACCGGGTTTCAATTTCGTGGCGTCGAACCGCCCCTGCCACACGGGGCCGTGTTTTCGATACATCGGCTGGTCCTTGCCTCCGTCTATACTGAACTTGACGCCCTTTACCACGTTGACGTCAAATACCAAGGCCCTCACCACGGCCCTGTCCCATCCCAGTGGCACGGGCCTGGCATACGGATTGTCACCGTCCATGGCCTTGTCAGCGGGTGCGGTGGTCACGATATAGGGCCAATCGCGGGCCTTAAATGCCCTCACTGCCAGGGAATTATTGTCGATTGCCACAATGATGAAATGTTTATCCGGCGATTTGCCCAGGGATGCCAGGTTGTACAGCAGGACCCCATCCTTCCACTGGGTGTAATACTTGTGCGTATGTCCGTAGAAATAGACCAGCACGTGGTATTGTTTCAGTAAATCCAGGAACTTGCCGCCGTTTTTAACCGGGTTTTCCAGCAGGTGTGACACGCCTGAACGCCAAAACAACGGATGGTGACCGAATACAAAGGTCAAACTGCTATCCTGGTCATGCTTCAGGGCATCGGTAATGAATTTAATCTCACCGCTGTCCAGGCTGGCATTGTCCGCAGGCCAGGGCGCACCGTCGTTTCCACAGGTTGCGGTTGTTATGAACTGGTATTTGCCGAATCCGTAATCCCGGATTACGTTGTGCTGGGTTTTGCCGTCGTACTGGCCGCTAATGGAGTATTTCAGAAAGTGTTTCAGTCCCTTGTCCGAGTACTGGTCATGGTTGCCGGGCATGTCCACGTACTGGTCAAAGGTCATGTTGTTGTCCATCAGGATGTTCTGGTATGTACGCCACTCCTCGTCGTGTTGGCCCGTGGGAATGAGCCCGCCGTTCGTGGCATCCACCAGGTCCCCCGTGTTGAATATCACGGCAGGATTGATGTGCGTATAGGCCTCACCCAGTACCCAGTTCAGGTTTACCGTATCCTGGTCGCCTCCATCCACCTTTTCACCCACGTGGGTGTCAGAAATGATCAGGAACCAGACGACCTTGTTGGGGTCATCCGTATATCTGGCCAATCGGGGGTCGCTGGCCCAGGCTCGAACCGCAATTAGAACCGCGATCAAAAATACAGTCTTTTTGAGCATCACCGCCTCCCAAATACATTATACAACTTCCGAACCGGTTTTAGGTGGAATTTTTTGATAATTTTACGGATTCGTAAAAAGTCCTATTTTGAGCATTTGGGTCGATCTAACCATTTGATTTTATTAGATGTGTGTTTGCTGGTTTTGATTTATTACGAGTCCACCATAATTTGACAGGTAATTTGGGTTGGGACATTCCGCTTGCATTTTTTTGCAGATTTTATAACCTGTTAAAGGACGGATTGCCGGAGGAAATATGCGCGAATGGTCATACCTTGCTTTGGGCTTGGTGCTGGCATTGTTCATGTCTTGCGGAGGCAAGACTACGGGCCATGGTTCTGTGGGCGATGTCATGCTTGGGGATGGGGCCGGCGATGTGAGGTCAGATGTGAGGTCAATGGACAACAGCGTCGTCGATACGACAGTTGCACAGGGCGATACTGGTGATGCCAGGGATGCGGTAAAGCCAAAATCCGACCCAGGGGTTGATGTGTCCGGTATTAACTGCTCCCAGACCATACCGTGTGGGCCGGGGAAACCGGATTGTCCTGATGGCTACACGTGTAATACAAAGGGGATGTGTGAAAATCAGAACTGCGTGTGCACCGGGTGCATGACCGGCAAGGTGTGCAATGCCTCCACGGGCAAATGCGAGGATGACCCTGCAAAATGCAGCACTAACACGTATTGTGCCAGCAAGTTCGGTCCTGATTTTTACTGTGGTCCAAACTGGCGGTGTATCCAGAAGTTTCCGTGCAAGAGCGATGCGGACTGTTACAGGCGACCGGAGGGACAGAAGTGCAACAAGGCCACGGGTAAGTGTTATTCGTGTACTGATTCCAGCGAGTGTGCCTGGGACGAGGCCTGTGTGGATGGCGAATGCAAGAAAAAGACAGCGCCATGCAACCAGGTGGATTACGACAACCTGGGGACTCCTGATGATGTGGAAAAAACCACCTTCATATTGCGCATGATCAGCACGAAGGCCAAGTTTTACGCAAAGGCGTTTCCTGACTGCAAATCGAACCCAAACGGTATTAAAACAAAATTTACGGCCATGAACGGCGCATCCTTTATATCCGGAGGCGCGGGCTTTTTCAGTGCACATTTTTCGAATTACAAATCCAAACCGGGCACGCTGTACATCGGATTCAAGGGCAAGCCCGGGTTTTGGCAGGTGCCCCTGTCCGGCAGCAGCACGCAAAGCCGTATCGTCCTGGTGTTGCGGCAAAAATACAAGACGTCGCCGTTGACGATCTACGTGATTGCCAGGGAGACTGACGGAACGTGGGGCGAACTTGCGTACAGGGGGCTGAAGATCCTGGAGGCCGGCGGTGGGCCGTTGCAGGTTTCTGTGCTGTGGAATACGCCAACGGACGTTGATCTGCACCTGCAGGAGCCGAGTGGTGATGACATCTATTACGGATGCGGCGGTATCAACTGGCATCCCCAGCCGAACCAACCAGCGTGCAAGACGCCCAGCGGCGGGACACTTGATATAGATTCCAATGCCGCGTGCGGCATAGACAATATCAACAACGAAAATATCTTTTACGCCGGTACACCGCCCGTTGGCCACTACATTATCCGTGTGGATTACTGGGACAACTGCGATGTCACCGACTCCACGGATTTCATTGTTACCCTGTGGAAGGCCGGGCATTTGCATGCATGGAGCGGCTCTTTCGACGCCAATGACGCGGATAATGGCGGCTCACGCAGTGGTCGGATCATCTATCAATTTGACTGGCCGTGACCTGAACCCAGTGGCCGCCGTATTCAGTCGCTGTGACAAGTAGTCGAGGAAAAATCCTTATTTGCCATATACATATATCTCATAGAAGGATAGCACAAAACCATCAATGACAATTAAAATAATTTTAATATAAAAAATTTATCTAAACATTTCCTGACTTTTTTCTTGACAAGGTCAAGTCAAAAACGTATTAATTTTTTGTCTACGTTTGTTAGGAGGACGAAATGTCGAAAAAGTTCTTTGTGGTCCAGACAGCGATTTTAGCCCTGACCATGGTCAGTGTAGTCGGATGTAAACCAGCCAAAAAGAACACTGCACCCACTGCAGTGATCACTACCCAGTCCGCAGATGTTAAGGTGGGCAACTGGGTACTCCTGGACGGGTCCACCAGCAGTGACCCTGAAGGTGCGGACCTGCAGTATTTTTGGAAGATGCTGGACGTTCCTCCCGGAAGCAAGGCAAAAATGCAGTCCAATAACCTGCAGGCGGAATCCTTTTTCGCGGATAAGGTCGGTAAATATACCGTACAACTAACTGTATATGATGGGTATTTTTATAGTGAGCCCGTGGAAATTACGATCACGGCAAAGGATATCAACCACCCGCCTGTTGCGAATGCGGGCAAGGACCGTCAGGTGCCGGTGGGTCAGAAGGTTACGCTGGACGGTACTGGCAGCAGCGACCCGGATGGCGACGAGATCACCTACCAGTGGTACTTCCTGTCCAAGCCTGACAAGAGCACGGCCCGGTTTGACAGCGGTACGGACAAGCAGGCCAAGGCCATGTTTACACCGGACGTGGCGGGCGACTACGTGATAAACCTGATCGTGACCGACAAGGCGGGCCTGACCAGCGCCGTTGATTCCGTTA
>WGCQ01000086.1 GCA_015493765.1 Deltaproteobacteria bacterium
CCCGAAGCCAGAATTCAGTGGCTGTGGCCGTTGGCCGTGACCGTGGAGCGCAGGCGGCCTGAGTGTGTGTAAAGTCATTGTATTACACAATGCGCAATCCATTTTGTTTCGTAACACACTGAATTTACACAATATTCGTAGGGGCGGGTTCTGAACCCGCCCTGAAATTGCCATCAAATCAAAACCCTTATTTTTTATTGCCAGCATTCCATAGGGCTTCGACCTGGTGATAGACATCCTTTTTCGCTGGTACGAAGGTGTCTATGCCGAACAGGTCACAAAACGGCTTACCCTTGGGGTCCTTGCAAAAACCCGACAGGGCCTTGGTAAACAAACGCACATCCTTTTTGGTCGTACGTTTGCCCACGGCCAGGATTGACGGCACAGGCATGGGATCGGACTTGAAGACCACGGTAAAATCCTTGGCAAACGGCAGGGAAGGCAGGGCATCGTATTGCTGCTGGTCAACGATCACGGCATCCAGTTTGCCCCTTGCCAGGCGACGCAAGGCCCTCAGTGCCCTGCTGGAATGTTTCAATATGAAAAACTTTGCCGGGTCTATTTTATTTTTGAATACAATGCGCCTTAGAAATTCAGCATCTTCAACCAGCGGCCCGCCGATTGTTTTGCCCTTCAATGACTGGATGTCCGTGTAAGCCCCCTTGCGGACTATTATGTACCAGCGGTCCTGGGTCCTGCCATGGACCTTGGGGAAGGCCACGGGCCTCAGGTGGTATTGTTTGCGGTATTTCAGGAAAAAGCCCAGGGTCGGACTGATAAAATGGGTCCCCTTGTCCTTCAGCAAGTCCAGGCATTCCTGTGTTTTCGATGTGAATTTACCCTGGTAAGTGCCAATGGGTATCCCTGCAAGTCGTTCCATGACCGTGAGCATGGATGTAGTTGCCTTTTTGGCCTGGCGTCGATTCACGCTGCCCGCTGTGTAGCACACAACCAGGGCGGGTGCATCCTTGGTTGCCTGGGGATCGGCAAACCCGGGTATGCCCAGTAGTACCACGAATAAAATGGCGAGAATACGTTTGTTAATCATTACTTTGACCTCCAAAAGAGTTGATCGATTGCAGGCGCCAGCACCAGGGCCGCTATTATGCAAGCCACCAGGCCTATGGTGATGGCCTGGCCCATGGAGGCTACGCCACGATAACTTGCCATCATGATTGCACCGAGCCCTGCCAGCGTGGTCCCGGCTGCCAGCATGATCGCCCTGGCAGCGGCGGCACCAGCCACCCAGGCGGACAAATTGATTAGTTCACGCCTGCGATGTGCAAACCACACGCCGTAATCCACGGCCAGGGCCATGACCAGGGGTACGGCAACGATGTTTGCATAGTTGTATTTAATGCCGAATGCCCACATGATGCCCATCAGCCACCCTTCACCCACCAACAGCGGAATTGCCGCCACTATGAAGCCGCGCAGGCTGCGTACCGATAACAAAATCCACAATAGTGCCACGATCAGTGCCCACAACGTACCTTGCTTGAAACTGTTTACCGCCATCCTGGAAAATACCTGGTGGGTCGTTGGAAACCCTGTGGCGCTTTTGCTGATGCCATAGACGTCATTCATCAAGTGGTCAAGATTATGCATGTCATATACGGATTTACGCGGATACGCATAGACCGCCACTTCCTTGCCGTCTTTTGAGAAAAAGCGATTTCGCAAAGAGGCGGGCAGGTCCTGTGGGGTCATGGGTACGGCATGCTGCCAGTCGGACAACATGGTTGCCACCTTGCGTGCGCTGTGGAGCATCAGGTTGAACAACGCGGATGTGCGTGTTGCAAAACGTTTGGGGTCTTTTTTCGCAAACCCGGATAGTTTTTTCAGGATGTTGCGACTGCGTTCCAGTCCGGAAACCAGGGCTTTGTGACCCGTAGAAAACGCCTGGTCCTCAAAGTCGTCCACCAGGTCCGCTGCCTTGTCCAGTGTTGCGGCAAGGCGTTTCGCATCCTGTGGTGTCAGATTCACATCCGGTTGCTGTTGTAACACGGAAACCACGCCTGAAGCAGCCACCCTGGCGCCTATCTTGTGGGCCAGGTCGAGGCGGGCCTTTATATCCCTGGGAAACAAGTCCACGATGGATTGTACACTGGACAGGCTCGGGCATTGTTTTGCCTTGGCAGTGATTTCGCGTGCCTTTTCGATATTCGGGGCCGTAAAAATGATCACTTCGGGCTGAAAATCGGATTTTTTTACCAGCAGTTTCTGGTACCTGGCCGCCTCCGAGTCCTTTGGCAGCAGGGCTAACACATTGTAATCAAAAGGTAGTTTGTGTCCCTTCCATACGCCCAAGGTGGCGGTGGACAGGCCCACTATTACTATCGCCAGGGACATCCACCACGAGGGTTGCCATTTTGGCTTTGGAATCGGCAGGTCCTGTTCGTTTTTGGCCTTTACCTCGACCGGGGGTTTTAATAGCGCATACACGGCAGGCAAGACGCTGAACGTGGCAAGCAGCACCATGAATACACCGGTTGCAGCCACCAGCCCCAGTTCCGAAAAACCCTTGAACCGGACGAAATACAGGGATGCAAAGATCAAAGTCGTGGCACCGCCCGCAGTCACCAGCGCCCTGGTTGATGCCGCTGCACCCCTGCCTATGGCAATGGGCAATTCGAGGCCCTTGGCTACCTCCTCACTGATCCTGGAACTCATGAATATGCCGTAATCCACACCCATGCCAAACAGGATCGCGGTGAAGCCTGCCGTTATCAGGGTCAGGTGCCCCACGGTGCCCAGGGTGAGCGCGGCATTCCATATCGTCCCAAGGCCCATGGGAATGAAAATCACCAAGGCCCTGCGCCATGAGCGCATCCAGAACAGGATCAAAAACAGCACAAAGATCCCGGCGGTCACCACGATCAGCCTGATGTCCGCACGGATTGCCTTGTATTCCTCGTGTTCAATCGCGGGCAGGCCAGTAAATCCGATGGTTGGAACGGGTTTTCCTTGTTTTTTGTACTCGGCGCGCAATTCGTTGCCAATCCTGCGCACCCCCCGTATGAACGGGTCCAGCACGCTGAATTCCTCGGACGTGTTATTGGGCGTTACCAGCATGACCAGGAACTTGTCGTCGTGGGACATGAAGTATCCGCCGCCCCTCAGGAAGCGTTCCGCCTCAGGCCGGTTTGTCAGGCGTTCCCACGGGATGGATTTTGGCTGTCTGGTCGCAGTAACCCACCGTAACCATTGCGATAATACAAAGTCGGCCCGATTCAAACCCTGTTTTGCAGCCTTCATATCCAACTTACCCACGGAGAAATCCGGTGGGTCATCCAACCATTTATTGATCCTGTCCAATGCCTGTTTTAGCGTGATTGTCCCCGGAACCTTTATGACCTTTTCGTTTTTGGCCACCCATTGTCGAAGCTGACCCAGCATGGATGCGGGGATCATCAAGTATGAGTGCTTGAAAAAGAAATCCGTGTCCAGGCGTTCCGTGGCCTCGCGTACATCGGGTAATTTTTGCACGCGCCTGGCATACTGTGTGGCGAATTGCTTCAGTACCGGTACCGGGGCGCCCTTGATAACCACCATGAGATCAGAGCCGGAACCAAATTCTTTCAGGAAACGGTTAAGGCGGACCAGCACCTTTGTGTCCTGTGGAAAGAGGGCCTTGCGCGAGGTGACAATGGGCAGTTGAAGCGCTATACCGCCGGCAATCAACGTAATGAACAGGGCTATCAGGAGCGTGCGGACAGGGTGCCTTGCAATGGAAGTCTCGATTGATTCAATGGTATTCGGTTGTGTAGATGCATCACGCGTCATGTATGTTTTATACAGGATTGCTGAATCCATGGCAAGAGTAAGGGAACCTCGATTGATACTTGTTACGATTCTGGTCACTTTTATTTAATGTTGATGGACTGGCGATAAATCAAAATCAAAAAAACTATCCCTAATAGAGTCAAAGGGTTACAGATGTCAGAAAGACCAAAATCGGAGTTTTTACGATTCCATCAATGTTGACAGGCCTGTTTCAGCCGGATTTTATCGAGCCTGGTGACCAGTTCCCTTGCCACTGCCTGTGCTACGGACCATCTTACGGGTATCTCCCCCGTCACCTCCTGGAACGATACAACCTCCAGGCCAGGGGCCTTACAAGGATATATCATGCCGAAGCCGCCGGGGTCAGCCATGATGTTTATGGACATGCCATGGCTGGTGACACCCCTGGATATGCGCAGCCCTATGGACGCTATCTTTCGTTTTTGTACGTACAGGCCGGGATGCAAGGGGTCCCAGCAGGAATGCACACCCATGCCCTCCAGTACTACCCTGGCTGATTCGGCCATGATTTCAATGTACCGATGAACGGACACCCCCCTGCGTTCCAGGGACAAAACAGGATAAATCACTTCCTGGCCAGGATAATGAAATGTTGCGCCTCCGCCCCTTGGGGTAAAATACAGGCCCACCCCTTCAAACAACCGTGACCAGCGTTCAATGAGTACCTCGGAGGGCTCGGTGCGTTTGCCCATGGTGATGACACGCGGGTGTGACGTAAGGATGATTGCCTCGTTTTCAGGGTTTTCGATTACTGCGTTATGCCTGGATTCAAGGAATTTGATGGCATGCACGTAATCGAAGTCTTGGATGATTTCAATCCTCACGTAAGGGGATGGTAATGGATCAGGGCGGATTATGCAATCCGGGACCCAAATCCCAAATTACCTGACTAAATTCGGGAGTCGGCATTTCCGTGGCCGTTGACCGAGAC
>WGCQ01000087.1 GCA_015493765.1 Deltaproteobacteria bacterium
AGGGATAAGGGGCCGGTCGTCAGGGCCAAAGTCGGCACGCCTTGTGTGGTGGTGGGGAATTCGTAGGGGAGGGTTCTAAACCCGCCCGGTTTCAATCGCACAAAAACGAAAACGCAAGATTTTCATGTGCGACCACGGATAATCATGTGTACACGACCAACGGCCATCGGCCAGGGCCAACGGTCACGGAAAGGCAGGCGGGACGCCCGCGAAACAAGCAGGCGAGGCCGCCTGCGCTCCACGGCTTTCGTTTTCACCGGGATCACACGGCCAACGGCCACGGCCACGGCCAACGGACTCGGCCACGGAATACGGATCTTAAACGACCCTGCCGGGGTAAAAATTCGGAATTTTTGTTGGATTAGAGCCGGAAAACCCCATTCCACGTTTTCGTGGCCATAAAGTTCCCATCTGTCATTGATCTTGCACTATCCCTTGGTCAAAACTGTTAGTTCCTGCAAGGTATAGGACAAAAACGGTTCGATGATAAACAGGTCTGCCATGGTCTCGCCCAGGAATACGGGATCGAGTTTGAATTGCGTAGCCAGGTCGAACAAGGCGTTTTCATACTCCAGGTAATACGTTATGATTACCCGGCTGGGCCCTTCGCCGAACAGTTGCACCATGGGCGGTCCTCCCATGCCTCCGGGCAGGGTCGCCTTCAGGCCGTACCTGAATCCTCCGGCCTGCACCATCTCGAACAGTGCCGCGGCCAGTCCGCCCTTGGATATGTCGTGCGCCGCGGCCAGCATGTGCCGGGATGCCGCTGCCTGCAAGAAATGCATCAGGTTGTTGTGCAATTCGGGATTCGCCTGCACGGGTGTGCCGCCCAGGTGCGGGGCTTTGAGCCGCTGCAACAGCGACCCTGCCATGGTCCGGCGTTCATCGCCCACCATGGCCAGGCGCAAGTCCTTGTCCCGGATGGCCATGGGCACGGCATCTGCCACGTCGTCCAGCACTCCCACCACCGCAATCGTGGGCGTGGGCTTGATCGACACCCCGTTGCTCTCGTTGTACAGGCTGACGTTGCCGCCGGTAACCGGGATATGGAAATCCGTGCACGCCCGTGCGATGCCCTTGACGGCCTGCGCGAATTCCAGCATCACCTCGGGCTTTTCAGGGTTGCCGAAGTTCAGGCAATTGGTCAGGGCAATGGGTTTTGCACCTGTAACCGCACAGTTCAGCGCGGATTCGGCCACGCAGTTGTAGCCCCCGGTCTGCGGGTCCAGCCAGGTCACGTCCTGGTCCCCGTCCACGCTCATGGCCAGGCCGCCGGGCGCTTTTTCATTCACCCGGACCACCGCTGCATCGCCCTCGCCAGGTGGCAGTACCGTTGCGGCACCCACCATGTGGTCGTATTGCTGCCATACCCACGCCCCGGACCTAATCGATGGGTGGCTGACCACGGCCTCGAAGGCCTCGTTTGCAGTGATTTCCGGCATGTCCACCGGTGCCCTGCGTTTTGCCAGCACCAACGGGTCAGCAGTGGGCCTGTTATACAGGGGTGCGTCACCCACCACCCAATCGGGCGACAGTCGCACAACCTCCCGGCCCTTCCACGTCATGCTGACAACCTGCTCATCCTGGATGTGGCCGATTACCGCGGCAGGCACGCCCCATTTCTCCAGGATGCCCAGGACCTCGGCCTCCCTGCCTTTGGGCGAGACCACCAGCATGCGTTCCTGGGATTCGGACAACAGCAGTTCGATCGCGCTGATCCCCTCGACCCGCTTTGGCACATTGTTCAGGTCGATCGCCATGCCCACGCCGCCCTTGTGCGCCATCTCAAAGGTCGAGCATGTCAGCCCGGCCGCACCCATGTCCTGGACCGCCTGCACCAGCCCGGCCTCCATCAGTTCCAGCGTGGCCTCCATGATCAGCTTTTCCATGAACGGATCACCGGCCTGTACGGTCGGCTTTTTGCCCTCGCTGTCGCCCTCGAACGTGTGGCTGGCCATGATCGCACCGCCGATCCCATCCCTGCCCGTGGGCGAACCCATGTAGATCACAGCGTTGCCAATGCCGCGTGCCTGGGCCGTGAACAGGCGCTTCTTTGGCATTACGCCCAGCGTGAACACGTTTACCAGGATGTTGCCGTCGTACGTGGGGTCAAAATCCAGTTCACCGCCCACGGTTGGCACGCCTACGCAGTTCCCGTAGGCCGAAATCCCGTGTACAACGCCGCTGGCCAGGAATTGCGTTTTGGGGTGGTCAACCGCACCGAAGCGCAGGCTGTCCATGGATGCGATGGGCCTGGCGCCCATGGTGAATATGTCGCGCAGGATTCCGCCCACACCGGTTGCAGCGCCCTGAAACGGCTCGATGTACGACGGGTGATTGTGGCTCTCCATCTTGAATGCGGCCAGCCATCCGTCGCCAATGGACACCACGCCGGAGTTCTCGCCCGGGCCCAGCACCACTGCCTCGCCCCTGGTGGGCAGCGTCTTCAGGTAGCGCCGGCTGGACTTGTAGGAAACGTGCTCGTTCCACATGGCCGAGTACACTGCAACCTCCTCCATGGTCAGTTCCCGGCCCGTCAAATGCACTGCACGCTCGAATTCTTCCTCTGTAAGCCCCAACTTAAGGGCCAAGTCTTTTGTATCCATCATCACACAGACCTTATCAAGGATTCTATCAGGTATTGCCCATCCGTGGACCCCAAGGCCGCCTCGTCCGCACGCTCCGGGTGGGGCATCAATCCGAACACGTTGCCCGCCTCGTTCATGATACCCGCGATGTTGTTGGCCGAGCCGTTCGGGTTGGCATCACCGGTCGGCTGGCCTGCCTCGTCCACGTACCTGAACAGGACCAGGCCCTTGGCCTCCAGTTCGGCGAGCATATCCGCCGGCGGCTGGAAATTGCCGTCCGCGTGGGCGATGGGTATGCGCAAGAACCGCCTGTCCGGTGGCACGGCACGCGTCAAGGCCGTATCCCTGCGCTCCACGGATACGTTTACATATTTACAAATAAACACGCCGCTGGTGTTGCGGATCAGCGCACCCTTCAGCAGACCGGCCTCCAGCAGGACCTGGAAACCGTTGCATATGCCCACCACGATGCCGCCGGCCTGCGCAAAGCGCACCACGTCCTCCATGATCGGCGAAAACCTGGCGATTGCGCCGCTACGCAGGTAGTCACCGTATGAAAAACCGCCTGGCAGGACCACCACGTCCGCAGGTGGCAGCGTACGTTCCTTGTGGAATACGAACCTGGCCCTGGCCCCGGCAATCACCGAGACCGCGCGAAACGTGTCACGGTCGCAGTTCGTTCCCGGAAACTGGATGATGTCGAACCTTGGTTGTTTCATTTTTCGTGCCGCCTGACAATAAAGTCCTCGATCACCGTGTTCGCCAGCAGGCGTTCGGCCATCCGGGCGGCACGCACCCGTGCCTTTTCCCAGTCGTCCGTGTCCATATCCAACAGGATCACCTTGCCCACACGGCAGTCATTGACCTCGTTGAAGCCGAGGGTCCTCAGTGCGTTTTTTACCTGGCGGCCCTGGGCATCCAGGACGTCCGGTTTCAATGTCACCATTACTTCAACCAGCATTCTTCACCTGCTCATACAATAGGACTATCCATACTCAAAAACACCATGTGCCGGGCGCCTTGCAGGGCTTTTGCCTGTTCGAACCTGTAGATGTCCGGCACACCCAGTGCCCTTGCTACCTGCCACGGGTCGCCATCTTCGCCTGGTGCCAGTACGCCCATGGCATCCATGGCCCGTGCCACCTCGTCCGGCTCCGATTCCCTGGCCAGCAACCCGGTTTCGTCATCATCATCCGGACCCAGTTTCATCACAATGCGGCCATCTGCGTACAATTTCAGGCAGTCAGGCCGCTTGCCAGTAGCCCGAAATGCCAGCACGCGGCCCGTGGTGACCCTGGACAGTTCCACGGCCCGTGCAAACACCCGGTGTGGGTGCTCAAAGACCAGGATGGCCGAAAAAGGCCCTGCTGCAGGGACCTGGATCACATCGCATTTTTCGTACTCCACAAAGGGATAACCCCCGGGGATGCGTTCAAGGGCCACGGGCATGAATCCCTCCATGCGCATCACCCTGTGCAGCGGCTCCACATCCTCCAGCGCAGGCAGGCCTATTGCGCCCAACACCCTGATTTTATTCGGTTCATTCATGGCCTTCGGCACCTGTTTGCACGCGTTTCAGCACCTCCTGGTAGGCCTCTTCCACGCCGCCCAGGTCCAGCCTGAACCGGTCCTTGTCCATTTTTTTGCCGGTTTCCTTGTCCCACAGTCGCATGCCGTCAGGCGAAAGTTCGTCGCCCAACAGGATCCGTCCATGGTACAGGCCGAATTCCAGTTTGAAGTCCACCAGGGTCAGGCCCACCTGTTCGAAAAACGCCTTCAGTACGTCATTTATATGCAGGGCCAGCATGCGCATTTCCCGGGTTTGCTCGGCCGTGGCCCAGCCGAATTCCACGATGTGGTCCACGAGCACAAGGGGATCGTCCAGTTCGTCGGATTTGTAATAGAATTCGCACAGCGGCTTACTTAGCGGCGTGCCCTCGGGTATGGCCAGGCGACGCGCAAGGCTGCCTGCCACGATGTTGCGGATCACCACCTCCACCGGGAACATCTCGAGCCTGCGCACCAGCATGTCCGTGGGACCGGCCTGATCAATGAAGTGCGTGGGGATGCCCGCCCCGTCCATGAGGCGCATCAAGGTGGCTGACATGGTGCAATTCATGCGGCCCTTGTCCACGATCGTACCCAGTTTCTTGCGATTGAATGCGCTGGCATCGTCCTTGAAGTGCATCAACAGCACGTCCGGGTCATCCGTGCTGTACACGACCTTTGCTTTGCCCTGGTACAATTCCTTGTTTTGTTGCGTCATTTCATCCCCCTAAGTGAGGCCTGAGCGTTTGTACAATGCATCGATATGCCTGAATACGTGCCCGAGGTCGAAACACGCGTCCAGTCCGTCGCTGCCCAGCAGTTGCACGGCCCGTTCGTCCTGTTTCAACACATCCACAAAGGGCCTGCGCTCCGCAATCGCCCGTTTGGCCGCGGCCTGCACGATTCCGTAGGCCTCGTTGCGCATCAAACCCGCCTTTACCAGGGCCAGCAAAACGCATTCGGATGCCCACAGTCCCTGGCTTGCATCCATGTTCCGGCGCATCCTTGCGGGGTCCACATCCAGGTTTTGCAGTATGCGGCCCAGCCTGCGCAATGCGAAGTGGCCCACCGTGGTGGCGTCCGGCCCGATTACCCGCTCCACGGACGAGTGACTGATGTCACGCTCGTGCCACAGGGCCTGGTTTTCGAATGCCGCCATTGCATACGACCGCAACAGCCGGGACAGGCCCGTGATGTTTTCCAGCAGAACGGGATTGCGCTTGTGGGGCATGGCCGAACTGCCCGCCTGTTTGGCACCGAAGGGCTCGTACGCCTCGGATACCTCGGTGCGCTGCATGTGGCGCAGGTTAACGGCCAGGCGTTCGATCGACCCGCCCAGGCCTGCCAGCACACCGAACAGGTTAGCGTAGCGGTCCCTGGCAACGACCTGGGTCGCGGCAGGTTCCGCACGCAGGCCCAAGGCAGCCAGCACGGATTCCTCTATCCCGGGGCTGCTGTGCACGTGGGTGCCCACTGCGCCGGCCAGTTTGCCCACAGCACAGCCGTCCTTTGCAGCGGTCAGCCGTCCGGCCTGGCGTTTGAATTCGTTGTAATAGCCCAGCATCACGTATCCGAAGGTCACGGGTTCGGCATGTATCCCATGGGTCCTGCCGATCATGGGCGTATCTTTGTACTTTAAGGCCAGTCCTGCCAACAGGTCGATCACCTTGTCCAGTTCCTGTTGCACAAAGGTTGTCGCCTCCTGCAGTTGCAGGGAAAAGACCGTGTCCATTACGTCGGATGACGTGAGTCCGAAGTGTATGAAGCGTGCGGCCTGGCCAGCCCTGGCCTCGCAGGCCTTGATAAATGCCACCACCTCGTGTCCGGTCTCCTGTTCCAGCCGCGTGACCTCGTCGGACCGGATATTCAGGGTCAACAGCCGGTCGCCCGTGCCCTTTGGGACCATGCCCTGGGACTCCAATGCCTTCAGGTACAAGGCCTCCACGCGCACGAACAACTCGAACCTGCGTTCATGCGACCAGCAATCTGTCAGTTCCGGGGTTGAGTAACGGTCTATCACTTGCCGGTTTTCCTGGTGGGGGTTGCACAGCAACGAAATCCACTGTACCGGTTGGGCAGGAATCGTTTTGTACTGCGCGAGCAGGTCGTGGCTTCACCCATGGTCGCCACGGTGCCACCGTACAGCCGCCTGGCCGTGGTCCATTCCTCCACGTTGCCCACCATATCATACACGCCGTAAGGGCTCTTGCACTTGTCGTACATGCCCGACGGCGCGATCGTGTGTGGGGTCCCGTCGCTGGCTGCCACGTTGCACGCCCCTTCACGGAAGGTGTTACCGTACGGGTACTTAGGCCCGCATGCACGTCGCCATTCCGCAGTGCTGCACAGGCGCTTGCCGTGGTGTTTGCATATTGTGGCGGCCTTGCCCATGCTCACGTTGCCCATGGGCATCTTGCCCTTGCCCGGGTACTCGTAACGATCGATGCAGTAGGCCAGTCTGGTCAATTTCAAACCGGGCTTGTCCTGGGCCTCTTTTTTCAGCACGATCTTTGCCATGCCCGCAGGACATGTCAGGTCCGCAGCATAGATGAATCCGGGCTTGCGTGCAGGTTTCGGGGGTTGTTTTGGTGCTTGTTTCTGTGCCTGCTTCTTTGGTGGTTTGGTGACGTCGGTTTTGGGTTTGCGTATATCTTTGATTTTCTTGATATCCTTTGTGACCTTGGCGTCGGCCTTTGCCATGGCCTTCACAGCCGTATCCTTTATATTTTTCCGGGATGCATCTGTTGCAATCTTTTTTGCATCCCTGGCGATGTAGGCGTCTTTTTTCACAGCAGCCACTGCCGGTGTCTTTTTGGCAGACTTGGAGCCCTTTTTACCCTCCTTTTTGCCCCCTGAAAACACGATTGCCAGGATGATCACCAGCACTGCAACGCCTATACCGATCCACAGGTACGTCTTTTCGGTCGAGGCCTTCTTTGGTGGTGGCCCGCTGGTGACCTTGTCGAATCCGGCCATCTTTTCTGATGTAATCTTCTCACCGGCCACCTGTTCGACCTCTTTCACGGACTGCACCGGGATATCCTGCGGTTCCTCCTCCATCTCCACGGCCTCGGTCTCTATGCCCGGGGCCTCGATCATTTCCTCTTCGTTCAGTTCCTCGACATCATCGACCTCTTCAACTTCCTCTATATCCGGCATCTCCTCGATTTCGTCTATCTCTTCGATCTCTTCCATGGCCTCGGGAGGTACTTTGGGGAAACTCTCATCTTCCGTGCCTTTATCTTCCGTGGGTTTCCGTTCCAGGGGTATCTTGCCGCGGACGATTACCTCGGTTTTTTCCTCTTCCTCCATATCATCGTATGTACCAAATTCCTCATCAGGCAACCTGTCCGTTTTTTCCGAGGCCTCTAAAATGACTGGCTCGGCCTCCTCTTCTTCCTGAGCCACGGTCTGTTCTGCCGCCGCCTCAGGTTCCTCACCCTCTTTTTGCTGTTCAACGGGGGGTTCAGGTTCCCTGGGTTCCGGTTCTGTTACCTGTTCCTCGATAGCAGGTTTTTGGGGCTCCTCGGCCTCAACAGGCCCTGGTTCCTGCGGTTTTTCCTGCACGGGCTCTTCCTGTTTCGTTTCGACTGGAGGCTCAACCTGCTCCTGTTGTTTGGGCTTTTCCTCTTTCCGTACAGGTTTTGCTTCGATGGCCTCGGTTTCCGCCAGCGGGTACACGCGTTCCGTGCCCTTCCTGTCCGGCTCTTCCTCCGCAGTCCCGGTTTCGGTGGCCCCGGTGGTGGCTTCCTCATCAATTTTCTCAACGCTTACACCCTCTCCTTCAGGGACTTTTACCGCCTTGAAAGACCCGGTTTCATGGTGTTTGCGTTCCCACATGCCCTCCTGTTCCACTGCGGCCAGGGCATCGAATATCTCGTTTGCGAATTCGTCAATGGTTTCATGGCGTTGGTGCGGGTCCTGCAGCGTGGCACGCATGAATGTTGGGTCAAAACGGGACGTCAACCGTGGTGTTTGTTCACTTAAAGGGATCCCGGGTTTCACAGGGCTGTTGCTGACCAGCTCGCCGATTACCAGGGCCAGTGAATAGATGTCCGACGCCTTGTAATCCTTATGGGGTTCAGATAACTGTTCCGGCGGCCTGTAAAAGTCCGTCAGCGGGATTTCCTCACCCTCTTTCAAGCGCCTTTCAACGATATAATAAGGGTCGGCTATGGTCAGGTGCGTGCTAAGGATAAATATATTTTCCGGCTTGATATTGCCGTGTACTCCCATGCTGTGTATGAATTTCATGCCGTCGAAGACGCGTTCCATGAAAGAGCGAATCTTCATAACCGTAAAGGCCTCCCCCGTTTCATGGTGAAAATCCATGACCTGGCGCAGGCTGAGTCCCTGGGCCAGGGATGATGTAACGAACGGGGCAGGCCCGTCAGGCTGGACTTCCAGGATTTCCAGTATTGCAGGATTTTTATACGCCCTTGCACGATACAAGCGGATCATGTTTATCTGAGCAAATTCGCCAGTAAACAGTCCAGGATTGATTACTTTTACAGCAACCGGTATATCCAGGGCAAGGTCTAAGGCCTTGTAAACCTTACCGTTGGGGCCTTCGCCTATAACCTCTACAATCCTGTAACGTCCAGCAAATTTTTCTCCGATCCGGAGTCCTTTTAAATCCGCCATGCCTCTCCCTCGGGAAAAGAGAATTCGATGCCCGAAGGATAGCAAAAAAAATTGGTGTTGGCAAACTTTCGTAATCCCCAAAATTAGAGAACGAAATTAGGTAAACTCGCGCTGAAAGCGGCCTGGATTACAAGCAGGCGAGGCCGAGGGTATTACAGGGTTTCCGTTGGAGCGCTGGCTTTTTCAACCGCCTCCGGGATGAGGGTGTTGATTTGATGGTAAATTCAGGGCGGGTTTACACCCACACCTGCGAATATTGTGTGAATTTAATGTGTTACATCACAGGACAAATCTTGTGGTGTGAAATATAACGACGGCCACGGTCACGGAAAGGCCGGCAGGATGCCGGCCGCACACGGCCACGGCCACGGTCGGGCGCCAGGACGCAGGGCGGGCTAACGCATGGGCCCTCCCCCGCCGGCACGCCGAGCCAAGTCCAGGTCCGGGGACAGACCTGTTCCACCACCAAAGGTCTGTGGGGTTAAACCCCGCGCGCGCTGTTTGACCACCGCGGTCGCCCTGTCAAACGTCCCGAAAGGGACAAAACACCCTAAATGCAAG